>NZ_JBHIKW010000006.1:0-310249 GCF_042138895.1 Cedecea selenatireducens | reverse complement strand
AAAAGTGGGCTCTGAGTGCTTGCACGAACTGCATATTGTTTGCTTACGCCGCCTGGAGGTCTTTTGGTTCAGAGAAGCCAGGGGGAGACGTTACCGCTGCATCAATCCCGGGTTTGCACCCAAAACGCATGGATGAGGCCAGGGAAGTAGCCCAGCAGGGTAAGGAGGATGTTGAGGATGAAGGCCCAGCCAAAGCCTTTGCCGATAAGCACGCCTAATGGAGGCAGGATAATTGTGAAAACGACTCGCCAAAAGCCCATATAAACTCCTGATAAATTCGGTTAATCCATTCGAAAGAACAAGCCTACCCCATAAAGGATAGACGAATCTTAGAATCTGTTCAGGCCGATTATTCTGGAAAATTTAGTTTTATAATTCATATTCGAAAAAAAACGTCATCAGGCACTTGCTAACGACAACGACTCAGGATAATTTCTTGGCTTCGGTAGCTTGATGAACCCTCATTCGCTATCGAATATGCCTATATTATCTCCTCCTCTGGAGGGTCCGGAACCACTCCAAAAAAGATCCGGTCGATCGCCAATTATATTAATGATGATAGCCTTATGGTGACCCGGCGTTTGCCGGGTTTTTTCGATTATATTCCCGCCAATAATGCCATCAATGCCAATGCCGCAGGTAGAGCCTGAACATAAAGTATTTTTTTGCTGGCTGTAAAGCCACCAAACAAACCGGCAATCAGGACACAAATAAGGAAAAACAGCTTAAATTCATAGCCGCTGCTCGCCGCCAGCAGCCCGTATATTAAGCCAGCAGCCAGAAACCCGTTATACAAGCCCTGATTCGCCGCCAGCGTTTTCGACTGACGTGCAAACTCGGGAGACAAACCAAAGGCTCTCTGCCCCGCAGGTTTATCCCAAAGCACCATCTCCAGCACCAGAATATAAAGATGAATCAAAGCAATCAGGCCGATAAGAATACTGGCAATCATAGGTGATTCCTGATGGGGTTATATTGTCGACGGTCGCGAGCTAAACTTCATAGCCCAGCGCCTGGATAACGTGTGCCATCGCTTCGTCCGTCAGCGGGGAACGTTTGATTTTATGGTTCGCCAGCATGGTTCTGACCACGCCGGCAATCACAATATGTTTCGGCTCCTGCCCCAGATCCCGCATCTCCAGCACCACCTTACCCACCACGCGGCACATCTCCTGATACAGTTCTTCGTCTTTTGCTTTTTTATCCATCTCGCCTCCGGCTTATCTGTTTGATCTTACGGTAGCATTTAAGCCCCAAATTTATAACCTGTGAAGGGAAAAACGGCTATGCTGTTCACTAATTGATAATAAACCAGGGCGAGAGAGATGAGATTATCACGGCCGATTTTGATGATCGCGCCTGCACTTTCTTCATCCACAGCATTTGCCGTAGATGTCTCACAAATTTACGACAAAGCTCGGGCTTTGGAAACGTTTATCCCCTGGCAGCAGATTCGCTTTCTTTAGGGGGATTCAGTAGATAAAATATTGTCACAACAATGACAAGAAACCTCAAAAGAGGTTTTCAGCGAAAAGTTTTAGAGGCAGCTTGATGCGTTACCGTTCAGATATTGATGGATTGAGAGCCATTGCGGTTCTGTTTGTGCTCATTTTTCACGCAGGACTCACCCTTTTTCCATCAGGATTCATTGGCGTCGACATTTTCTTTGTTATCTCAGGTTTTCTTATCACATCAATCATCACTAGTGCATTAAATAACAACAAACTTTCTGTCACCGATTTTTATGTTCGCCGACTTTGGCGTCTACAACCTGCGTTGATTGCAACGATCCTTTTTAGTCTGATAATTGCGACAATTTTTTATCTTCCGGAAGATTTTACCCACTTTTTACGCGAAGCCAAGTACACAACACTGTTTACCTCAAATCAGTATTTTTCTCGAGCAACAACGGCTTACGCTGCACCAGACACAGCATTTCTGTTATTACTCCATACATGGTCACTGTCAATAGAATGGCAATGGTATTTAGTCCTGCCGGCAGCATTACTCCTTCTTCATAAATATCTTCCATCCCGATGGCTCAGCCCTGTTGCCATTTCTACTACGTTGGCTATGGTCGCTTTATCCTTGTATCTGTCACAGGCATTTCCAGACAAAAGTTACTACTTTTTAAGCTCCCGAATATTTGAGTTTTTATTTGGTAGTTGTCTGATAATGTTAAAGAGTGAAAACCTGAAGCCCAATAACTTTATGGCCACTTGTATTGGGCTGGCAGCTTTGGGTGCGCTGTTTTACTGCGCTACCAGAACAAATATCGTCCTTGGTTATCCTGATTATCATGCCGTTATTGTTGCCGCAGCCTCAGCTGCACTTATTTACGTTGGCTCAGTCTCAGGCGGAATTGTTACCCGTGCACTATCAATTCCTCCCCTGGTATTTATCGGTACGATTTCTTACTCCCTTTATTTATGGCACTGGCCGATTTTTGCTGCAGGAAGATATTTGGGTTTTGAAGAAAACGGGATATTTACGACAGTCTGCTTAGCACTCACGTTTTCGCTGGCGTGGCTTTCTTACCTTTTCATAGAGAAACCCTTCAGGAAGATACGCATCCCACTCTTAAAATCCTTTATTTATCTGGCATTGCTCCCCGCATTATTGTTCGTGGTACTCAGCGCTATTTCCGAAAAGCAGGATGGCCTTAGCAGGCGTTTTGGATCTCAGTTTCAGCAGGTTGCACTCACTCTCAAGCAACATGAGTCACGCGACAGAAAATACTGCATCGATGGTAGCAGCGAACTAGAGAATAAAAATTGTACGATCGGTGATGTAAACGCCGCTAAAAAGGCATTGCTGATTGGCGACTCACATTCCAATCATTTTTGGAGCTTCTTTGATGTACTGGGTAAGAACGCCCATATGTCAGTTTTAGCTCAGGCCACCTCGTCCTGCTTAACGTTACCGGGTGTCTACCTGTTTGACTGGTGGTATTTCAAAGATACCGTTTATCAAAAATGCCATGATGACAGTGACAAGTTCTATGAAAACATTCGGCAAGGACACTTCGACTATGTAATTATTGGTGAGGTCTGGAGTAACTACGCTGGTGACAATATCGTCAATCATCCGCAAGACCCGCGTTCGATGGAATTGTCACATCAACGTATCGAAACAGCAATGAAGCAAGCCTTAGACATTATTATACAGTCAGGTGCACGACCAGTGATTATCAAGCAAATATACACTATGCCGGATAATTTCATGCACTGTTTTTATGACAGTGTGAAGTTCAGAAAAAAATACGTATCTAACAGTTGTAATACGAATACAAGGACAGATGATAGCAGTGAGTGGTTCCCACAGCTATTTAACCGGCTACAGAAAACTTACCCAACACTCATTATTATTGATCCTAAAGATGCTCAGTGCTCTGGTAATGTATGCAAAACTGATATTAATGGCGTTCCTGTCTATCGTGATGTCGGCCATATCAATGATTTTGCCTCTCATGAATTTGGCGTTGAGTATTTACGACAGCATAAAAATCCCTTTAATGAATAAATGAAAGGCGCGTTCAGCGCCTTTTATCTATTAATCCCATTTAAACGTCACACCTGCACGTGCGGTGCTATTGCTGTTATCGCGATCGTACTTAGAGTAAGGGTCGGACAGCAGCTTTTGGTCACCTTTATCAAGCTTGCCATACATATTTTGCGGTTTCTTCTCTTCGTTGCTCAGGCACACGTTCCCGTGGCAGCCTGGCTCCTCTTCCGCCTCACTCCAGACCAGCTCCGATGCAGGTTTATTCGCGGCATAAACGTGGGTGGCAAACAATACAGCGCAGATGATGAGCGTCTTACTCATAAACAGTCCTTTTTATGATAATGATAATCATCTGCGATTTTAACATCATCCTGCGCGGTGACGACAATCAGTTTAAAACTGACTATTCTCCGCTGAATCAGCGATAAATAGCGAGATGAGCAGCCGGACAAAGACTCACGCCTACCCCAGGATCAGGACATCAACCGCCCTTTGTACTGCCGCATCGTCCAGGCCATGTGCGTAAAGCTTGTGTACCATATCGGCTATCGACTCACGTGATAACGTCTCTTCTCCCGCCAGCAGCTGTACCACAGCTGTGCCAATTACCTGCAGCATTTCAGGATGAAACTCCTCGAAAACTTGCTTGCCCTTGTCCATAATCACTCCATAAATAAAGTCCCTGTCTTTCAAAACTACCACAACAGCACTCAGACAAAACTGGGATTTTTTCCCGATCCCTTTCCCTTTCGCAACGCCGTCAAATAACTCATTGATACAACTCCGTAACATTTCACGATTTTTTTATGTCTGAATTTTACAAGAGGAAAAACGCCCACTAAATACTCGTTGTTCAACATCTCCGACAGCGTTTATCATTCATAAATATATGGGCACTTCGGAGGATGTATGCTGCAATTCGATGTCTTTGGCAGGCGTTTGGGCATAAAGAAAGTAGGTGAGCAATGGCTGCTTTATCGTGTTGATCCTAATGAGGGGAAACATTCCCGGATTTATGATGTGGTCATTCCATCATGGCTGACGGAGGATGAACTCCCCGGCTGGCTCGGGGATATTTACCATGAGGCGGCGAGCGAAAAGCATCCGGATGTACGGGTTATTGATAAATAGAGAATCAATGTCACTTTTCATTTCTGAGATATTAAGGCCAACTTAGTGGCCTTAATATTATTTTTATTCAAGTAGTATGGCAGGGTTTATTGCAGTAAAAACACCCATTAGCATTATAACCAATTCGCTTTGCTTCAGTCACTGCTGACTGGCAAGAACTATAATCGCCAAGAAATAATCTATTGCTTTCAGCTGGCAAATAATTACATCCATAAACGTGAACTTCATTATCACCATTGAACTGCTTTTTTGTATTTACATAATACGAAGCCATCATCATCTCCAGAGATGCTACGTCATGTAGCCAATAGAATGATAATTATCATTGCGATTTATTACTACGATATATCCGAAAAACCAAACGCATCTCACCTAAAAAATAACTCGAAACAAATATTACTTAACAATAAAAAACGGGAACCATCAGGTTCCCGTTGTCACATCACCAGCGGCGCTGATTACATGTGTTTAATGATAGCGTCGCCAAACTCTGAACATTTCAGCAGCTTAGCGCCATCCATCAGACGCTCGAAGTCATAAGTTACGGTCTTAGCTTCGATAGCGCCTTCCATACCCTTAACGATCAGGTCTGCCGCTTCGAACCATTCCATATGACGCAGCATCATTTCTGCGGACAGGATGATGGAGCCTGGGTTTACTTTATCCTGGCCTGCATATTTAGGTGCAGTACCGTGCGTGGCTTCGAACAGCGCGCACTCGTCACCGATGTTTGCGCCCGGTGCGATACCGATGCCGCCAACCTGTGCCGCCAGGGCATCAGAAATGTAGTCCCCGTTCAGGTTCATACAGGCGATAACGTCGTATTCAGCAGGACGCAGCAGGATTTGCTGCAGGAACGCATCGGCGATCACGTCTTTCACAACGATCTCTTTGCCGGTGTTCGGGTTCTTGATTTTCACCCACGGGCCGCCGTCGATCAGTTCCCCGCCGAACTCTTCGCGAGCCAGCTGGTAGCCCCAGTCTTTGAACGCGCCTTCGGTGAACTTCATGATGTTGCCTTTGTGCACCAGGGTCACGGAATCACGGTCGTTGGTGATTGCGTATTCGATGGCCGCGCGAACCAGGCGCTTAGTGCCTTCTTCGGAGCAAGGCTTAATGCCGATCCCGCAGTGCTCAGGGAAACGAATTTTCGTCACACCCATTTCGTCACGCAGGAACTTGATCACTTTGTCCGCTTCGGCGCTGTCCGCTTTCCACTCGATGCCAGCATAGATATCTTCGGAGTTCTCACGGAAGATAACCATATCGGTCAGCTCAGGCTGCTTAACCGGGCTTGGCGTCCCCTGGTAGTAACGTACCGGGCGCAGGCAAACGTAGAGGTCAAGCTGCTGACGCAGCGCAACGTTCAGGGAGCGAATACCGCCGCCGACTGGAGTAGTCAGTGGGCCTTTGATGGCAACGCGGTAGTCACGAATCAGGTCCAGAGTTTCTTCTGGCAGCCAGACGTCCTGGCCATAAACTTGGGTAGATTTTTCGCCGGTATAGATTTCCATCCAGGAAATTTTCCGCTCGCCGTTGTAGGCTTTTGCCACGGCAGCATCCACCACTTTAATCATGGCTGGGGTTACGTCCACACCGATACCATCCCCTTCAATGAACGGGATCACTGGGTTGTGAGGTACGTTGATTTTGCCATTTTGCAGGGTGATCTTTTTACCTTCCGCCGGAACGACTACTTTGCTTTCCATTCACCTCTCCTTCGAGCGCTTCTGGTTTTTTGTTAATGATTTGTAATTTGCGGGCTCATACTACTGCAATATCAGGCTCGCGCCAATCACTCATCTTTTACGTTGGTACGACTGAATCAATTCAGCTAAAAATTGTTTAGTTATTGCCGTTTTATGAATCAAATTTCTGTGCCATCAAGAACATAACATTCATCCCTGAATAGAGGAACTTATGACAAATCAAAACGAAAAAGATTTCTGTGATGGTATTTGAATTTTGTTACATCTTCTGCAACGGACATCACCCTGATGCGCCATAACACCTCATTTGTGATAAGATTCGGGCGCAATAAACCCACCTCAAAGTCAGCCTGTAGCGCCAGGCTATGTCTTCTGTAAGGACAATAGAATGAAATTTTTGCCTTTCGCCGTCGCCACTCTTGTCGGTGTGGCCGGGATTGCGCATGCCGCACCTGTTTCATATACCTGTGAAGAATCCGCCATCACTGAAGGCCTGGAAACTGAGTGGACGGCCGTTCTCGATGTGGATTACCAGACGGGAGCGTTTCGGCAGTTCACGGTAAAAAACAAAACCTATACTGGTTTCACCATGAATACCCAGGCAGTGAACGCCTGGAACTCTATGGTTCGTGAAGACGATGCACCGGCTCTTGCTTTTTACGAGAAAGACTACAATCCCCGTAAAATTAACGGTACTTATCAAATAGGCCTCTTCGGCGTGACTCGGGGTGTTAAAGCTGGGGACGTGATAAAGATCATGCCGCCTTTCGATGAACCTGCCTATTTTTGCTACAAAAAAGGTAGCCTGAAAGATAAAATCATGACTGACCTGCGTCGTTCGCACAATGCACGCGTGACCGGGCAGTAATCCGCCACAAGAAAACTCAAATCCCGGCTTTATCCGGCTATCAACACGGCAGAGAACTTAGCACGTGAATGACAAAAGCAGTTTCACCAGAAAACCAAATTCCGAGGGGCGCCGCCCGATGCGTTCAGGCACCCGCCCTGCAACCAGACGCAAGCAGCCTGCCGGGCCAAAGAAGCTGGTTATCTTCAATAAGCCGTACGATGTGCTGCCGCAGTTTACCGACGAAGCGGGGCGCAGCACGCTGAAGGATTACATTCCTTTAGGGGGTATCTATGCCGCAGGCCGTCTCGACCGGGACAGCGAAGGGCTGCTGGTGCTCACCAATGACGGGGCGCTGCAGGCAAAACTGACCCAGCCCGGCAAACGTACCGGCAAAATTTATTACGTCCAGGTTGAAGGCGAGCCAACGGAAGAGGCGCTGGCAGCCCTGCGTAGCGGCGTTGAGCTGAACGACGGTCCTACGCTTCCGGCAGGGGCCGAGCTGGTTGCAGAGCCGGAATGGCTGTGGCCGCGCAATCCGCCGATTCGCGAACGCAAGGCTATTCCCACCCGCTGGCTGAAAATCACGCTTTATGAAGGCCGCAACCGCCAGGTTCGCCGCATGACCGCGCATGTTGGCTACCCTACCCTGCGACTGATCCGCTATGCGATGGGGGATTTGACCCTCGACGGCCTCGAGCCGGGCAGCTGGCGCGAACTCCCACTCACCTCCGCGTAAGGAAAGCTCATGTTCAAACCTCACGTCACCGTGGCCTGCGTTGTGCAGGCCGAAGGCCAGTTTTTAGTCGTCGAAGAAACCATTCAGGGTAAGGCACTGTGGAACCAGCCCGCCGGGCACCTCGAAGCCGACGAAACGCTGCTCGAGGCCGCCAAACGCGAGCTGTGGGAAGAAACGGGTATTACCGCCGAGCCGCAAAGTTTTATCCGCATGCACCAGTGGATTGCCCCGGACAACACGCCGTTCTTGCGCTTCCTGTTTGCTATCGATCTGGACAAACAGCTGCCGACCACGCCGCACGACAGCGATATTGACCGCTGCCTGTGGCTCGATGCCGAAACCATTATAAATGCAACAAACCTGCGCTCGCCGCTGGTGGCGGAAAGCATTCGCTGTTATCAGCAGGAGCCGCGTTATCCCCTGTCTATGCTGGGGGCTTTTAACTGGCCGTTTACAGAGGGTGTCAAGTAGCAGGCTGCGTGATAGAATACGCCGCTTTCAAGTTCAATGTCGTGAGTCTCTCCATGTCTGATAACAGCCAGAAAAAAGTGATCGTCGGGATGTCCGGCGGTGTCGATTCCTCCGTCTCCGCTTACCTGTTGATGCAGCAGGGTTATAAGGTGGAAGGCCTGTTCATGAAGAACTGGGAAGAAGACGATGGCGAGGAGTACTGCACCGCAGCGGAAGATTTAGCCGATGCGCAGGCCGTTTGCGACAAGCTGGGCATTGAACTGCACACCGTTAACTTTGCCGCAGAGTACTGGGACAACGTGTTCGAACTGTTCCTCGAAGAGTACAACGCCGGGCGCACGCCAAACCCGGACATCCTCTGCAACAAAGAGATCAAATTTAAAGCCTTCCTCGAATTTGCCGCAGAAGATTTAGGTGCCGATTACATCGCCACCGGCCACTACGTGCGTCGCGCTGACGTAAACGGGAAAAGCCAGCTCCTGCGCGGCCTGGACGGCAACAAAGACCAGAGCTACTTCCTTTATACTCTCGGCCACGAGCAAATCGCCCAAAGCCTGTTCCCGGTCGGCGAGCTGGAAAAACCGGAAGTGCGCCGCATTGCCGAAGAGCTGGATCTGGTCACCGCGAAGAAAAAAGACTCCACCGGTATCTGTTTCATCGGTGAACGCAAGTTCCGCGACTTCCTGGGCCGCTACCTGCCTGCACAACCGGGCAAAATCCTCACCGTGGACGGCGAAAGCGTAGGCGAGCACCAGGGATTGATGTATCACACCCTCGGACAGCGTAAAGGCCTCGGTATCGGCGGCACCAAAGAAGGATCTGAAGATCCGTGGTACGTGGTCGATAAAGACGTCGCCAACAATATTCTTGTCGTCGCGCAGGGCCATGACCATCCGCGCCTGATGTCCGTTGGGCTAATTGCCCAGCAGCTGCATTGGGTGGATCGCGAACCTTTAACCGCACCGCTGAGCTGCACGGTAAAAACCCGCTACCGCCAGACGGATATCCCCTGCACGATTACTCCGCTGGATGACGAACGCATAGAAGTGCGCTTTGAAGAGCCGGTGGCCGCCGTTACCCCAGGCCAGTCCGCGGTGTTCTACCTCGGCGAAGTGTGCCTCGGCGGCGGTATTATTGAGCAGCGTTTGCCGCTCGTCAGTTAATTACACACAAGGACGCAGCCCTGTGGCTAAAAACTACTACGACATTACTCTCGCGCTGGCCGGCATTTGCCAGTCAGCCCGTCTGGTGCAGCAGTTAGCCCATCAGGGTCATTGCGACAGCGACGCGCTTCACGTCTCGCTCAACAGCGTGATTGACCAGAATCCGGGTTCAACCCTGGACGTTTTTGGCGGCAGCGAAGCTAACCTTAAGCTCGGGCTTGAAACCCTGCTCGGCGTGCTGAATGCCAGCAACCGTCAGGGCCTGAACGCCGAGCTGACGCGCTACACGCTTAGCCTGATGGTGCTGGAGCGTAAACTCCACGCCGCCAAAGGCGCGATGGACACGCTCGGCAACAAAATTAACGGCCTGCAGCGCCAGCTGGAACACTTCGATCTCGAGTCCGAAACGCTGCTGAGCGCCATGGCCGGGATCTATGTCGACGTCATCAGCCCGCTTGGCCCACGTATTCAGGTCACCGGCTCCCCTGCCGTGCTGCAAAGCCCGCAGGTGCAGAGCAAAGTGCGTGCCGCGCTGCTGGCCGGTATTCGTGCCGCCGTGTTGTGGCATCAGGTTGGCGGTGGCCGCCTGCAGTTAATGTTTTCTCGTAGTCGCCTGACCACTCAGGCCAAACAAATTCTCGCTCATTGTTAACCTCTCAGGAGTTGTTATGGAATTATCCTCACTGACCGCCGTTTCCCCCGTTGACGGGCGCTACGGCGACAAAGTCAGCGCTCTGCGCGCTATTTTCAGCGAATTCGGTCTGCTGAAATTCCGCGTACAGGTCGAAGTACGTTGGCTGCAAAAGCTGGCCGCGCACGCAGCGATCAAGGAAGTTCCTGCTTTTGATGCGGACGCAAACGGTTACCTTGATAAAATCGTTGCGGAGTTCAGTGAGGCTGACGCCGCGCGCATCAAAACCATCGAGCGCACCACCAACCACGACGTGAAGGCGGTTGAGTACTTCCTGAAAGAGAAAGTGGAAGCTATCCCTGCCCTGCACGCGGTATCCGAGTTTATTCACTTCGCCTGTACTTCCGAAGACATCAACAACCTGTCCCACGCGCTGATGCTCGACACCGCACGTAAAGACGTGGTGCTGCCATACTGGCGTAAAATCATCGACGCGGTGAAAGACCTTGCCGTGCAGTATCGCGACATCCCGCTGCTGTCCCGTACCCACGGCCAGCCTGCGACGCCGTCCACCATGGGTAAAGAGATGGCAAACGTCGCTTACCGCATGGAGCGCCAGTTCCGCCAGCTCGGCAACGTTGAAATTCTCGGCAAAATCAACGGCGCGGTCGGTAACTACAACGCCCACATCGCCGCTTACCCGGAAGTTGACTGGCACCAGTTCAGCGAAGAATTCGTGACTTCCCTGGGCATTCAGTGGAACCCGTACACCACCCAGATCGAACCGCACGACTACATCGCCGAGCTGTTTGACTGCATCGCACGCTTCAACACCATCCTGATCGACTTCGACCGCGACGTGTGGGGCTACGTGGCCCTGAACCACTTCAAGCAGAAGACCATCGCCGGTGAGATTGGCTCCTCCACCATGCCGCACAAGGTGAACCCGATTGACTTCGAAAACTCCGAAGGCAACCTCGGCCTGTCCAACGCCCTGCTACAGCACCTGGCCAGCAAGCTGCCGGTCTCCCGCTGGCAGCGCGACCTGACGGACTCCACCGTGCTGCGTAACCTGGGCGTGGGTATCGGCTACGCGCTGATCGCCTACCAGTCCACCCTGAAGGGGGTGAGCAAGCTGGAAGTGAACCGCGATCGCCTGCTGGACGAGCTGGATCACAACTGGGAAGTCCTGGCAGAGCCTATTCAGACCGTGATGCGCCGCTACGGCATCGAAAAGCCGTACGAGAAGCTGAAAGAGCTGACCCGCGGCAAGCGCGTTGACGCCGAGGGCATGAAGCAGTTCATCGACAGCCTCGAGCTGCCGGAAGAAGAAAAAACCCGTCTGAAGGCCATGACGCCAGCCAACTATATTGGCCGCGCCACCACCATGGTTGACGAGCTGAAGTAATCTTAAGGCCCTCTTCGGAGGGCTTTTTTTTGCCTTCTGTTTGCCCCTCACCCCGGCCCTCACCCTAACCCTCTCCCTCCGGGAGAGGGTTAGGGTGAGGGCCTAAGCCGTATTACATTGTTGACTCAGCGTTAATGTTCATGAGGGCATTGTTTATACGAGGTTTATTCCCTGTCATGAATAATTAGCGCTAAACTATCAATACTATGAATAGACTGGGGAAATACGATGCGCGTTCTGGTTGTGGAAGATAATGCCCTGTTGCGCCATCATCTGAAGGTACAGCTGCGTGAAGCGGGCCATCAGGTGGATGCGGCCGAGGATGCCAAAGAGGCAGACTATTTCCTGAATGAACATACGCCGGACATTGCGATTGTTGACTTAGGGCTGCCGGACGAAGACGGCATGAGCCTGATCCGCCGCTGGCGCAGCCACGATGTCACCATCCCTATTATGGTGCTGACCGCCCGCGAAGGCTGGCAGGATAAGGTTGAAGTGCTGGGCGCCGGGGCCGATGACTACGTCACCAAACCTTTCCATCTGGAAGAAGTTGTCGCCCGCATGCAGGCGCTGATGCGCCGTAACAGCGGCCTGGCCTCGCAGGTGATTTCCCTGCCGCCGTTCCAGGTGGACTTGTCCCGCCGCGAGCTGTCGATCAACGACAACCTGATCAAGCTCACCGCGTTTGAATACACCATCATGGAAACCATCATCCGCAACGCCGGGAAAGTGGTCAGCAAAGACTCGCTGATGCTGCAGCTCTACCCGGACGCCGAGCTGCGCGAAAGTCACACTATCGACGTGCTGATGGGCCGTTTACGTAAAAAAATTCAGGCTGAATATCCGCAGGAAGTGATTACTACCGTGCGCGGCCAGGGCTACCGATTCGATCTCCACTAAATGTTGAAAATTTTTCGCCACATTCTGCCCCTCTCGCTGCGGGTTCGCTTCTTACTGGCTACCGCCGCGGTGGTGATGGTGCTGTCCCTGGCCTACGGCCTGGTGGCGCTGGTCGGCTACAGCGTCAGCTTTGACAAAACCACTTTCCGCCTGCTGCGCGGCGAAAGTAACCTGTTCTATACGCTTTCCAGTTGGAAGGACGGCAAACTGCAGGTGGATTTGCCCGACAACATCAGCATACAAAGCCCGACCATGGCGCTGATTTACGACGAGCACGGCAAGCTGCTGTGGATGCAGCGCAACGTCCCGGACGTGGTGCAGCAGATCCAGAAAGAGTGGCTAACCGGCAACGGTTTCCACGAGCTGGAGGCCGACTACGCCACCAGTAGCGCCCTGCTGGACAACGATAAAGACCGCCTCGCCCAGCTGAAAGACATGCACGATGACGAAAGCGACGACGGCTACGAAATGACCCACTCGGTGGCGGTGAACCTTTACCCCGCGACGCCGCGCATGCCCGCGCTGACTGTGGTGGTGGTCGACACCATTCCTATTGAGCTGAAGCGCTCTTACATGGTGTGGAGCTGGTTTATCTACGTCCTGCTGGCCAACCTGCTGTTGGTGGTACCGCTGCTGTGGCTGGCCGCCTGGTGGAGCTTACGCCCGATTCAGGAGCTGGCTCAGGAAGTGCGCGAGCTGGAAAAACACGACCGCGACAGCCTCAACCCGGAAACGACCCGCGAGCTGACCAGCCTGGTTCGTAACCTGAACCAGCTGCTGCGCACCGAGCGTGACCGACACGACAAATACCGCACCACGCTGACGGACTTAACCCACAGCCTGAAAACCCCGCTCGCCGTGCTACAGTCGACCTTGCGTTCGCTACGCACCGACAAGATGAACGTCGAGCAGGCCGAGCCGGTGATGCTGGAGCAAATCAGCCGCATCTCGCAGCAGATTGGTTACTACCTGCATCGCGCCAGCATGCGCGGCAACAGCACGCTGCTTAGCCGCGAGCTGCATTCCGTTGCGCCGCTGCTCGACAACCTGTGCTCCGCGCTGAACAAGGTGTACCAGCGTAAAGGCGTGAACATCACGCTGGACGTGTCGCCGGAAATTACTTTTATTGGTGAGAAAAACGACTTTATGGAAGTGATGGGCAATTTGCTGGATAACGCCTGTAAATACTGCCTGGAGTTCGTGGAAATCACCGCCCGCCAGACCGACGACACGCTGCACCTGATCGTGGATGACGATGGCCCGGGTATACCGGAAAGCAAACGCGCGATGGTCTTCGACCGGGGCCAGCGGGCCGATACGCTGCGCCCTGGCCAGGGCGTGGGGCTGTCGGTTGCCAGAGAAATTGTCGAGCAGTACAACGGCGAGATCCAGACCAGCGCCAGTATTCTGGGCGGCGCGCGCATGGAAGTTATTTTCGCCCGCCAGCAGCCGGAACAGGATGAAGGGTGAAATAGTCCCGTAACCCGGCTCGCCATCCGTTATAATCCGTGTCAGGCTCCTCCATCTGCAGGAAGACAATAATATGGATTATCACCTGGATTTAAACTGGCCCGACTTTATTGCACGCTACTGGCAAAAACGCCCTGTGGTGCTGAAGCGTGGCTTTAAAAACTTCATCGACCCTATTTCACCGGATGAGCTTGCCGGTCTTGCCATGGAAAACGAGGTGGACAGCCGCCTCGTCAGCCATCAGGGCGGTAAATGGCAGGTCAGCCACGGCCCGTTCCAGAGCTACGATCACCTCGGCGAAAACAACTGGTCGCTGCTGGTGCAGGCCGTGAACAACTGGCATGAACCTTCCAGCGCCCTGATGCGCCCCTTCCGCGCCCTCCCCGACTGGCGCATTGACGACCTGATGATCTCCTTCTCTGTGCCAGGCGGCGGCGTTGGCCCGCACCTTGACCAGTACGACGTGTTTATTATTCAGGGCGTGGGCCGCCGCCGCTGGCGCGTGGGCGAAAAAGTCGCCATGAAACAGCATTGCCCGCACCCGGACCTGCTCCAGGTTGAGCCGTTCGACGCCATCATCGACGAAGAGATGGAGCCGGGCGACATTCTGTATATTCCACCAGGCTTCCCGCACGAAGGTTACTCGCTGGAAAACGCGCTGAACTACTCCGTGGGCTTCCGTGCGCCAAGCGGCCGCGAGCTTATCAGCGGCTTTGCTGACTATGTGCTGCAGCGTGAGCTGGGCGGCCTGCGTTACACCGACCCGGACGTGCCTGAGCGCCAGCATCCGGCGGATATTCTGCCGCAGGAAGTCGACAAGCTGCGCGGCATGATGCTGGACATCGTCAACCAGCCGGAGACCTTTAACAGCTGGTTGGGTGAGTTTATTACCCAGTCCCGCCACGAGCTGGACGTCGCGCCGCCGGAGCCACCTTATCAGCCGGATGAAATCTACGATGCGCTGCAACAGGGCGACAAGCTGGTGCGCCTGGGCGGCCTGCGCGTGCTGCGCGTAGCCGGTGAGGTGTACGTGAACGGCGAGAAGCTCGACAGCCCGCATCGCCCGGCGGTGGAAGCTCTGGCCAGTCATATCAAACTGGACGCCGGGAAGTTAGGTGACGCGCTGGAAGATCCTTCCTTCCTGGCCACGTTGGCCGCGCTGGTGAACAGCGGTTACTGGTTCTTCGAAGACTAAAGACCCGCCCCGCCTTCATCGTTTTTATTACGGCGAAGGCGGGATATTCCCGCTTACACTATGACTCTCTCACGCCGCATCCAGCCGCCAGCCCTGTAACAGTTGCACATGCACCGTTTGCTGCACCGCCAGCGGCGCAGAATGAAACGCGCTCAGCGCCTGCCCGTCCTGTAAACGTAGCTCCAGCAGATACCGCTCTCCCTGATAAATACAGCTTTCGACGCTGGCACTCAGCCCGCTATCCGCGACCTGAACATGCTCGGGACGAACCAGCACCGGCACGGTTTTATGGCTCGCCGGATGAGCAAAACCCTCATGCAATGCAGGCAGATCCAGCTGCCGTGCTCCGGGTGATACGCCAAGGGAAAGCACGCTGCCTTTGCCAATAAAACGCGCCACCCATCCATTTTGCGGCTGCTGATAAAGCTGCTGCGGCGTGCCCCACTGCATCAGCTCGCCCTGGTGCATCACGGCAATATGGCTGGCGAGCGCCATCGCTTCGGCCTGATCGTGCGTTACATAAACAAAAGTCGCCCCCGTGCGGCGGTGAAATTCGCGAAAAGTTTGCTCCATTGTGGCGCGGAGGTGGCGGTCAAGGTTCGCCAGCGGCTCATCGAGTAAAACCACCTGCGGCTCCGAAACCAGGCAACGAGCCAGCGCCACCCGCTGCCGCTGCCCGCCGCTAAGTTCCTGAGGCGAGCGCCCGAAATAGGCCCCAAGCTCCACGACTTCCAACGCCTCCATCACCCGCTTCTGGCGAGTGGCGCCGTTAATCTTACGCAGCTTCAACGGGTAGCCGACGTTTTCGCCCACGGTCATATGCGGCCACAGGGCGTAGGACTGAAACACCATGCCCATGTCACGCTGTTCCGGCGGAACGTGGGTGGCGCTGTCCGCCAGCAGCTTATCGCCCAGCAGCAGACGACCGCCGCTCAGCGCTTCAAGGCCAGCCACAATCCGCAGCGTGGTCGTTTTACCGCAGCCGCTCGGCCCCAGCAAGGCGGTAAACGCCCCGTCCGGGATCGTCAGATTGAGATCCCGCACCACGGCCTGTTCGCCAAAAACTTTGCTGAGCTTGTCCAGCCTTAGCTCTGCCATGGAATGACTCCTTTCGGTAAATAACGCCCCAGCGCGCCCAGCAGCAGCATCACCACGGCCACCAGCATCACCACCAGTACGGAAATCGCCGACGCCATGACTTTGTCGCCGCTTTCGTCGAGATTAAAAATGACCACGCCGAGGGTTTCTTTCCCGGCGCTCCAGAGCAGCGCGGAAACGGTCAGCTCGTTCACCGCCGTGAGAAACACCAGCAGCGCGCCGGCAAATGCCGCCGGGGCCAACAGCGGCAGGACGATGTGCAGTAACCGCCGGGAAGCGTCGGCTCCCGCCAGGCTCGCGGCCTCCTCCATCGCCGGGTCCAGCTGCAGCATGCTGGTGTGAACCGGCTTCAGGCAGACGGTAAGAAACCGGGCCAGATAGGCGAAGAAGATAATCGTCAGCGTGCCGCTGAGGCTGACGTTCAGCAGCGGCAGCGGGCGCGCAAACAGCAGAATACAGGCAATAGCCAGCACCACGCCGGGCAGCGTGTAGGGAATGTCGATCAGGCTGTGCAGCCAGCGCAGCGACCGGCTGGGGCGGCGTACCAGTAGCCAGGCCAGCGGCAGGCTCAGCGCCAACAGCAGCGCGGCGGCACCGACTGACAGCAGCATACTGTTGGTCAGCGCCCGCCAGGTGGCGCTTTGCTCGTCAAAAATGGCGCGCCAGGCGGTAAACGTCAGCGTGTCGCCGTTGAGCGGCACGCCCAGCGTGGGCACCAGGGAAGTAGTAATCAGCGCCAGCAGCGGGGCCACCAGCATCCCGCCCAGCACGATCGCCAACAGGATCTCCACCGCCAGCCGCCCTTTGCCTGCAGCAAAACTTGCCGCTCGCCCCGCCATGCCGATCAGCGGCAAAGCGTAACGCCGCTGCATAATCCCCTGCAGCGTCACAATCGCGACGGCCAGCACGCCCATCAGCACCGAGAGCGAGGCCACCTCGTTCAGCATCGACGGGCCAAAGCTGGAGAGCGTCTGGTAGATGTAAACGGGCAGCACGAAATAGGAGATGGGGATGCCGAGCATCGCCGGGATACCGAAGTTACCGAGGGCGGAAACAAAAGCCAGCGCCGCCCCGGCCCACAGCGCGGGTCGGCACAGCGGCAGAATGATGTCGATGAAAACCCGCCAAAGAGAAGCGCCGTTCAGCCGCGCCGCCTCAATCTGTTCCTGGGGCAAACTTTGCAGCTGCGTGCGCAGGGTCAGAAACACCAGCGGCGCATGCTGGATACCGAGCAGGAACGCTATCCCCCCGGCGGAATAAAGCGGGTTGGTACTGCCAAAACCCGGTGCCAGGCCGAGGCTGTTGAGCAGCACGCTGCCGGGCCCGAACAGCTGCAGCCAGCTCAGGGCCGTGACCTGCGGCGGGATCATCATCGGCAGCATAAAGAGAAACGCCCATGCCTGGCGGCCACGGATGTTCATCAGCCCGAGGCAAAAGGCAAACAGGCTGCCCAGCAGGAGGGACAGCAGCGCCCCCAGGCCGCTGGTGTACAGGCTATTCCACAGCGCGACCCAGGTGGTCGGGTTGCTGAGCACGCGCCCCAGGCTGCTGTGGCTGCCCAGCCGCCAGTCCAGCAGCGCGGAGGCCAGTAATTGCAGGCTGGGGAGCAGGCTCAATAACGCAATGACGACGATAAGCAGACGCAGCAGCCCTTTCATCAGGCTGCCGTCGTCGGGGCGGGACAATGCCAGGCCAGGCATCAATCAGCGGCTACCGAACAGGTCGGCAAATCGCTTTTTGTTCGCTTCGGTGTCCGCCAGCGCCTGGGCGGCATCAAACGGCATGATTTTGATGCTGTCACGCGGCGGGAAGCCCTGCGGTACCGGCAGGCTGGCATCGGCAGGCAGATAGCCCTGTTTCAGCACCAGCTCCTGCCCCGCCTTAGAGAGCACGAAGTCGATAAACGCTTTCGCCGCTTCGGGATTTTTAGCGCCCTTCATCATCGCCACCGGCTCGGTGACAATACTCACGCCCTCGGTCGGGAATACAAACTCAATCGGCGCGCCCTTGGCCTTCTCGCGGATCGCCATGTAATCGACCAGTACGCCATAAGCTTTGCTGCCGGAGGCAATGGCGTTCATCACCGCGCCGTTACCACTCTGCGGCATCGCCCCGTTGGCCTTCAGTTTTTCGTAGTATTGCCAGCCCAGCGTCGGGGCGCCCATAACTGCGGCCTGATGGATCTGCGCCGCGCCGGAATACAGCGGGCTGGGCAGCGTGGTCATGTTCTTCAGCTCGGGTTTGAGCAAATCGAGCCACGAGCCAGGTTTGACCGGGGCTTTGCTGTGATACGCTATGCCGGTGGTGATCAGCTTGGTGCCGTAATAATAGCCGTCTTTGTCATACAGTTGGGCATCGAAGCGCGTGGCTTCGGGTGACTTGTAAGCCGCCAGCAGGTTTTGCTGCTTGAGGGATTCCATCGTCACGCTGTCCGCAATCAGCAGCACGTCCGGCACTGCCCCCCCGGCCGCCATCTCCGCCTGTAAACGGGCGGTCAGCTTGCTGGTGCCGTCGCGGATCCATTTCACTTCAATGTCCGGGTTCGCTTTTTCGAAGGCGCTGACGGTGGTCTGCGCATCTTCATTGGGCTGGCTGGTGTACAGCGTTAAGGTGGATTTAGCCAGCGCAGAAGCGCTCATGACCGCCAGCATCACCATCAGCAACACATGTTTTTTCGTCATTTTTTGTCCCTTTTTTCCGTTGCGACGATTAAAGCAGCCGAATCTGACAAGAGTGTGACCAGAACCAAACAAAGCAGGTCTTTTGGACCAACGGGATAAGTAACCCCTCTGGACCGCCGATGATAAAAAATGGCAATCTGATCGCCCGCTGACCATACTTTAAAAACATTAATAGGGACATTGAGAATTTTCCCATGAGCAAATCGCTGCCTGTTTTCCTCGCCACCTTCTTGCTATTTATCGGCCTGTTTCTGGCACCCCAAAGTACCCTTGCCGCACAAACCGAAGGCCAGGAGCCCAGCCTCAAAGAGATTGCCGGGCAGTTAAAGCAATACAAAACGCAAATAGACAACATTAAGCAGCAGGTTTCCCAGACCAATACCGACAGCCGGCTGATCAAGCTGTTCGACACCACGCAAAAGCTGGGCGTGGAGGTGGATAACCTGGCCGCCCTGCTGCAGCCGATGCATGAGAAAGTCCAGGCTCAGCTGCAGGTTCTGGGGCCAGCGCCGGAGTCTGGGGCGGGAAATGAAACCGCCAGCGTTTCCCAGCAGCGCAATGCGTTAAACAGGGACAAAAAGCAGATTGATGAGGCGATCGGCACCTCGCAAAGCCTGCAAACCAATATCCGCGCGCTGGGCATTCAGATTAACGATCTCCGCCGCACCTATTTTAAGTCGCAGCTGACGTCCAACAGCGGCAGCATGCTAAGCGGCACCTTCTGGCTGCAGGAAGCCGACACCCAGGCCGTGGATATCCAGCGCTTCAACGACTTCTGCCAGCAGCTGCTGAAAACCTGGCAGGCGGCCTGGGAGCCAGAGTGGTTCTGGGGCACCTTCTGGCTGCTCGTGGCCGCCGCCGGGATTGCGTTCTCAGGCTGCTATCTGATTGACCGGCTGCTGGTGTGGATCAATATCACCTATTTGCCGGATGGTCGCCTGCGCCGCAGCTTCAACACGCTGGCCAGCACGTTAGTAACCATGTTTACCATTATGCTGGCGCTTTCCATTGTGAAAAGTGCTTTTTCGCGGGTGGAGGAGTTCTCTCCCCAGATGAGCGATTTTGTCGACGGCTTCTTCCAACTGGCCGTGTTCTGCTCGCTAATTTATGGCGCAGGCCGGGCGTTCCTTTCCCTGAAACGCCCTTCATGGCGGCTGGTGCAAATCGACGACAGCGTGGCCGAAAGCGTGCGTTACTTCCCGCCGCTGCTGGCGATTCTGGGCCTGCTTATTGGCTGCCTCGATCTCTTTAATAATACGATTGGCGCCAGCCTCGGCACCACGATCCGAGCCAACGGGCTGATTTCCGCAGTCATGGCCAGCGTCCTGCTGGTGATGATGGTGCGCGTGCAGCACGCCCACCGCCGACTGGAAAAAGAAGGCGAACCTGCCGAGAAACGTTCCCGGCTCGATGCGCTGGTCTGCATGCTGATCATGCTCGCCTCGCTGGTGATTCTGGCGTCGCTGCTGATCGGCTACATCGCCTTCGCCCGCTACCTCACTTACCAGATGATCTGGTTCAGCATGGTGCTGATGGCGTTTTATTATCTGGTGACCTTCGCCACCGACTTTTTCGCCGCCGTTTTTTCACCGCACACCGCCACCGGCCAGGCGATGAAAAAGTCGCTGCGGTTTAAAGACCGGCACCTTGAGCAGCTGGCCGTGGTGTTTACCGCCTTCACCAAATGCACCCTGCTATTAATAACCATCATCGCGCTGTTTAACGGGACCTTTGGCACCACTACCCCGAGCCTGCTTATCAGCAAGCTGGTGACAATTTTAAGCGGCGACGGGCTGAAGCAGCTGCACATCGTGCCCGGCAATTTACTGAACGCCGTGCTTTGCCTGGTGATTGGCCTGTACATTCTGCGCGTAACCCAGCGCTGGCTCAGCCAGGAACTGCTGCCCAAAACCATTACCGATATCGGCATTCGCGCCTCGCTAATTACGTTGTTTACCAACGTCGGCTACGTGCTGCTGATCCTCATCACCCTGGCCGCGCTGGGCATTCAGTGGAACAACCTGGCCTGGATTGTCAGCGCCCTGTCGGTGGGGATCGGCTTTGGCCTGCAGGAGATTGTGAAGAACTTTATCTCCGGCCTGATCCTGCTGACGGAACGCCCGGTCAAGGTCGGCGATATGATCGGCATCGGCGGCATTGAGGGCGACGTGCGGCGGATCAACGTGCGTGCCACGGAGATCCAGCTCAGCGACCGCTCGACGATGATCGTCCCCAACTCACAGCTGATTTCCCAGAACGTGCGCAACGCCACAATGGGCAATGCCCAGGGAGTGGTCACCATCGCCCTGACCTTCCCGACCAATATTGACCCGGAGCTGGTGCGCGATTTACTGCTCAGCGCCTATCAGGACTATGAGGCGATCCTCCCGACGCCTGCGCCGTATGTGCGCTTCAGCCAGCTAGGGCCGGAAGGCATTATCCTGAGCGTGACCGGCTACGTCGCCAGCCCGCGCATGGTCGGCTCCAGCAAAAGTGAACTGCTGTTTAATATCCTCAAGCTGCTGCGCAAAAATGAGGTAAATCTTTCCAGCCCGCAGGAAGTTGTTTTTATGAGGCAGCGGGCGAAAGCCTTAGACGATGACGATGAGTTTTCTTCTTAAGGCTGGCCTGGCTGACGAGCCGCTTGCCTGATTCTCAGGTTCCCTGCCCGCCTTCGCCGTGCCTTATCACGGCTAAGGTGGGAGTACCTCTGATCTTCCACCTTTAACCGTTCAATGAGATGCGGCGGCGGCGGATGCTCTAAAACCACTCTCAGCACGCTAAACCCTGCCAGCAAACGCCCCGCCAGCGCGAGATATTCAGCGTGGTTATCTATTTCGATTAATTCATCCACCCGGCAGCGGCAAATATGCAGCACATGAAATAAATCATCCTTTGCGCCCAGCGGCATTTTTAATAAGGCTGCGATGTCCTCAGCAATAATCGTTTGATCCTTCGTCATTTCCGTGTGCGTGAATGTGTTACTATCGGCATTAGCCATGGCGTGACTCCCTATAAGTTACGTTGTGGTTAGTCCTCGTCTGGTATTGGTGTACCTTTCAGGGGCGAATTTTTTCTTCGGTTACCTTTGATTGCTTCTTGGTTATTATCCTCTGTTTTTTGTACTGGATAAGTCAACAGTGGTTTGCCGGATAATTATTGGAAACTAAAAAAATTCGAGGGGGATCTCGGAAATGTGATAACTGGAAACTTGGGTTGCATTTGGGTATGTATTATTAAGAAAAATAAATTTGATTAATTGATAGCAAATTAAAATACATAGTCATGCTGAGTATCTCAAAAAATAATTTTTATTTAAAATAAAAGCACGTTACACAAATAAGCTTTTGAATGTATTAAATATGGAATTTTAAAGCATCAAATTACTATATATTGTTCGACAACCACTGGGTCTATTAATTTAAAGAAGAAAACACCCAGCATATAACAGACGCTGAGTTTATAATGGAAACCAACAATAGGAGAGAGTTATTTGCATCTAATGTAAAAATGGCGCTCAATACAACAACTCTATTTTTCATATCTATACATGATGCATCTCAATTAAATTTCAACGTTCATTGACAGGATACTTCCATTATTCTAATCGGTGCCAATTGGCACCGAGTCAACCATATAAAATCAAACACTATAGTGTCATCTCTTAAATTCATACAATACAGAACTTTATAATTCTTTCATAGGCATTGATTTTTTAAGCAAAAGATAAAAACAACTATGATAGTATAGAAGGTGAAACAATCACTCCAACACACTTATCTTTATCAATAACGTTTCCATGTCTATCTTGAATTTCAAAATCCATATGATGGATGCCATGATAAGCCGTTGATTCTGCGACAGATGCGGTATAATAACCATTGCCTACTTCACTCATTGGATATGATTTTTTACTTATACCTCTTTCTTTCCCACAATCTTTACCTGTATTATTTTTCTCTGCAATTAAAAATAATTCTTGTCCAGGAAAATAGTTCACTGATGTCTCGAATGTTATTTTTTCATGCTTCTCTATTGTCGTTGAGCAACCAATATAATAAGTTCCAGTTTCGTTTATTTTAAGCCTGTACTTACTCCCTCTAAGATTTTGAGGTAAAATATTAAAATATTTTTTGTGATCGAATTTATATTGCTTGTAATTTATTTGGGAGTCACCCACTTTATAATTTGGCCTCACATAAGTTTGTTGTCGCCCTGACTTTTCAATAACAGAAATATATTCATGCCCAAGCCCCAGTAATGTTTTTAAATTAAAACCTATCATAACTGTATTAGTTTTAGCTGCATGCTGTAATTTTGCTGCGACATCAACATTATATGATGTCGCAGTCACTTCATATGCCCCAAAAGCGCCATAGTTCCCCCAAATTACATCTTCTTTAGCACCATAATCCACTCCAATTCTGATACCAATTGGTTCGTCAGCGCCTTGTTCTTCAATTATTGGCGTTATTATTTTCTCCATAAATTCTATTAAATATGTTGCACAATTTATTGAGTCCACGGCATTTTTCATGATAAGGTTTTCATTTTCTTCATGGCTCTTTGTTCTGAAGAATGCCATTACTGCATCACCCATTATTCTATGCACATGTCCATCAAATGCCTGTATGATTTCGATGGCATATTTTATTATTGTATTTTTAATATTGAAAACTGTTTCTATAGGATATTTCTTTCCTAATTTGGTCGACCCCGCAATATCCATAAAAAGAGTAATGGAATAACCATTTTCAAGATCTGAACTGTTAGATAAGTGATGAAAATCAGGATGGCATCCAATAATCATACTTGGATCCCCCACTTTTCCAAATATTTCCCTTATATTTTTTCTAGCAACTCCTTCCCCTGATATATCGATTAGTTGCATCCCGTCTAAATTGCTTTCCATCGATGCAGTGCCTTTAATCGATTCGTGTATAGCTTTGGTTATAGAATCTTTAGCTGCGCCATCACTGGATCGCGCCCCATAAACAGAAGATTTTTTTTCTGAGTTTTTAACTCTATCAGTTAATTCAAATTGTGCAGTAGTAAAAATACGTTCAAATTCCATTTTCAACCTTTATTTAAATATTAAAATAAGTGATAACATAACAATAATTAGTAATACATTAGTCAAACAGACAACAGCTCTTTTGTGGTAAAAATATTTCTTATTCAAAGAATTAGATAGATTATACTGAAGATCACACATGCTAATGACCAACTCATTTTTTCTCGCGCTAGCAACCTCTGATTTATATTCATCTTCGGTAAGGTTTGAATATATATCAATAAATGAGTAAATGTTTTTTGTTCTACTCTTATCCGTGTTCGGTATTATCGTCTTTGATATGAAGTACAAAGCAGCAAAAAGCAATGAAAAAACAGAGAATATTAAAATTGTAAATACAAATCTTACATGAGGGATATGACTTGAATTCAGTATTGTATAACAATTCTCTAAATTAGCTATAATTAATGCCAACAATGCTGTTGTAAAAGAAAGTATAACAGTTGATTTAGTATTTGCATAATTATGAAAACCATCAGTCCTAGTTACCACTTTTATCATGAAATCCAATCGGTCTAAATCATCATTGTTACTTGTCACACATCCCTCTCTGACTTTAGTTATAAAAAGAAAAAACAATAAAATCGATTACCACCCACTGCAATATTAAATTACGAGAAAAATTAAATAACTTATAAAGCCCTTTGACAGAATATAAGAGCTGGAATAAAGATAAAATATTACTGATGCTTTTTATCACATTTCAATAAATGAAAAGTCTATAAAATCACTGCCAGTTAACAAAAAAACAAACCAAATTATATTATAGAAAAGGGGCCAAAGCCCCTCCCATAATTAGTAGTTTATCAGCCGACTCAACCCGCCTTCGCCGTCAGCTCCGCAATCCGAACAATCACCGCCACCGCCTTCTCCATCCCTTCCAGGGTCACGAACTCGTGCTTGCCGTGGTAGTTATAGCCGCCGGTGAACAGGTTCGGGCACGGCAGGCCTTTGAAGGAAAGCTGGGCGCCGTCGGTGCCGCCGCGGATAGGCTTCATGATGGGCTCGATGTCGCAGTCGCGCATCGCCTGCTGGGCAACCTCGACAATATAAGGATGCTCGGCCACCTTCTCGCGCATGTTGTAATAGCTGTCTTCTATTACCAGCTCGATATAGCAGTCCGGGTGCAGGCCTTTGCCGACCTTTTGGGCGATATCCATCATCCGGCGCTTGCGGGCTTCGAACTGCTCGCGGTCGAAGTCGCGAATGATGTAGTGCATCTCGGCGCGGTCGACGGAGCCTTTCATGGTGTTCAGGTGGTAGAAGCCCTCGTAGCCTTCAGTGTATTCCGGGCTTTCGTCCGCCGGGACTTCGGCGTGGATGCGCGCCGCCAGCGACAGGGCGTTAACCATCACGCCTTTGGCCGTGCCGGGGTGCACGTTGTTGCCGACGATTTTGATGGTCACTGAAGCAGCGTTGAAGTTCTCGCTTTCCAGCTCGCCCACGCCGCCACCGTCCACGGTGTAGGCCCACTCGGCGTTAAAGGCTTCGACGTCGAAGAAGTGCGCGCCCTTCCCGACTTCCTCGTCCGGGGTAAAGGCCACGCGGATATCGCCGTGCGGCACGTTTTTGCCTTTTAATACCGCCAGCGCGGTCATGATTTCCGCCACGCCCGCCTTGTCGTCCGCGCCCAGCAGGGTTTTGCCGTCGGTGGTGATCAGCGTCTGGCCCATTAACTGGTGCAATACGGGGAACATCACCGGGGAAAGGATCTCATCGCCGATGCCGAGCGCGATGTCGCCGCCGCGGTAGTTCTCGACGATCTGCGGGTTCACGTTTTTGCCGGTGAAGTCCGGCGCGGTATCAACGTGGGAGATAAAGCCAATGGCCGGGACAGCGTGCCCGACGTTCGACTGCAGCGTGCCCATCACCGTGCCGTGGTCGCTGAGCGTGACGTCCACCAGCCCCAACTGCTCCAGTTGCTCTTTTAACAGGCGCAGGAGCTTCCATTGCCCTTCGGTGCTCGGCACCTGCTTAACGCCGGGCCTGGATTGCGTGTCCAGAGAGACATACTGCAAAAAGCGCTCAAGTAATTTATCCATTTAGCCACCCTCGTTTTTAGTGACATCAATTATCAATAAGCCGCAGAAGGCAAATATTGCGTCAGGTCACTTTTAGTCGGTAACGGAAAAAAATAGTTTTCCCGGAACGTGACAAAGCCTTCGTTAAACTTACCCTTAACCGTAGACGATAACGGCCAGGCTTTGTGGCCATCGGGTTTGGCGATCCCCTCGCTTTGCCGTAGAATGCCTGCCCTTACTCAACGTGCCAAAACCCAAGGTGGTTAATCACAAACCCCGTATCCTCCGCTCCGGATACGTCATTTATGGGACAGCGTAAAAAATTGAATAAACAGCCACGTTCGCACGCCATGCTGGTCAACCTGGCAGGCGTCGCCAAGAGCTTTGATGGTAAATCCGTAATTTCTGACTTCTCTCTCACCATTAATCATGGTGAATTCCTGACGCTGCTTGGCCCCTCGGGCTGCGGCAAAACCACCGTACTGCGCCTTATTGCCGGACTCGAAAACGTCGATGCCGGGCACATCACGCTCGATAATCAGGACATCACCCACGTGCCCGCCGAGCACCGCCACGTGAATACCGTGTTCCAGAGCTACGCCCTGTTTCCGCACATGACGGTGTTTGAAAACGTCGCCTTTGGCCTGCGGATGCAGAAAACGCCTGCGGCAGAAATAACGCCACGCGTGACCGAAGCGCTGAAAATGGTACAGCTGGAAGAGTTTGCCCAGCGTAAGCCGAGCCAGCTTTCCGGCGGCCAGCAGCAGCGTGTCGCCATCGCCCGTGCGGTGGTGAACAAGCCGCGCCTGCTGCTGCTCGACGAGTCGCTGTCGGCGCTGGACTACAAGCTGCGCAAGCAGATGCAGAACGAGCTGAAAGCCCTGCAGCGCAAGCTCGGCATTACGTTTGTGTTCGTCACGCACGATCAGGAAGAAGCCCTCACCATGTCCGACCGCATCGTGGTGATGCGCGACGGCAGGATTGAGCAGGACGGCACGCCGCGAGAGATTTACGAAGAGCCAAAGAACCTGTTTGTGGCGAGCTTTATCGGCGAGATCAACATTTTCGACGCGACGGTTATCGAGCGCAGCGACGAGCAGCGCGTGCTGGCCAACGTCGAAGGCCGCGAATGCCATATCTTCGTCAGCAAGCCGGTTACCGCCGGGCAAAGACTGAAGGTGCTGCTGCGCCCGGAAGATTTGCGCGTGGAAGAGGTCAACGACGCCAGAGAAGTGGACGGGCTGATTGGCTACATTCGCGAGCGCAACTATAAAGGCATGACGCTGGAGTCCACCGTCGAACTGGAAAACGGCAAGATGGTGATGGTCAGCGAGTTCTTTAACGAAGATGACCCGGACTTCGACCATACGCTTGATCAAAAAATGGCGGTGACCTGGGTAGAAAGCTGGGAGGTTGTGCTGGCAGATGAAGAGCTCGCGTAAATTCCAGAATGTGGTAATTGCCACCGTGGTGGGCTGGCTGCTGCTGTTTGTCTTCCTGCCCAACCTGATGATCATCGTCACCAGCTTCCTGACTCGCGATAACGACAACTTCGTGAGCATGGTCTTCACGCTGGATAACTACACCCGGCTGGCCGACCCGCTGTACGCCGAGGTGCTGCTGCACTCGCTGAACATGGCGGCGATAGCCACGCTGGCCTGCCTGGTGCTCGGCTACCCTTTTGCCTGGTTTCTGGCGCGGCTGCCGGAAAAGGTGCGCCCGCTGCTGCTCTTCCTGCTGATTGTGCCGTTCTGGACCAACTCGCTGATCCGCATTTACGGGCTGAAGATTTTCCTCAGCACCAAGGGCTACCTTAACGAGTTCCTGCTCTGGCTGGGGGTTATCGACACGCCAATTCGCATCATGTTCACCCCGAGCGCGGTGATCATTGGCCTGGTGTATATCCTGCTGCCGTTTATGGTGATGCCGCTTTACTCCAGCATTGAGAAGCTGGACAAGCCGCTGCTGGAGGCGGCTCGGGATCTCGGAGCCAGCAAGCTGCAAACCTTTGTGCGCATTATTCTGCCGCTGACCATGCCGGGGATTGTCGCCGGCTGCCTGCTGGTGATGCTGCCCGCAATGGGGCTGTTCTATGTGTCGGATCTGATGGGCGGCGCGAAGAACCTGCTGATTGGCAACGTGATTAAGAGCCAGTTCCTGAACATCCGCGACTGGCCGTTTGGCGCGGCGACGAGTATTACGCTGACGCTGGTGATGGGCCTGATGCTGCTGGTTTACTGGCGCGCGGCGCGCCTGCTGAATAAAAAGGTGGAACTGGAATGATCGGACGCCTGCTTCGCGGCGGCTTTATGTCCGCCATTTACGCTTTTTTGTATATTCCGATCATCATCCTGATCGTGAACTCGTTCAACAGCTCGCGCTTCGGCATCAACTGGCAGGGATTCACCACGAACTGGTACAGCCTGCTGATGAATAACGACAGCCTGCTGCAGGCCGCAAAGCATTCGCTGACGATGGCGGTGTTTTCCGCCAGCGCCGCCACGCTTATCGGCTCGCTTACCGCCGTGGCGCTGTACCGCTACCGCTTTCGCGGCAAGCCGTTCGTCAGCGGGATGCTGTTTGTGGTGATGATGTCCCCGGACATCGTGATGGCTATCTCGCTGCTGGTGCTGTTTATGCTGCTGGGGGTTTCGCTTGGCTTCTGGTCGCTGCTGTTTTCCCACATCACCTTCTGCCTGCCGTTTGTGGTGGTCACCGTCTATTCCCGCCTGAAAGGGTTCGACGTGAAGATGCTGGAAGCGGCGCGTGACCTGGGTGCCAGCGAGCTCACCATTCTGCGCAAGATTATTCTGCCGCTGGCGATGCCTGCCGTGGCGGCGGGCTGGCTGCTAAGCTTTACCCTGTCGATGGACGATGTGGTGGTATCTTCGTTCGTGACCGGGCCGAGCTACGAGATCCTGCCGCTAAAAATTTACTCGATGGTCAAGGTCGGCGTTTCGCCGGAAGTGAACGCCCTGGCCACCATTCTGCTGTTACTTTCGCTGGGGCTGGTGATCGCCAGCCAGCTGATTCTTCGTGATAAAACTCAACCTCAGGGGACGTTAAAATGAAAAAATGGCCACGCCACCTGCTTGCTGCGGGCGCTCTGGCGCTCAGCCTCGGCGCCGCTCATGCCGACGATAGCAAGACGCTTTATTTCTATAACTGGACCGAGTACGTGCCGCCGGGCCTGTTGGAACAGTTCACCAAAGAGACCGGCATCAAGGTGATTTATTCGACCTACGAGTCGAACGAAACCATGTACGCCAAGCTCAAGACCTACAAAGACGGCGCGTACGACCTCGTGGTGCCCTCCACCTACTTTGTGGCGAAGATGCGCAAAGAAGGCATGATCCAGAAGATCGACAAAAGCCAGCTCAGCAACTTTAAAAATCTCGACCCAGACATGCTGAACAAACCGTTCGATCCGAACAACGACTACTCCATCCCGTATATCTGGGGCGCCACGGCAATTGGCGTGAATAGCGAAGTCATCGATCCGAAGAGCATCACCAGCTGGGCCGACCTGTGGAAGCCGGAGTACAAGCAAAGCCTGCTGCTGACCGACGACGCGCGCGAAGTGTTCCAGGTGGCGCTGCGCAAGCTTGGCCTGTCCGGCAACACGACCGACCCGAAAGAGATCGAGGCCGCTTACCACGAGCTGCAAAAGCTGATGCCCAACGTGGCGGCGTTCAACTCCGACAACCCGGCCAACCCGTATATGGAAGGCGAAGTAAACCTGGGCATGGTGTGGAACGGTTCAGCGTACGTGGCCCGCCAGGCCGGCACGCCGCTGGAGATCGTCTGGCCGAAGGAAGGCGGGATTTTCTGGATGGATAACCTGTCGATTCCGGCCAACGCCAAAAACGTCGACGGCGCGCTGAAGCTGATCAACTTCCTGCTGCGCCCGGACGTGGCGAAACAGGTCGCGGAAACCATCGGCTACCCGACGCCAAACCTCGCAGCCCGCAAGCTGCTGCCGAAGAACGTGGCGGAAGATAAGTCGTTGTACCCCGATGCGGAAGTGATTAAAGCCGGAGAATGGCAGAACGATGTGGGTGACGCGAGCGCGCTGTATGAGTCTTATTATCAGCGGTTAAAGGCGGGGCGATAGGGTTTTGCCTTTTCAGGAGAGAAGTCGTCACTTAGTCAGAAACGCTCACGATTATGCACGGCTGCGAATATTCCGTTCACTTCCAGCCCTGCTTTATCTGTCATCACAGAGACGGTGAACGACTCGGGGAAGTCACCGTCACTTCCCCGAGACCCCGGACTCCCGGCCAAATAAATCGACCGCTAAAGCGGCAGACCTCCGTTTTATCTCCCAGTCCTGGGTCGCCTGAGATGCGTTCCCGACGCTCTCAGCCTCCGGCCGTTCCCGACGTCCGGACCCTGGCCAGTCGGAGAGAAAACGGAGGCGATTTAAGCCGGAACCGAGCCTCGCTTCAAGCTCATAGCCACGCTGAACATAAAAATTGCTGCAAGCCCCACAGCCACGCACTTGTTCCCGGCTCTCATCGCCCCCGGTTATGACCCAACTCAGGCGGGGTTGAGCTGCCGGGCGCCGGGGCTGTCCGGGGGATGGCGTAATCCCCCGGACACGTTCACCGTGCTGCGAACGTGCAGGGGAAAAAGTTCTATGGGTGAACGGAACAACCATCAGATCAAAGAGTTCTTCCGGGGAAATAATGAGAGTCAGCCCCCCACTACAACCCCTTCAAAAGCTTATCCACAAACTCCGGCACCACCTGGCTCGCCAGCCCGTAGTGCTTCTCTTCAAACTCGCTGCCGACCTGGCTTGGCTCCAGGTTCAGCTCCACGGTGTGCGCCCCCTGCAACCGCGCCTCGTGCACAAAGCCCGCTGCCGGGTATACGTGCCCGGAAGTGCCGATGGCAATGAAGTAATCCGCGGTGGCAATCGCCTGATAAATTTCGTCCATGCCCAGCGGCATTTCGCCGAACCAGACGATGTGCGGGCGCAGCGCGGCAGAGATCTGGCAGCAGTGGCAGCGGTCTTCCGGAGTAATATCGCCCGTCCAGTCCAGCACCTGGCCGCTGCTGGCGCAGCGAACCTTCAGCAGCTCGCCGTGCATGTGGATGACGTTTTTACTGCCCGCGCGTTCGTGGAGGTTGTCGATATTCTGGGTGATCAGCACGAAGTGGTCGCCGAGCGCCTCTTCCAGCTTCGCCAGCGCCAGGTGCGCGGCATTGGGCTGAATTTCCGGTTGCTGGAGCTGACGGCGGCGCTCGTTGTAAAAACGCTGCACCAGCGCCGGGTCGCGGGCAAAACCTTCCGGCGTCGCCACGTCTTCGACGCGGTGCTCTTCCCACAGCCCGTCGGCGGCTCTGAAGGTGCGAATGCCTGATTCGGCGGAGATCCCCGCCCCGGTCAGTACGACCACTCTTGGTCTGTCCATCATTTCCGGCCCCAACCTGTCTCTGAAAAAGATACGCTGACGCAAACGTTGGCGCAGCAGGCGTTTGTTCTTCCGAAACCGGCTGAGCCGGTGTTGACGACGAGAAAGCATGACTTACTCCGTGTAGTGGAGGAATGCCGCGCCACGCATACCGCCTGCGTCACCGTGGCGCGCCTGTTCAATACGCGGCACTGCGGCAACCGGCAGCAGGTACTTCGGCAGGCGCTCCGGCAGTTGGGCGTAGATATCGCTAAAGTTAGACAATCCTCCGCCAATCACCACCAGATGCGGGTCGATTGAGGTCAATAAATTGCCGAGGCAGGCGGCCAGCAGCTCCAGGAAGCGGTCCACGTGCTCGATGGCCTGCTCGTCTCCCTGCCGGTAACGGGCAATAATTTCTTTCGCGTCCAGCGGCTCCTGGTAGAAGTGCTGCCACAGCCAGGCAAAGCCGCGCCCGGAGAGGTAGTTTTCGATACAGCCGTTTTTACCGCAGCCGCAGCGGGTGAAGGGAATGTCGCGCCCGAGGATTTCCAGCGCGTCCACCGGCAGGCGGGTATGGCCGAATTCGCCGGTGATGTAGCTGCGTCCGGTGACCGATTTGCCGTTGACGATGATGCCGCCACCAACGCCGGTGCCGAGGATCAGGCCCATCACTACCGGGTAGTTAAGGAATTCGTCGTCCCAGGCTTCGGAAAGCGTAAAGCAGTTGGCGTCGTTGTCGATGCGCACGTCGCGCTCAAGCATGGCGCTGAGGTCTGCGCGAAGCGGTTTGCCGCTGGCGGCGGGAACGTTCGCGGCGTAAAGCGTGCCGTCGTCGGTTTCCGGCATGCCCGGAATGCCGATGCCTACCGAACCGCGGCAGTTAAACTTCTCGTCGGCCTGCGCCACCAGCCCGGCTACCGCGTTGAGGAAATTTTCGTAACTGTCATGAGGAGTAGCAACCCGGGCTTCCCAAAGTAAACGCCGCTGCTGGTCGTAAACGCCGAGTGCAATCTTAGTGCCGCCGATATCAAATCCGTAATACATCGCTGCTCCCAAAAGTTAATTAATATTATTGTCCGCTTAGCACCCTTGCCGGATCGATATTGCTTGCGCGTCGTGCCGGGTACCAGCTTGCCAGAAGGCTAAGGACCAGCGCCGTTACCAGGACGTAAACCACGTCCAGCCAGTGCAGCTCAGAAGGTAAGAAATCAATGAAATAAATATCACCGGACAGGAAATTGTGCCCGATGAGTTTTTCAATCACGCCGATGATGTTGGTCAGCTGCCACGAGGCAAGCACGCCGACCACCACGCCGCTGACGCTGCCCAGCAGCCCGGCCAGCAGCCCGTACCAGACAAAAATAGCGCGGATCAGGCCGTCTTTGGCCCCCAGCGTACGCAGCACCGCGATGTCGCTGCTCTTGTCTTTCACCGCCATGACCAGCGTGGAAACGATGTTAAAGCAGGCAACGCCGATGACTAACACCATCGCCAGGTACATGATGGCGCGGATCATCTGGATGTCACGGTACATATAGCCGTAGGTGCCGATCCAGCTTGAAATATAGACGTAGGAATTGGTGGCTTCGCCCGCGTCACGCACCAGCTTTTGCGCATTAAAGACGTCGTCTACCTTGATGGAGATCCCGGTGACGCTGTTGCCCATATCCAGGTAACCCTGCGCATCCTGCATCGGCACCATCGCCAGGCTGTGGTCAAGCTGGCCACTGAGCGCCAGAATACCCGCCACCTGAAGGCGCACGCGCTTGGGCTGCATCAGCTTGGTGCCGCCGTCATTGTTGGGGATCATGATAGACACCCAGTCGCCCTGCTTCACCTTGAGCGCGTCCGCGACGCCTTTGCCCATGATGATTTGCTGCTGTCCGGCCTTGAAGTTTGCCCAGGCATTGTTCTGGACGTATTGCGGCAAGGCGCTCAGGCGAGTTTCCTGAGCCGGGTCAACGCCCTTTACTTCTACTGCACGCAGGTTCGCCCCGCTCTCCACCAGCCCGGTAAAGCTGATATACGGCGCGGCGGCCAGGATACCTTTTACTTTTTCAACTTTAGGCAGCACGTCCTGCCAGTTGGTAAACGGCTGGTTGACCGGCTTGATATCGCCGTGAGGCACCACGGCAAGAATGCGGTTTTTCAGCTCGCGCTCGAAGCCGTTCATCGCGCTCAGGCCGACAATCAGCACCGCCACGCCCAGCGCGATGCCGAGCGTGGAGATAACCGAAATCAGCGAAACCATGCCGCTGCGGCGACGCCCGCGGCTAAAACGCAGGCCAATCAATAAAGAAAGCGGGGAAGCCATTACTGCGCTCCCATCAAGGTCAGCTCGTGGGTCAGGCGGCCATCGCGCATTTCCAGCTGGCGGGACATACGCTTAGCCAGCTGCAGGTCATGGGTGACGACGAGGAAAGCTGTGCCCTGGCGCACGTTCAGCTCGCCCAACAGCTCGAAAATACTGTCGGCGTTGCGCGCATCCAGGTTACCGGTTGGCTCGTCCGCCAGCACCAGGCGCGGGTTATTCACCAGCGCACGGGCAATCGCCACGCGCTGACGTTCACCGCCGGACAGTTCAGAAGGTCGGTGGCTGCTGCGGTGATCCAGCCCAACGGCGGCCAGCATCTCCAGCGCGCGCTGCTGAACTTCTTCCGGCTTTTTCTTGCCGATAAGCAGCGGCATCGCGACGTTTTCCAGCGCGGTGAAATCCGGCAGCAGATGGTGGAACTGATAAATAAAGCCCAGCTCGCGGTTACGCAATTCCGCCTTCGCCGCCGACGAGAGTTTGCTCATCGCCTGGCCGTTGAATACCACGTCGCCGGAGGTGGGCGTGTCCAGCCCGCCCAGCAGATGCAGCAAGGTACTTTTGCCGGAGCCGGAGCTGCCGACGATCGCCATCAGTTCGCCCGCGTTGATGCTGAAGCTGACATCGTGCAGCACATCCGTTTGCACCTTGCCTTCCTGATAGCGTTTGCACAGGTTGTCACACTGCAACAGGACAGAATTACTCATAACGTAAAGCCTCAGCGGGTTGGGTCGCGGCGGCGCGCCACGAAGGGTAAAGCGTGGACAGCAGAGCAATGGCCATCGCCACAATGGCAATTACCACAACCTGTAACGGCTCGATAGCCACCGGCAGGGCCGCGCCATCGAGCAGAATGCCGATTACCGGCATTAAATTATTCAGCTGGCTGGCAAGCAGCGCCCCGAGCAAGGCCCCGAGCAAGGCGCCAATCACGCCCGCGCCCGCGCCCTGAACCATAAACACCGCCATTATCTGGCGGCGGGTCAGCCCCTGGGTTTGCAGAATCGCCACTTCGCCCTGTTTTTCCATCACCAGCAGGCCAAGCGAGGTAATGATGTTAAACGCGGCGACGGCGACGATCAGGCTCAGCAGCAGGCCCATCATGTTTTTCTCCATGCGCACGGCCTGGAACAGCTCGCCTTTACGCTCGCGCCAGTCTTTCCATTCGGTGCCCTGCGGCAGCGTTTGCTGGCTCAGCACGTCGACTTTGAGCGGCTCGGCAAGCCACAGGCGCCAGCCGGTGATATTCCCCGCCGGGTAGCGCATCAGGCGCGAAGCATCCTGCTGGTTAACCAGCATCTGGTAGCCGTCGACTTCACTGCTTGCCGCAAAGGTGCCAATCACGGTGAACAGACGCTGGCTCGGCAAACGCCCCATCGGCGTGAACTGGCTGGCGGATGGCACCATGATACGGATAGTTTCACCGCGCTTAACGCCCAGTGAACCGGCAAGCTGCTCGCCGAGAATGACGTTGTACTTGCCGGCCACCAGGTCGGCCTGCTTGACGTTGACCAGGAACGGAGAAAGCGGGTCTTTTTCGTCCGGCTCCACGCCCAGCATCACGCCCACGCCCACGCTGCGGGCGCTTTGCAGCACCACGTCCCCGGTGGTCAGCGGCGCAATACGCGTCACGCCCTGAAGCTTCAGGGAATCGGCGGGAAGTTGTTGAGGATTGATGGAGCCGGACGGCGAGGTGATCAACGCCTGCGGCATCAGCCCCAGGATGTTGTTTTGCAGCTCGCGCTCGAAGCCATTCATTACCGAAAGGACCGTGACCAGCGCCATAACCCCGAGGGTGATGCCAATCGTCGACAGCCAGGAGACGAAGCGGCCGAAGCGGTCCGCTGCTCGCCCACGCATGTAGCGCAGGCCTATAAATAACGCGACAGGTTGATACATGAAGTCCGTCTTGTTGCGGGTTGCCTAAGCAAAGATCCTGGAAGTATACGACACCTCCCCGGCCAAATGAATTCCATCGCCTAAATTATTCCCGTTACTTCTCAAGTGCCTGCAACTTTTCCTAAATTTACCAAATCAGCGCCAAAAACAGACAATTGAGGTCGTGATCGCCTCGATTTAACACCAGGATAACAGGCCAATCTTTACTGGAGCCCGTAACGACGTGGATATGGCATGAAGAAAAAGCAACTCTGGATCAACCAAATCAAAGGATTATGCATTTGCCTGGTGGTTATCTACCATTCGGTGATTACGTTCTACCCTCACCTCACCGCCCTCGGGCCAGGCCTGAATCAGTACGTCGCCAAACTGTGGGTTTACCTCAATCTCTACCTCGCCCCCTTCCGTATGCCGGTGTTTTTCTTTATTTCCGGTTACCTGATAACCCGCTATATCCATGAGGTCAGGTGGCGAGACAGCGTGGATAAACGGCTGTGGAGCATTTTCTACGTGCTGCTGCTGTGGGGCCTGATTCAGTGGGTCGCGCTCACACACCTCAACCAGTGGCTGGCGCCGGATCTCGAGCGCAACCCGGCGTCGAACGCCGCCTACGCCGACTCGCTCGGGCAGTTCGCTCTCAGTATGGCGAAGGCCAGCACCAGCCTGTGGTATCTCTATGCCCTGCTGGTCTACTTCGTGATATTTAAAGCGCTGCGCCGCTACCGCATTCCCGTCCTGATGGTGCTGATGGGGATCAACGTGGTCATCGCCTTTGCGCCGTTGCCCTGGTGGGGGCTGAACAGCGTGGTGCGCAATATGGTGTATTACGGTCTGGGCGCGTGGTTTGGCCCTTTGCTGATGGCCTGGATGAAGGACTTCCGCTTTTCGCAACACCCGTTTAGCTGCGCCGCCGTAGCCGTGGGATCGCTGGCACTTTATTTTGTGAACGTGCCGCTGGTGATTTCTCTGGTGTCGATCGTGGCTATCCTGCGCGTGTTCTACCTGCTGAACGCTTGGCGCGAAGCACGAGAAGACAGCTTCCTTAACGTTGTCGGCTCCAACACCATCGCCATCTATACTACGCACCGCATTTTGATTGAGGCGTTGAGCCTCGTCATGCTGGCTAAAATCAATGCCGGTGATTTTTCCGACTCGCTGGTGCTGGCGATTCTGCTGGTCTATCCGTTTGTCAGCCTCGGCATTTGTACGCTGGTTGGCCTCGGCTTCCGCAAACTTTCCGTGGCGCTGTTCGGCGACCTGTTTTTCTCGCCTCCCGCCCAAATCGCCGCCCGTTCCTGAGTATCATGGCAGCCTGCTTCGGCGGGTTGCTTTTTCATGGATTAAGCCTGGGCATCGCGAGTAACGGCTATCGGTATTGCCGATGTGTCCTGCTGCGCAGCGGGTTGCGGCACTTTGCGATATTTATCCAACAGGTGAATTTGAATTTTGCGAAGCCGATCGCCGTTCAAGCGATAGAAGCGGAAATAGAGCACCAGGGTGATGGCAAAGAACACTGTCGGCAGCGCAATCATGATGAACTGCATCCCGAGAATGGTTTCGGCAGACTGGGCGACGTTAGGTACATAGCCAATCACGCCAAGCACTACCGCGATAAAGAAGGCCGAAAACGCCGAACCCCCCTTTACCACCATCGTCTGCACCGCATAGGCAATACTTTCACAGCGCACGTTAAACTTGTACTCGCCGTAATCAACGGTATCAGCCACCATAATCACCTGTAGCACCCAGAACAGCGCGGTACCGACGTTAAGGAATACGCCTGCAAGGCAGATAACCAGAACATTGGCAGAGCCAGCCAGCGCCATCAGCAGCAGCACGCCACCGCTGACTATCGGCAGAACCGAAGCCCCAGCCCACAGGATTCGGCGGGACAGCGTTTTCGCCAGCCGCGGGAACAGTACCAGAGTGATCAGGTTTGCCGCCCCGGCATACGAGAGATAGTACGGGAACAGATCCGCGTTGCCGACAACATAGGTGAAATAGTAAATGGCAAAGCCGGTAATGACATTGGACGCAACGTTGTAGGCCAGCGCCATCCCCAGCAGGCACGAAAGCTGGTCATTTTTGTAGATCAGGGCGAGAATCGATTTCAGCGACAGCCGGCTACTGTCCGCCGTGGCCTCGCTGTCTGACGAGTACACCTCATGGACATTACGCAGCGTGACAATTGTTGAGCTGATGAAGAAGGCGATCAGTACCAGCGTGAACATCTGAAAACCAAATCCACGGTCCGCACCGCCCACAGCGTTCACGAACGGCAGCGTCACCCCGGCGGTCACGAATCCGGCCAGGCTCGCAAAAAAGCGAGGAAACGGCACCAGCTGTTCGCGTTCGTGTTTATCGAGGGTGATGGTTGGCACCAACGACCAAAATGGAATGTCCATCAGGGTATAGGTCGTGCCCCACAGAATGTAGGTGACACAGACAAACACCACCTGCGTCGTGCCTTCAAAAAGATGGGCGCTGAACAATAAAAAAAGCACCAGCGAGTTCGTCAGCGTACCGAGAAGGATCCACGGCTTAAATTTACCCCACCGCGAACGCGTGGCGTTAACAATCCAGCCCATCACCGGGTCATTAAACGCGTTCCAGACTTTTGCCACCAAAAACAGCGTTCCCACCACGCCCATAGATAAACCCACGACATCGGTGTAATAGTACATCAGGTACATGTAGACGATACCAATGGCGAAATCCTTACCAAACGCACCGAATCCGTAACTGAGCTTTGTTGTCAGAGAGATGCTCATAGGGTACCGGGTCGCTGTTACCAGCGCCCGCCTTCTGTTATTAGAGAGGTAAACGCCGGAACTGATGCCCGGCGTCGTTTTTTATTCGCGGTGCAGCCAGGCTGGCAGCCAGTCGCCGTGAGCGGCAATCAGGTCATCCACCAGCGCATAAATCTCCTCAATACCCAGAACGGCAGCGGTATGCGGATCCAGCATTGCCGCATGGTAAACACGGTCACGGTTTTCGGTCAGAATGGCCTCGGTCAACAGCATCTGCACGTTGATGTTGGTTTGCATCATGGCAGCCAGATGCGATGGAATAGCCCCGACTTTGGTGGGTTGAATACCGTTGGCATCCACCAGGCAGGCCACCTCAACGCAGCTCCCCTGCGGCAAATTATCAATCAGCCCGTCGTTACGGACGTTGCCGTAAATCACGCTGGGTTCGCCTGTCCAGATGGCATTCATAATGGTGCTGGCGTACTCGCGCGATGGCTGAATATCAATACGCTCCGCTGTTTTGTACTCTTCCAGCTCTTTATGCCAGTTGGCAAGCTGTTCAACGCAGCGTTTCGGGTACTCATCCAGCGGCACTTTATAGCGTTCAATCAGATCTTCACGCCCCGGCTTGATAAACCACGGGGTATATTCTGCAAAGTGCTCTGACGATTCAGTGACAAAATAGCCCAGCTTTTTAAACATCTCATAGCGCACAATATTCTGGCAGCGCGTATTACCATGAATATTCGGTTTCGGTGCCTGGCCTGCTTCATAGGCCGCGAGCAACGCCGGATAGAGGCTGACGTAATGCCCCTCAGCAGTTTTGCGCTCCAGCTCCAGATAGAACGCCATATGGTTAATCCCGGCGCTGCGGTAGCGCAGCGTGGCAGGGTCAATGTTCAGGTCGCGCGCCAGCTCTTCCGCCGTGCCCTGCACCGAATGGCAGAGTCCCACTTGCTTAATATGCGGGTAGCGGGCATACATTGCCCAGGTGTTCATCGCCATCGGGTTAACGTAGTTAAGCATCGTCGCGTTCGGGCACACTTCGGTCATATCGTCGCAAATCTGCCACAGGTGCGGGATGGTGCGCAGGGCGCGCATAATGCCACCAGGGCCAAGAGTATCGGCGATCGTTTGCTCCAGCCCATGGCGCTTACAAACCTCAAAATCGGTGACGGTGCAAGGTTCGTAGCCGCCAATCTGAAAAGCGACCACCACAAAGTCCGCCCCTTGCAACGCGGCTTTGCGATCGGTGTGACAGGTGATATGGCCGGAAGCCGCGGCGGAATCCATCAGTTTACGCACCACGATGTGTGACTCTTCCAGCCGCGTCTCGTCAATATCCATCAGCGCAATGTGCGCCGATTTGAGCGCCTCACGATGAAAAACATCGCCCAGGATATTTTTGACGAAAATAGTCGAACCTGCGCCGATAAAGGTAATTTTTGGTGGTGTCATCATGACTCTCCAGAACAGTAGTTAACGTTTTCATCGTGGCACGCATACCCGGCAAAAACCTCCATCTTCCCTAATGAGCATTCCCGGAAACTCAGATCTGATGTCGTTCACAACACGATCTGAGCTTTTGGGAGTAAATAGGCTGAAAAGCAGAGTATCCGGCCTGTTAACCAGGCTACTATCTGGTGAAGAGGCGGAGGCTGAATCCGTACTGATGGCATGATTCTGATAATTCAGGAAATGGAGTGACGATGATCGATGAGCCAATTACCTTTCTGCCGCCTGACCCGCATATGTGCAATGGCGATGAGAAACAGACTCGCAGTCCGCTGTCACTCTATTCTGAATATCAGCGTATGGATATTGAGCTGCGTCGACCGCACGCCATGGCCGCCAGCCACTGGCACGGCCAGGTGGAGGTTAACGTGCCGTTTGATGGCGACGTGGAATATCTGATCAACAACGAAGTGGTGCAGATCAAACAGGGCCATATCACGATGTTTTGGGCCTGTACGCCGCATCAGTTAACGCGCCCGGGCAACTGCCGACAAATGGCGATTTTGAGCCTGCCGATGCACCTGTTTCTCTCCTGGCCACTGGATCGCGAACTCATTAACCACGTGACTCACGGCATGGTGGTGAAATCACTCGAGACTCAGCAGCTCAGCAGCTTCGAAGTCCTGCGCTGGCAGCAGGAGGCCAACAGCCCGAACGAGCAGATACGCCAACTGGTAATTGATGAAATTGGCCTGATGCTTAAACGCTTTAGCCTTTCGGGATGGCGGCCAATCTTGCTCAACAAAACCTCGCGTACGCACAAGAACAGCGTCTCGCGCCACGCACAATTCTACGTCAGCCAGATGCTGGGCTTCATTGCCGATAATTACGATAAGGCGCTGACCATTAACGACGTCGCGGATCACGTTAAACTCAACGCCAACTATGCGATGGGAATTTTCCAGCGCGTCATGCAGCTCACGTTAAAACAATACATTACGGTGATGCGCGTTAATCACGTACGCGCTCTGCTCAGCGACACCGACAAAACAATTCTCGACGTGGCGATGACGGCAGGCTTCCGGTCCAGCAGCCGATTCTACAGCACGTTCAGCCGCTACGTCGGGATGTCACCCCAGCAGTACCGCAAGCTCAGCCAGCAGAAACGACAAATGCTCTGAACCGCATCTATCGTCATTTTCAGCGGTTGCACTCCCGCCACCATCACGGATAATAAGTAGAGCAAATTTATATTATTACCGTGAGAACACGGTTTTCTGGAGAACGCGCGCTGACTATGCCTGAACATGTCCGTTACGACCTACCGAGTAAACCAGGTGAACAACGCCTGCTGGGCGAGCTGACCGGTTCGGCCTGCGCCACCGAAGTGGCTGAAATCGTTGAACGCCATAGCGGCCCGGTGGTACTGATTGCCCCGGACATGCAGAACGCGCTGCGCCTGCACGATGAAATCACCCAGTTCACCGACAACCTGGTTGTTAATCTCGCCGACTGGGAAACGCTGCCTTACGACAGCTTTTCGCCGCATCAGGAAATCATCTCGTCGCGCCTGTCCACGCTTTACCAGTTGCCGACTATGCAGCGCGGCGTGCTGATCATGCCGGTGAATACGCTGATGCAGCGCGTTTGCCCGCATAGCTACCTGCACGGCCACGCGCTGGTGATGAAAAAGGGCCAGCGCCTGTCGCGGGATAACCTGCGTGCGCAGCTGGAACAGGCGGGCTACCGCAGCGTCGATCAGGTGATGGAGCACGGCGAGTTTGCCACCCGTGGCGCCTTGCTTGACCTTTATCCGATGGGCAGCAGCCAGCCGTACCGCATCGATTTCTTTGACGATGAAATCGACAGCCTGCGCGTCTTCGACGTGGACTCCCAGCGCACGCTGGAAGAGGTTGACGCCATCAACCTGCTGCCGGCCCATGAATTCCCGACCGACAAAAACGCGATTGAGCTGTTCCGCAGCCAGTGGCGCGACAGGTTCGACGTGAAGCGTGATGCCGAGCATATCTATCAGCAGGTCAGTAAAGGCACGCTGCCTGCCGGGATCGAATACTGGCAGCCGCTGTTCTTCAGCGAACCGTTGCCGACGCTGTTTAGCTATTTCCCGGCCAACACGCTGCTGGTGAATACCGGCGATCTTGAGGCCAGCGCGGAGCGCTTCTGGCTGGATGCTCACGCCCGCTTCGAAAACCGCGGCGTGGACCCGATGCGTCCTCTTCTGCCGCCGGAAGATCTGTGGCTGAAAACCGACTCGCTGTTTAGCCAGCTTAAAGCCTGGCCTCGCGTGCAGCTCAAAACGGATTCGCTGGCGAAGAAAGCCGCCAACGTGAACCTGGGTTACCAGGCGCTGCCGGACCTGGCCATTCAGGCGCAGCAAAAAGCCCCGCTGGACAGCCTGCGTAAGTTCCTCGAGTCCTTCACCGGGCCGGTGATTTTCTCGGTCGAAAGCGAAGGCCGCCGCGAAGCTTTGGGCGAACTGCTCGGGCGCATTAAAGTCGCGCCAAAACGCATTTACCGCCTGGAAGAAGCCGAAAGCAACGGCCGCTATCTGACGATCGGCGCCAGCGAGCACGGCTTTATCGATACTCTGCGCAACCGGGCACTGATTTGCGAAAGCGACCTGCTGGGCGAACGCGTCAGCCGTCGTCGCCAGGACAGCCGCCGCACGATTAACCCGGACACGCTGATTCGCAACCTCGCGGAACTGCATGCTGGCCAGCCGGTGGTTCACCTTGAGCACGGCGTGGGCCGCTATGCCGGGCTGACCACCCTGGAAGCCGGGGGCATTACCGCCGAATACCTGATGCTGACCTACGCGGGCGACGCCAAACTCTACGTCCCGGTTTCGTCCCTGCATCTTATCAGCCGTTACGCCGGCGGGGCCGACGACAACGCGCCGCTGCATAAGCTCGGCAGCGATGCCTGGTCCCGTGCCCGTCAGAAGGCGGCGGAGAAAGTGCGCGATGTCGCCGCCGAACTGCTTGATATCTATGCGATGCGTGCCGCCAAAGAGGGCTTTGCCTTTAAGCACGACCGCGAGCAGTACCAGCTGTTCTGCGACAGCTTCCCGTTTGAAACCACGCCGGATCAGGCCCAGGCTATCAACGCCGTGCTGAGCGACATGTGTCGCCCGCTGGCAATGGACAGGCTGGTGTGTGGCGACGTCGGCTTCGGCAAAACAGAAGTGGCGATGCGCGCCGCGTTCCTGGCGGTGGAGAACAACAAGCAGGTGGCGGTCCTGGTACCGACGACGCTGCTGGCTCAGCAGCACTACGACAACTTCCGCGACCGCTTCGCCAACTGGCCGGTGCGCATTGAAATGCTCTCCCGCTTCCGCAGCGCCAAAGAGCAGACGCAAATTCTGGAACAGGCAAGCGAAGGGAAAATCGACATTCTGATCGGCACCCACAAGCTGCTGCAGGCCGACGTGAAATGGCGCGACCTGGGGCTGCTTATCGTCGATGAAGAGCACCGCTTCGGCGTGCGCCACAAAGAGCGCATTAAAGCCATGCGTGCCGACGTGGATATCCTGACGCTGACCGCAACGCCAATTCCGCGCACCCTGAATATGGCGATGAGCGGCATGCGCGACCTGTCGATTATTGCCACGCCACCGGCTCGCCGCCTGGCGGTGAAAACCTTCGTGCGCGAATACGACAGCCTGGTGGTGCGCGAGGCTATCCTGCGTGAAGTGCTGCGCGGCGGCCAGGTTTACTACCTCTTCAACGACGTCGAAAATATCCAGAAAGCCGCCGACAAGCTGGCCGAGTTGGTGCCAGAGGCTCGCATTGCCATCGGCCACGGCCAGATGCGCGAGCGCGAGCTGGAGCGGGTGATGAACGACTTCCACCACCAGCGTTTTAACGTGCTGGTGTGTACCACCATCATCGAAACCGGGATCGACATTCCGACCGCCAACACCATCATCATCGAGCGGGCCGACCACTTTGGCCTCGCCCAGCTGCACCAGCTCCGTGGCCGCGTCGGGCGCTCGCACCACCAGGCCTATGCCTGGCTGCTGACGCCGCATCCAAAATCTATGACCACCGACGCGCAAAAACGCCTGGAGGCCATTGCCTCGCTGGAGGATTTAGGCGCCGGGTTCGCGTTAGCCACCCACGACCTGGAAATTCGTGGCGCGGGCGAGCTGCTGGGCGAAGATCAGAGCGGGCAAATGGAAACCATCGGCTTCTCGCTGTACATGGAGCTGCTGGAAAACGCCGTTGACGCGCTGAAAGAAGGCCGCGAGCCGTCGCTGGAAGATCTCACCAACAGCCAGACGGAAGTCGAGCTGCGTATGCCTGCCCTGCTGCCGGATGATTTCATTCCTGACGTGAATACCCGCCTGTCGTTCTACAAGCGTATTGCCAGCGCGAAGGGTGAGCACGAACTGGACGAGCTGAAAGTGGAGCTTATCGACCGCTTCGGGATTTTGCCTGATCCGGCCCGCAATCTGCTGGATATCGCCGCGCTGCGCCAGCAGGCCCAGAAGCTTGGCGTGCGTAAGATTGAGGGCAATGAAAAAGGCGGCACCATAGAGTTCGCGGAGAAAAACCACGTCGATCCGGTGTGGCTGATTGGCCTGCTGCAGAAGCAGCCGCAGCATTACCGCCTTGACGGGCCTACCCGACTGAAGTTCTTCCAGGAGCTTGAGGACAGAAAAACGCGCATGGAATGGGTGCGCAACTTTATGAACAGCCTGGCGGAAAACGCCGCGGCCTGATACCTCTGCGCCTTACCGCACGGTAAGGCGCAACTTTCTGTGACATTTACACATTCTTTGCAATCCCCAGGACTTCCCGACACGCGAGTCGCCGATAATTGGCGTTTGTCTGCCTAAGAAATTAGCCATTATAATCGCAGGGTTTAAGCTATGTTTGCATCGCGTACTTTGTCTTTCCGCCGCTGGTTTGCCGCCGCAGCCTTGCTGGGCGCAGCAGCAATGGCGCTGCCCGCCAGCGCTAACGATTACCCGCTTCCCGCCGCCAACAGCCGCCTGATAGGCAAAAACCTGTTCCATCAGGTTGCCAACGACGGCGGATCGCTGGAGGCTATTGCGAAAAAATATAACGTCGGCTTCCTGGCTTTATTGCAGGCCAACCCCGGCGTCGATCCTTACGTGCCGCGCGCCGGGAGCGTACTGACTATTCCGCGCCAGATGTTGCTGCCGGACGTGCCGCGCGAGGGTATCGTCATTAACCTTGCCGAACTGCGCCTGTACTACTTCCCGGCAGGGAAAAATAGCGTCACCGTTTACCCGATTGGCATTGGCCAGCTGGGCGGCGATACCCTGACGCCGACGATGGTGACAAAAATTTCCGACAAGCGAGCGAATCCGACCTGGACGCCGACGGCCAATATTCGTGCGCGCTACCTGGCGCAGGGCGTAAAACTGCCGGCGGTTGTCCCTGCCGGGCCGGATAACCCGATGGGTCACCACGCCATTCGCCTGGCGGCGTTCGGCGGCGTTTACCTGCTGCACGGCACAAACGCCGACTTCGGCATCGGCATGCGCGTCAGCTCCGGCTGTATCCGCCTGCGCGACGGCGATATCAAAGCGCTGTTTAATACGGTGCCGGTTGGTACTTCGGTGCGTATTATCAACACGCCAATCAAAGCCTCCGTTGAGCCAGACGGCTCACGCCTGGTTGAAGTCCACCAGCCGCTGTCCAAAGCGATTGATGACGATCCGAAAGTCTTGCCGATTGTGCTGAACGAGCAGATGACTAAGTTCCGCAACGCACCGCAGACCGATGCGCAGGTGATGGAACAGGCCATGGAGCACCGCTCCGGGATGCCGGTCAACGTCAATGCTCATACGGCTGACCAGCCAGCAAACGAAATCTGAGTTTAAACTTCAGGCGTAAAAAAAGGCCCTGTCGAAAGACAGGGCCTTTTACTTGCAGTGGCATATAACGAATAAGGTCAAACGTATTGAGGGTTAACGTCTGGCTTATTTATAGATGACGGCAGTACCGTGCAGGGTGTTCGGACCGTTAACGGAGGTAATACGGAACGATTTAGCGCCCATTGCATCGGCCTTCGCGGCCAACTGTTCTTCCAGGGAAGAGAGATTGCTGCCCGCATCGGCGCTGATGTTGCCGATTTTTTGCTGGCCGGCAGGCGTAGCGGAAACTTCAACAGCCGCAAAGCTGGCGAATGAGAGTGAGCTAATAACGGCGGCAGCGAACAGAGTAGTTAAGGTTTTCATGATTTATGTCCTAAGCAGGTGATTGTTAGGTCGTTAAACTTAATTAGTTAACGATCGATAACTAAATGATAAACGTGATCCATATCACACGTCAATACGTTTTTATAACGACCGTTAAGTAATTAAAAAAAGCGCTATTTTTCATCGTGATAAGAAATAATTATTTTTCATAACAAGGCGCTGGCTACCGCCGCCGATTATTTTTATAATGAGTGTTCACTAATTAGACAGAGGTTAAACGGCAGGTATGGCAACCGAGACATTAAGTTGCAGTAAAAAAAGCCGTGGCCGTCCAAAGGTGTTTGACAGGGAAGCAGCACTCGACAAGGCCATGACACTCTTCTGGCAGCATGGCTATGAAGCAACATCCATGGCGCATCTGGTAGAAGCCACCGGGGCAAAAGCGCCCACGCTCTACGCGGAGTTCAGCAACAAAGAAGGTCTTTTCCGCGCGGTGCTGGATCGCTACATCGCGCGTTTTGCGGCGAAGCATGAAGCCTGCCTGTTCTGTGAAGATCAGACCATGGAGGCCGCGCTGGAGAATTATCTCTCTGCGGTCGCGCAGTGCTTTACCGACAAAAGAACCCCATCGGGCTGCTTTATCATCTGCACCTCATCGGTACTGGCGGCTTCGTCGGAAGACATTGCCGAAACGATAAAAGCCCGGCATGCGGTGCAGGAGCAGACGCTGGTGCGGTTCCTGGAGCTACGCCAGCAAAAAGGCGAAATTCCGGCCGAGCGCAACATTCGCTGCCTGGCCAAATACCTGTGCTGCATTATTCAGGGGATGTCGGTCAGCGCTCGTGAGAACGCCAGCTATGAAGAGTTAATGCAGATTGTGAAAACGACGGTGATGCTGATGCCGCAGTTGAAGAAGATCTGATTATGGGGCGGCCTGTGGCCGCCCTTTTTGTTAGCGCTGACGCCCTTTCGCCCAATAGGCCATAAAATTGATGGCTTCGTGCTCGACGCCGCGTTCGCCGATCAAATGGCGGCGCAGCAGCTTAACCACCGTCGATTCCGCCGCCACCCAGCCGTAAAACTCGTTGCTGCCGGTAGTGGCCTTGTCCCATAACAGCTCGTCTTCCGCCTCTTCCTGGACGGCTTCATGATGGCTGCTTTCCGGCACCCTCGCCTGCATTTTCACCGCCTGAATCAGGCATTCACCGTGCGTCGCGGAGACGGTTTTGCGCGGCAGCCAGTTGATTTCGGCGAAGCCATAAGCGCTTAAGTCCACGCAGTCGCCCTCTTCCGGGACTTCAAAAAAGGCCTGAACCTTCGGGGGATGCTCCTGGTGCGCGAGCATTTCCAGAATGCCGCGCGCGGCAGGCAGCGCGGTTTCATCGGCAACAATCAGCGCATTGCGCAACCCGGCAGGCGGCGTCCACTCATAGCCACCGCTGTCTTCCGGATGAGCCGCGTTAGGCGCCACGATCTGAATAACATCGCCAGGTACTGAATTGATCGCCCATGCGGAAGCCGGGCCTTCGGTGCCATGGCTGACAAACTCCACCGTCACTTCCTGGCGGGCAGGATCGACATGCCGCAGCGTATAGGTGCGAATAATCGGGCGCTTCTCTTTCGGCATCCCCAGGGAAATTTGATACCACTGCCCCTCAGCGGGGAGCGACGGCGGCGTACCATCTTCGGACGGGAACAGCATTTTAATGCGCTGATCCGGCGAGTCACATTTCATCTGCGCCACCTCCGGCCCGCTAAACACCAGGCTCAGCAGCGAAGGCGACACGGCAGTTTTCCGCGCCAGTTGAACGTTAAACAGACGGTAGCCCTGAACTCCAGCCATAGTTTTTCCTTACGCTTAAATTGCAGAATGACGTGAACGGTGGCGGCTGCGCCAGATAACGCCGGACACCACGGTAAATAACACGGCGGCTAAAAAGGCCACCGTAATCAGCGCTGCCTCGGCCCCGGTTTTTGACACCAGCGGCACCAGCATCGCGCAAAGCCCGTAGCCGAGCGTGTGGCTGGTAGCCACCCAGCCCGCCCCGGCTCCGTCGGCGAGTTTGTCGTTCAGCAAAAGCTGGTACGCAGGCGTCGCCAGCGCGGCCCCGAACGACAGCACCGCACAGCCGAGGTAAAACAGCCACAGCTGGAGAGAAATCATCATTGCCAGGCCACAAACCATCAGCGCTCCGGCGCTTAACAGCAGCGCCATTGGCGACAGGCGCTGCGGGCGGAGAACGCCAAACTGCGCGGAGAGCGAGGCCACCGCCGCCAGGCTAAGCAGCCATGCAACCTGGTGACTGATGGCCGCCGTATCCGTTGCAAACTGGCGGGCGAGCGCCGGAGAAAGCCCCAGCTGCATCAGGCTTACCGCCGCGGACAGCAGTAAAGCGCAAAGCAAGTATGGCAGGCAGTCAGGGCGAAGGCTGGCGCTTTTGCGCTCTGCGGCAGGCTGCGGCGGCGTGCCCGGTAAGCGCAACAGCATCACCAGCGCAAGCAGAGGCGCAACCATCAACAACCCCAGCGGTGCGAGCGGATGAACGACCAGCATGCCGGCGGCGCAAAGCGGCCCGAACAGGCGGCCACTGCTTAGCCCGGAGCTAATCGTCGCCAGCGCGGCCATGCGTTTTCCTTCCCCCGCTCGCTGCAGCGCCCAGACCTGGCAGGCCGGGACCATCGCCGACACGGTCAGGCCGTAGATAATCCGCGCCACAATTAATATGCCCAGCCCGACGATGCCCGTTACGGTATTCGTTGCCAGCAGCAGGCTGCCGAGCCCCAGCAGCATAAAGCTTGCGCCGTACCCCGCCAGCGCCCACAGCACCACAGGCTTGCTGCCCAGCCGCGCAATCTGTTTTCCCCACCACGGCGAGGACGGTAAGAACAGCATCGATCCGAGCGTGAGCAATGCCGCCCAGACGGACAGGCTCAAATGTGTCTGCATCACCAGCACCGGGATCGCAACCAGCAGGCCATTTTGCCCGACGCCAAGCAGCCCGGCGCTCAGCGCAAGTGGCCAGCAGGAAAGGGATTTTTGCGGCGATTCCGCCAGTTCAAGAGATGTCACAATGTTGCTAACCCGTGGATTGATTGTGCGTATTTGTAAAATTTATTTTAGCGATTCTAACAATTGTTATTGATAATGAGAAACGTTATCGGCAGAATTCGCATTATCATAACGCGTGGAAACTGTTTGATGATGACTTTGCCAAATAAAACTCTGGCCTGGGATGTGGCCGCACAGTGCTTTCTGAATTCCCTTGTTCGCGAAACCAACGACTGGCGACTGACCGACAGCCAGCCCGCCGAACTCATTATCCCGCTGGGTGAACAACAGGCCCTCTACTTCAAAGTGGCCTATTTCTCCCCCACCCAGCATCACCGCTTTGAATTCCCGGCTCGCCTGGTCAATGCCACCGGCAGCCAGCCGGTTGACTTCGCTACCCTGTCCCAGCTGATTATCGATAAACTCCAGCACCAGCAAATGCTGCCGGCCACCGGCTGTGAGGCGTTTTATCAGCGCGTAATGGAAAGCCATGCGCATACCCAACAGGCGATTGAAGCTCGCCATGACTGGAACGGGCTGCGCGAAAAAGCCCTGAACTTTGGTGAAGCCGAGCAGGCATTGCTGGTGGGACACGCCTTCCACCCCGCGCCGAAATCCCACGAACCGTTTAACCAGCAGGAAGCCGAACGCTACTTGCCTGATTTTGCTCCACACTTCCCGCTGCGCTGGTTCGCGGTGGATAAAAGCCATCTGGCGGGTGAAAGCCTGCATCTCAATTTGCAGCAGCGCCTGACGCGCTTTGCCGCTGAAAATGCGCCGCAGCTGCTGAGCGAACTTAGCGACCATCAATGGCTGTTCCCGCTGCACCCGTGGCAGGCAGGTTATCTGCTGGAGCAGGACTGGTGCCAGCAGCTGGTCGCCAAAGGACTGGTGAAAGATTTGGGCGAAGCGGGTGCACCGTGGCTGCCAACCACTTCTTCACGCTCGCTCTACTGCGCCACCAGTCGCGACATGATCAAATTCTCCCTGAGCGTGCGCCTGACCAACTCCGTGCGCACCCTGTCGGTGAAAGAAGTTAAACGCGGAATGCGCCTGGCGCGCCTGGCACAAACTGACCGCTGGCAGACGCTGCAGGCCCGCTTCCCGACCTTCCGCGTAATGCAGGAAGACGGCTGGGCCGGGCTGCGCGATCTGCACGGCAATATCATGGAAGAAAGCCTGTTTGCCCTGCGTGAGAACCTGCTGGTTGAGCAGCCGCAGAGCCAGACTAACGTGCTGGTCTCCCTGACGCAGTCAGCTCCCGACGGCGGTGATTCCCTGCTGGTTGCCGCGGTTAACCGCCTGAGCAACCGCCTGGGAATTACGCCAAAGCAGGCCGCACACGCCTGGGTCGAAGCTTATTGCCAGCAGGTGCTGAAGCCGCTGTTTACCGCCGAAGCGGATTACGGCCTGGTTCTGCTGGCGCACCAGCAAAACATTCTGGTGGAGATGCAGCAGGATCTGCCGGTCGGGCTTATCTACCGCGACTGCCAGGGCAGCGCCTTTATGCCGCATGCAGCGGGCTGGCTCGACATGATTGGCGAAGCGCAGGCTGAGAACGTCTTCACCCGCGAACAGCTTCTGCGCTACTTCCCTTATTACCTGCTGGTGAACTCCACGTTCGCCGTGACCGCCGCCCTCGGCGCTGCGGGTCTGGATAGCGAAGTGAACCTGATGGGCCGTGTACGCAGCGCGCTCAGCGCCGTACGCGATGAGGTTACGCATAAAACCTGCCTCGACTACGTGCTGGCAAGCCCGCACTGGAACGTGAAGGGCAACTTCTTCTGCTATCTGCACGACCATAACGAAAACACCATCGTCGATCCTTCGGTGATTTATTTCGACTTTGTGAACCCGCTGCAGGCTCAGGAGGGCTGAATGTTTCAGGCAACGATTGTGCACGGCGGCCACGGGCTGCGCTGCGAAAAACTGGGTAACCCCCTGAACCTGAGCTGGGGCCAGGACGGTGGGGCAGTATTGCACTGGCCGGGAGAATTGCCTGCGGGCTGGCTGCGCGACGCGCTGGATCAGATGTTTGTTGCCGCGCCTCAGCTTTCAGCCATCGTGCTGCCGTACGCCGAATGGCGTGAAGAGCCGCAGGCGCTGGTGCTGTTCGATTTGCTGAAAAGCGACATTGTTCACCGCGCGACCTTCTGGCAGCTGCCGCTGTGGCTGAGCGCTCCGGCTAATCAGGCTTCCGGTGAGATGGTGTTTGACGCTGAACGCGAAATCTATTTCCCGCTCCGCCCCGCTCGGCCGACGGGCGAGGTTTATCGCCGTTACGATCCGCGCGTTCGCAAAACGCTGAGCTTCCGGGTAGCCGATCCGGCGCTCGACGCCGAACGTTTTACCCGCTGGATGAACGATCCGCGCGTCGACTATTTCTGGGAGCAAAGCGGCTCGCTGGAGGTTCAAACCGCGTACCTGGCGCGCCAGTTGACCGGCAAACACGCTTTCCCGCTGATCGGCTGCTTTGACGACCAGCCGTTCAGCTACTTCGAAATTTACTGGGCGGCAGAAGACCGCATCGGCCGCCATTATCCGTGGCAGCCGTTCGATCGTGGCCTGCATTTGCTGGTGGGCGAGCAGCAGTGGCGCGGCGCGCACTATGTGCAAAGCTGGCTGCGCGGGCTGACCCACTACCTGCTGCTGGACGAGCCGCGCACGCAGCGTACCGTGCTGGAGCCGCGCGCCGACAATCAGCGCCTGTTCAAGCATCTGGAGCCTGCGGGCTACGCGACGATCAAAGAGTTTGATTTCCCGCATAAGCGCTCGCGCCTGGTCATGGCTGATCGCCACAACTTCTTTAGCGAGGTAGGCCTGTAATGAATCGCAAGGATTGGGATTTTGTTAACCGCCAGTTGGTCGCAAAAATGCTGGCCGAGCTGGAGTACGAGCAGGTTTTTCAGGCCGAGTCGCTGGGCGAAAACCGCCACTGCATCAGCTTAGCCGGTGCCGAGTGGCATTTTAACGCCGAGCGCGGTATCTGGGGCTGGCTGTGGATTGATGCGCAGACGCTGCGCTGCGCGGATGAGCCTGTGTTAGCCCAAACGCTGCTAATGCAGCTCAAGCCGGTGCTGTCGATGAGCGACGCCACCGTGGCCGAGCATATGCAGGATCTGTACGCCACGCTGCTGGGCGACCTGCAGTTGCTGAACGCGCGCCGTGGCATGAGCGCAGAAAACCTTATCGATCTGGACGCTGACCGCCTGCAGTGCCTGCTCAGCGGCCACCCAAAATTTGCCTTTAACAAAGGGCGTCGCGGCTGGGGTAAAGAAGCTCTGGAGCGCTATGCGCCCGAGTATGCCAATACCTTCCGCCTGCACTGGCTGGCGGTGAAACGCGAGCATATGGTCTGGCGCTGCGACAGCGAGCTGGATATCCAGCAGCTCATCGCCGCGGCGATGGACGAGCAGGAGCTGGCCCGCTTTACGCAGGCGTGGCAGGCCAGCGGCCTGGATGACGGCTGGCTTCCGCTGCCGGTGCATCCGTGGCAGTGGCAGCAAAAAATCGCTCTCGACTTTGTGGCCGATCTGGCCGAAGGCAAGATGGTTTCCCTGGGCGAATTTGGCGACCAGTGGCTGGCCCAGCAGTCGCTGCGCACGCTCACTAACGCCAGCCGCCAGGGCGGTTTAGACATCAAGCTGCCGCTGACGATTTACAACACTTCCTGCTATCGCGGCATTCCGGGCAAGTACATTGCCGCCGGGCCGCTCGCCTCCCGCTGGCTGCAAAACGTGTTCACCACGGACAGCACGCTGGTGAAAACCGGGGCGGTTATCCTCGGCGAACCGGCTGCAGGCTACGTCTCCCATGAAGGCTACGCCGCGCTTGCTCAGGCCCCCTATCGTTACCAGGAGATGCTGGGCGTTATCTGGCGCGAGAACCCGAGCCGCTGGCTGAAGCCGGACGAAACGCCGATCCTGATGGCGACCCTGATGGAGTGCGACGAAAACAATCAGCCGCTGATTGGGGCGTATATCGCTCGCTCAGGCCTGGACGCGGAAGCCTGGCTGACGCAGATGTTCCGCGTGGTGGTGGTGCCGCTGTACCACCTGCTCTGCCGCTACGGCGTGGCGCTGATTGCCCACGGACAAAATATTACGCTCGCCATGAAAGACGGCGTGCCGCAGCGCGTGCTGCTGAAGGATTTCCAGGGCGATATGCGTCTGGTGAAGGATGAGTTCCCGGAGATGGACTCCCTGCCTCAGGAAGTGCGGGACGTGACCGCCCGCCTGAGCGCCGACTACTTAATTCATGATTTGCAGACCGGCCATTTCGTGACGGTGCTGCGCTTTGTTTCGCCGCTCATGGCTCGCCTTGGCGTGCCGGAGAGACGCTTTTATCAGCTGCTGGCAGCAGTGTTGAGTGATTACATGCAGGAACACCCGCAAATGTCGGCGCGTTTTGCGCTTTTCTCACTCTTTAAGCCACAAATCATCCGCGTTGTGCTGAACCCGGTAAAACTGACCTGGCCTGACCAGGACGGAGGCAGCCGCATGCTGCCGAATTACCTCGAGGATTTGCAAAACCCGCTGTGGCTGGTAACCAGGGATTGAATTATGACAAACACTGTTGATTTTATTGGCGTAGGTATCGGCCCGTTTAACCTGAGCATTGCGGCACTGTCTCATGAAGCTGAGGGATTTAGCAGCCAGTTCTTTGACGGCCGCCCTGACTTTGCGTGGCATCCGGGCATGCTGGTGCCGGACTGCCATATGCAGACCATGTTCCTGAAAGATTTGGTCAGCGCCGTGGCCCCCACCAGCCCGTTCAGCTTTGTGAACTACCTGGTGAAACGTAAAAAATTCTACCGCTTTCTGACCACCGAGCTGCGTACCGTTTCGCGCGATGAGTTTTCGGACTACCTGCGCTGGGCCGCAGAGGGCATGGATAACCTGAAGTTTAACCAGACGGTTGAACGTATTGATTTCGACGAGCAGCGCAAGCTGTTTGTGGTACAGACCGGCCAGGGTGAAACGCTCGCGCGCAATATTTGCCTCGGCATTGGCAAGCAGCCTCACCTGCCGCCGTGCGTAAAAACCGCCACGCCGACCTGCTTCCACGCCAGCGAAATGAGCCTGCGCCTGCCGAATCTGGCCGGTAAACGCGTCACCGTAGTCGGCGGTGGGCAGAGCGGCGCGGATTTGTTCCTTAACGCATTCCGTGGCGCATGGGGCGAAGTCGCCGAAGTTAACTGGGTCTCACGTCGCAATAACTTTAACGCGCTGGATGAAGCCGCGTTCGCCAACGAATACTTCACCCCGGAATACGTCTCTGGCTTTGTGGGCCTGAATGAAGATGCGCGCCAGAAGATGCTCGATGAGCAGAAAATGACGTCCGACGGCATTACCGCCGATTCGTTGCTGACCATCTATCGCGAGCTTTATCACCGCTTTGAAGTGCTCGGCCAGCCACGCAATGCGCGCCTGCTGCCGAGCCGCTCGGTCACCGGCCTTGAAAGCCGCGGCCAGGGCTGGCAGCTGCTGTTGGAACATCACCTCGACAAGGGCTATGACACGCTGGACAGCGACGTGGTTATCTTCGCGACCGGCTACCGCCCAACGCTGCCGCAAATGCTTTCGCCGCTGATGCCGCGCATGACGATGCTCGACGAGTGCAATTTCAAGGTGCGCGATGACTTTACGCTGGAGTGGAACGGCCCGGCCGGAAATAACATCTTCGCGGTCAACGCCAGCATGCAAACCCACGGGATTGCCGAGCCACAGCTGAGCCTGATGGCGTGGCGCTCCGCCAAAATTCTGAATCGCGCGCTTGGGCGTGATTTGTTCGATCTCAGTACGCCGCCCGCGCTGATCCAATGGCGCAGCGGCAGCCGGGAAAAACCGCAGCACAGTGCTGCTTCCTTAACTCACTATTCCTCTAAATCATTCGAAATGCAGCCCGGCGCTAACTGAGCACATCCCCCGAAACGTAGGCCGCTACGGGACGGGGGATTGCCGTTAACACCGGGACAGATTGAAGGGTAACGAGGACACAGCATATTTGGGCCGATGTTTGTCAGCCCGTGTGAAGGAACAATGATGATAACCAAAAAGCAAACGCTTTGGGCGCTTAACCCGTTACTGCTCGCCATGATGGCGCCGGCAGTCGCACAGCAAACCAGTGACGAGACGATGGTGGTTTCCGCCAACCGCAGCAACCGCACCGTCGCCGAAATGGCCCAAACCACCTGGGTGATTGAACAGGCCGAACTGGAGCAGCAGATCCAGGGCGGCAAAGAGTTTAAAGACGCGCTGGCCCAGCTGATCCCCGGCCTTGACGTCAGCAGCCAGAGCCGCACCAACTACGGCATGAACGTCCGTGGTCGCCCGCTGGTAGTACTGGTTGACGGCGTACGCCTCAACTCTTCCCGTACCGACAGCCGCCAGCTGGACTCTATCGATCCGTTCAACATCGATCATATTGAAGTTATTTCCGGCGCAACCGCCCTTTACGGCGGCGGCAGTACCGGCGGACTTATCAACATCGTGACCAAAAAAGGCCAGAAGGATACCCAGGTAGAATTTGAAACCGGGATCAAGAGCGGCTTTAACAGCAGTAAAGATCACGATGAACGCGTCGCCAGCGCCATTTCCGGCGGTAACGACCATATTTCTGGCCGTGCGTCGGTAGCCTACCAGAAGTTTGGCGGCTGGTTTGACGGCAACGGCGATGCCACGCTGCTGGATAATACCCAGACCGGCCTGCAGTATTCCGACCGCCTGGACGTGATGGGCACCGGCACGCTGAACATCGACGAAAACCAGCAGCTGCAGTTAGTCACCCAGTATTACAAAAGCAAGGGTGACGATGATTACGGCCTGAACCTCGGGAAAAACTTCTCCGCCATCAGCGGCTCAAGCAGCCCGTACGTCAGCAAAGGCCTGAATTCTGACCGTGTGCCGGGCACCGAACGTCACCTGATCAGCATGCAGTATTCCAATAGCGATTTCCTCGGCCAGGAGCTGGTGGGCCAGGTTTACTATCGCGACGAGTCGCTGCTGTTCTATCCGTTCCCGACGGTGAATGCGAACAAGAAAGCGACCGCGTTTTCTTCTTCCCAGCAGGATACCAATCAGTACGGCGCGAAGCTGACGATGAACAGCAAGCCGCTCGACGGCTGGCAGCTGACCTACGGCCTGGACGCCGACCACGAGCGCTTTACCTCTAACCAGATGTTCTTCGATCTGGCGCAGGCCAGCGCCTCCGGCGGCCTGAACAATCAGAAGATTTATACCACCGGGCGTTACCCGTCGTATGACATCAGCAACCTGGCCGCCTTCCTGCAGTCCAGCTATGACATCAACGATATCTTTACCCTGAGCGGCGGCGTGCGCTACCAGTACACCGAGAATAAGATTGATGATTTCATCGGCTTCGCGCAGCAGCAGCAACTTGCGGCCGGTACGGCAAAATCTGCCGACGCTATCCCTGGCGGCTCCACCGACTACGATAACTTCCTGTTCAACGCCGGTTTGCTGATGCACATCACCGAGCGCCAGCAGGCCTGGCTGAACTTCTCCCAGGGCGTAGAGCTGCCGGATCCGGGTAAATACTACGGCCGCGGCACCTATGGCGCAGCGGTTAACGGCCATCTGCCGCTGACCAACAGCGTCAACGTAGACGCCAGCAAGCTGCAGGGCGTGAAGGTTGACTCCTACGAGCTGGGCTGGCGCTACACCGGCGACAACCTGCGCACGCAGATTGCAGCCTACTACTCGCTGTCCGATAAGAGCGTGCTGGCGAATAAAGACCTGACCATCAGCGTCGTGGACGACAAGCGTCGTATTTACGGCGTGGAAGGCGCGGTAGACTACTTTATTCCGGATACCAACTGGAGCACCGGCGCGAACTTTAACGTCCTGAAAACGGAATCTAAGGTTAACGGCAGCTGGCAGAAGTATGACGTGAAGGTGGCAAGCCCGTCGAAAGCGACTGCCTACATCGGCTGGGCGCCAGATCCGTGGAGCCTTCGCGTGCAGAGCACCACCTCCTTTAACGTGAGCGACGCGGCAGGCTACAGCGTAGACGGCTATACCACCGTCGACCTGCTCGGCAGCTACGATCTTCCGGTGGGTAAACTCAGCTTCAGCGTAGAAAACGTCTTTGACCGTGACTACACCACCGTCTGGGGCCAGCGTGCACCGCTGTACTACAGCCCGGGCTATGGCCCTGCTTCACTGTATGACTACAAAGGCCGCGGCCGCACCTTCGGCATGAACTACTCCGTTAAGTTCTAAGCTGCTCCCCTTGCCCGGCGCCTGCCGGGCAAGTTCACTCGCTTACCCTTCCTAACAGTTTATCCCTCGACCAGCGCCAAATAGTCTTTTAAAAATAAGGGATATTTAAGCCTCTCTTATGACCGGAGACGATATGCAAATTGGGTTTATTGGCGTGGGCAGCGTGATAGAAACGGCTTATCTGCCTGCCATTCAGCGGCTTTCCCGGCGGGATGTGGTTTGCTACGGCTTTGATCCCGCGCCACGCTACCGTTCAGAATCCATTACGCTGTTACCGTCTTTGCCGCAGCTGTTGGCCCTGCCGCTGGATCTGGTATTTATCACCACCTCTTCGCTCCAGCATCTGCCGATGCTTAAAAGCGTGCTGCAGCAAAGCCCGGTGCCCGTGGTGGTGGAAAAACCTGTCGCGGCCACGCGACAGCAGCTTGATGAACTTGACGCCCTGCTAAGCGACCCGGCCGTTGCCGCCAGGGTTCTCGCCCTGGATCACTGGATGGTGAGAACCGATGCGGCACGATTTATTGAGCGCCTGGAAGATATCGACCGTATTGAGGGGTTTTTACTTGAGCCGAGCGGCTTTAATGCCGCCGGAGAGCCCATCGCGCTCAATTTTGCTACCGGCGAGCCCGATACTCGCGAGCTGCGCCACCCGGACGGCGTTATCGTGGATATCGGCACGCACGTGCTGGCGATGATGCGGGAAACGTTGATGCAGGCAGGTGCCGACGAGTCGCTGGAGCTTGAATTGTTGCTGGCCAAAGACCGGCTCGGCAACGGTATTTTACCCGGCGACTTCACCACCGCAGAAGGCCAGGCGCTGCTGCGCGGCCAGCTTGGCGGGGTCCCCTGCGTACTGCAACTGAACAAATACGCCGGACCAGCCGGGGGGCAAAAAGGAATAAATATCGTGCTGAAAAATGGCAGCGTGATTGCCGTCGACCGCCGTGGCACAGAGGAAACGCTGACCATAGACGATGAACCCGAGCTGAACATGAGCGGCCCGCTGTACGACCGCTGCCTGAGCGAAGTTATTTTTGGCGACAAAACGCTGTTTGAGCGCTCGCCGCAGGCAATACCCGCCTTAAGCCGCCGCAGAATGCAGGAAGTCAGGGCCTTATTGACGTTGCAACAAACGCTGCGTGGCGAGCACTAAAAACGCAAAACCCGCCGTGGCTGGCGGGTTTTCTTTAACGCTGGATATCAGGCTTTGTTCAGCACCAGCTGGCCTTTGCTATCCAGAGGGATCTGGGTGCCGGGGTCTTTATCCATGCGGATTTTACCCTGCTGATCGCCGATTTTGTAGGTGACGTCATAGCCGAGCATTTTCTCTGACTTGTCATACACCGTCTTACAGCGCTGCTGGGAGGTGGTATAAGTGTCCCCATCCTGCATCGCGCCCTGCACCTGGTTCCCGGCATAACCGCCGCCCAGCGCACCGACGACCGTGGCAACATCTTTCCCGCGACCGCCGCCAAACTGATGACCCAGTACGCCACCGGCCACCGCACCCAGGGCAGAACCCAGAATACGGTTCTCATCCTGGACAGGCTTACGGTGCGTCACGGCCACATTCCGGCATTCCTGACGCGGCGTTTTTACCGTTTCCTTGATTGGCGTCGCAGACACCACCTGTGCATACTGGGGACCACGGTCAAACACGTTCAAACTGGCTACCGCAGCCACGCCCAGCGCAGCGGCCACGCCAATACCAATACCCGCTAACATTGATTTATTCACAGGACATCCTCCTGACCTTGTTGTTAACCTAATTTTGCACTGCGGTGACAGCTTTGAGAAATCAGACAACGGATCAAAAGTGCGGGATTGTGTGGCGACAAGGCGTGTTTAAGACAACTCTGAGCCGCCACTTAGGAATATGCCGAGTTTTATGCTGGTTACCGGCAATAAAAAACCCGGCGCGGTGGCCGGGTTTGAAAAGAGTAAAAACTCAGTGCAGCTTCAGGCGCGGGCGGATCACCCGGTTGATGCTGCCTACCAGCATCATCAGGCCGGTTTTAAAGTAGCCGTGCAGCGCAATCTGGTGCATACGGTACAGGGAGATGTACACGAAGCGGGCGATGCGGCCTTCTACCATCATCGAGCCGCGCATCAGGTTACCCATCAGGCTGCCGACGGTGGAGAATTTGGACAGCGAAACCAGCGAGCCGTGATCTTTGTAGCTGTAGGCTTTGAGCGGCTGGCCTTTCATCTGCGCAAGAATGTTGGTCAATGCGCGGGAAGCCATCTGGTGCGCAGCCTGAGCGCGTGGAGGCACGAAGCCACCTTCAGGACGAGCGCAGGAAGCGCAGTCGCCGATTGCGTAGATATCCGGGTCGCGCGTGGTCTGCAGCGTCGGCTCAACCACCAGCTGGTTAATGCGGTTAGTCTCAAGGCCGCCGATATCTTTCATAAAGTCTGGCGCTTTGATCCCCGCCGCCCAGACCATCAGGTCCGCTTCGATAAACTCGCCGTCTTTGGTGTTCAGACCATGCGCTTCGGCGCTGGTGACCATGGTTTGCGTCAGCACGCGAACGCCAAGCTTGGTCAGTTCGCTGTGTGCTGCGGCGGAAATACGTGGCGGCAGCGCAGGCAGGATACGCTCCCCGGCTTCCACCAGCGTGACGTTCAGCGCTTCGTTAGTCAGCCCTTTGTAGCCGTAGCTGTGCAGCTGCTTAACGGCGTTATGCAGTTCAGCGGACAGCTCAACCCCGGTCGCCCCACCGCCGACGATAGCGATGTTAACCTTGCCGCTCGCGCCGAGGTTTGAGGAGTACTTCAGGAACAGGTTCAGCATCTCAGAATGGAAGCGACGCGCCTGGTGTGGGTTGTCGAGGAAGATGCAGTTTTCTTTTACGCCAGGGGTGTTGAAGTCGTTGGAGGTACTCCCCAGGGCCATCACCAGCGTGTCGTAAGGCACCTTACGCTCTGGCACCAGCAGCTCGCCCTTCTCATCGCGCAGCTCGGCGATGGTCAGCGTTTTGCTTTCACGGTTGATGTCCACCACGGAGCCCAGCTGGAACTGGAAGTTATGGTTGCGCGCGTGCGCCAGGTAGCTCAACGCATCCACGCCTTCATCCAGCGAACCGGTTGCCACTTCATGCAGCAGCGGCTTCCACAGGTGGCTGTGGTTACGGTCTACCAGGGTGATTTTGGCTTTTTTGCCGCGGCCCAGTTTTTTACCCAGCTGAGTCGCCAGCTCCAGACCACCAGCCCCACCGCCGACAATCACTATTTTTTTCAATGGTGTAGTCAACTTGACCCCCTAAAATATTAACCAATTGTTAATTAAAAGTTATCTAAATAGCCTTTAATTAACAAAGGGTTACTGCACGTTTAACGCTTAACTTTACCGAGAATAACATGAAGGGTGCATTGGTCATACCAAAATTGATATACATCAATTTTTATGCCGAAAAGATAAACAAAAGGCCAGCGCGAGGCTGGCCTGTTTCAGTGCGCGGAAAAAATCAGCCCAACGTTTTAAAGGCTTTAATGCGCTGTAAATGCGTGGAGATATTTTTGAACTTATGTGTCTGCTGCTCGTCCCAGACGATTTCGTAATAGGGATGCAGCGCTTCTGCCGTGCGCCGGTTGTCCAGCGCTTCGTCGTTGCGTGAGAGGATAGCCAGGCAGCGATCGCGGTTCTTCTCGCGGAAGTTCTGCACGCACTTGGTGGTGATATCGGCGTACTCTTCCGGCCTGTTGATTTTCCCTTCCATGTTTTCATGGGGGTAAAGGTTCGGGTTGAAGATAACCTGCCGCATATCGCAGAGAAAACCGATACGTTCCGCCCAGAATCCCCCCAGACCCACGCCGCAAATCAGCGGCCGTTCGTCGTCGGTAAGCTGCTGCATTTTATCGACTTCTTTCAGCAGATGCTGCATGTCGTGCTTCGGATGCAGCGTGCTGTAGCTGATGAGCCGCACGTCGGGATCGATAAACTGAAGCTGCAGCACTTTTTCATGGTTACCGGGACTGTTTGAGTCAAAACCGTGTAAATAGATAATCATTGCATCCTCACCGCATACCACCAGGCCTCACGGCCTGAATATTAGACGCCCGCCTTCTGGGCCTGCCACTGCTCGTGCAGCGCCTCCAGCTGCTGGTTCACCTGCTTCCAGCGCGCCGATGAACGCAGCTCCTGACGGGTAAATGAACCTTTATGATACAAACCTGTAACACGTTCTGCTTTGACCGGCGACAGGTTATCCAGCACGCTCACCGCCCCACTACGATTATTGCAGACGAGGATCATATCGCAACCCGCGTCCAGCGATGCCTGCCCGCGTTCGGCGTAACTGCCCATGATGGCCGCGCCTTCCATCGACAGATCGTCGGAGAAGATAACGCCGTTAAAGCCCAGCTCTCCTCGCAGTACCGTTTTTAGCCAATACTCCGAACCGCTCGCCGGGCGTGGGTCAACTTCATCGTAGATGACGTGGGCTGGCATGATGGCATCCAGCTTGTTCTCGCTAATCAGCGAGGCAAAAATACGCATATCATGCTCGCGAATTTCCGCTTTAGGCCGCGGGTCGTGCGGCGTTTCTTTGTGGGAATCAGCGGTGACCGCGCCGTGGCCCGGGAAGTGTTTGCCGGTGGTTTTCATGCCTGCGGCATGCATACCGTCGATAAAACGGGTTGCCATCGCCAGCGCTTTGGACGGATCTTCATGATAAGAGCGCTCGCCAATCGCCGCGCTGATATGCCCGATATCCAGCACCGGCGCGAAGCTGATGTCGATATCCATGGCGATCATTTCGCTCGCCATCAGCCAGCCTGCTTCTGCCGCCAGCTTGCCGCCCTCTTCGAGCCCGCGAAGTGCCGCAAAAGATTGCGCCGCAGGCAGGCGAGTAAACCCCTCACGGAAGCGCTGGACGCGCCCGCCTTCCTGGTCGACGGCCACAACCAGACGGTTGTACGAAGCTTCACGGATCTGGCGAACCAGCTCGCGCAGCTGCTCCGGATCGTGGTAGTTACGGGTAAAAAGAATCAAACCGCCGACCAGAGGGTGCTGCAAAATTTCACGCTCTTCGGCATCCAGCTCAAAGCCGGCCACATCCAACATTACTGGGCCCACAATACTCTCTCCTGATGTTTCATCGCCCGCAGCGCGCGCCATGCGTCGTCTGCCAGCGTAATAAAGTTTTGCTCCCCGGTTTGCTGCCAGCGGCATTCGTACCAGGACGCCATAAGTAACGCAATCCACGGCTGCCAGCGCGCAACCTGGCGACGAAGACGCTCGACGCAGAGCGAAGCGTGCCCGGCATATAGCCCCAACAACGCTTCGCCATCGACAACGTTCGCGGCCTGCACCGCCGCCAGCTCGAGCGCAATATCGCCGTCCCCGGCATATTCCCAGTCGATAAGCCCCAGCTTTTCACCCTGCCGCACGAGATTCCCTGCATGAACATCCATATGCAGCGGCGCCAGCCGAAGAGGCCGGGGCTCTTTGCGACGCTTCAGGCGCTTTAATTCACGTAGCCAGCTCAGGGTGCGTCTTTTCGGGCTGCTTACCTGCCAGTAGTACTCCAGCAGCGGGACAAGGCTAATCCGCCAGCCAAAGCACGGCTGGCGATGAAGATAATATAACAGGCTTGTTAATTCAGTGAGCGGGGCCAGGTTCGGCGAAACCTCCCCGTCGAGCCAGCGGGTGAACAGCCAGCCTTCTGCCAGACAATAAGGTTTTGGGGCAATCCCCGCCGGTAAACGCTTTAGCGCACGATAATGACGCTGAAGAGAGATGCCGGGCAGGCGTGCATCGGGAAGTCTTCTCGCGGCAAAACATTCGCCCTCGCTGACGACCCGATAGCTTGTGCCGCTGAGGCCTTCAAGAGCAGAAAAACAACCGGCAGCCTGAGCCGCCGGAAGATATCGAGTTACTGCCGCATCGAGCGATGCCTTAGTTGGTTTGCTGAACAGCACCGCTACCCGACCAGATGATTTCGCCGGTCTGCACCAGCATCAGCTGCATTTTCAGCGTTGGCGTGTTCACGTTGCCGCTGGCGTTGGTATAGAGCACGTACTGCGCACCGGTGTTACGCGCAATGCCGATGGCTTTGCTTCGCGTGCCCAGGCTGTCCTGCGGCGAGAGCCCAAGCTGCTGCTTCGCCATAGAGAGCTGCTGGGCAGAGACCAGCGTAAACTTGTTATTGTTCGCCAGCGCACCGCGCAGGGCTTCCGTCGCGCTGCTGGTTTGCAGACTGCCGTTGGTGCGGTTGTTGACGCTGTCCACCAGCAGAACGCTACCTGGCGTCACGCCTTCCGCCTGCAGCATTTTACTGACCATCGGCTGCATGGAGCTGTTCCAGTCGTAGGTCCGCACTTTTGGCTGCGCCGGGATCGTCGGCTCTGGTTGTTCAACAGGGCCAGGCTGCGTTGGCACGGTCGGGACCGTTGGTACCGTCGGCTCCGGCTGAGCTGGCTGCTCAACGCCTGGTTTAGCCTCTTCTACCGGGGCCGGCTGCTCGCCGCGATTAATACACCCGGTCAGTATCAGCGCCACCGCGGTGACGGCCAGATAACGATGAAGTCCCCTAATCAAAATTCGCTCCTTACAGAGAGAGAAAGACGTACTTTTTTAGCTCCAGGCCAGGCTGCAGTCGAGTCAATACGCTGCGAAGACTGCGCCGGGAGAACGAGGGTACGCACTTTTTCAAGCGGGTGGATTTCCAGCCCTTTTGCATCGTACCAGTAGAAACGATAGTACAGCGTGACCGGTTTATGCTGCTCATTATACAGCGACGACTCGGCCACCGTGGCACCGTTGCGCTGAGAGATATCCGGTTTTTCAGCGCTAATCCCGGCGGCAAGCACCGCCGCTTCCATAACCAACGTCTGGTCACCGTTCACCGGAATGGCCGGGCGAGAGCTACAGCCTGCCACCAGCAGCATGGCTAATAAACACAGGGAAAAGCGCGGCATCGGATCAGTCCTTATGCGCCAGCATTGGGCCAAGCGGACGGCCACCCAGCAGGTGCATGTGAATATGGTATACCTCCTGCCCACCGTGACGGTTGCAGTTCATGATCAGGCGGTAGCCGTCAGCGGCAATCCCTTCCTGCTCTGCAATTTTAGCCGCAACGGTCATCATGCGCCCCAGCGCAAGTTCGTGCTCTGCCTTAACGTCATTGGCGGTAGGGATGAGCACGTTAGGAATGATGAGAATGTGGGTAGGCGCCTGCGGGGAAATATCACGAAATGCGGTAACCAGTTCGTCCTGATAAACCACATCCGCCGGAATTTCACGACGAATAATTTTACTGAAAATAGTTTCTTCGGCCATGACCTGTTCCTTGAAGGAGAAAACGGTGATGGGAGTATGAGCGAGGCGCTCATTTGACTCAACCTTCTGAACGCTTTTCTTTGGTTAAGTGCTGACCTTTAAAACAAATTCATGCTTTGTCAGCAACAAAAAAGGGAGGCTTTCGCCTCCCTTATCGCTCCCCGAACAAACTTAGTTGTTACGGATCCACTCATCCATTTCGGTTTTCAGGTTATCGGACTTGGTGCCGAAAATAGCCTGAACGCCGGAACCTGCGACAACTACACCTGCTGCACCCAGCTTCTTCAGGCCAGCCTGGTCGACTTTGGCAACGTCGGCCACGCTAACACGCAGACGGGTGATACAAGCGTCGAGGTTAGTGATGTTTTCTTTACCGCCGAAAGCGCTAACCAGGGCAGGAGCCATTTCGCTGGTGACGCCAGCGGTGGTTTCTGCGGTGGCGTCTTCACGACCCGGGGTTTTCAGATCCAGTGCCTTAATCAGTACGCGGAAGATGGTGTAATACACGATCGCGTAGCAGATACCGACAATTGGGAACAGCCACAGTTTGCTGCTGTTACCGCTCAGCACGATGAAGTCAATCAGACCGTGAGAGAACGACGTCCCGTCACGCATACCCAGCAGAATACAGATTGGGAATGCCAGACCCGCCAGAATCGCGTGAATCACGTACAGGATCGGCGCCACGAACATGAAGGAGAATTCGATTGGCTCGGTGATACCGGTCAGGAACGAAGTCAGCGCGGCGGAGATCATGATCCCGCCCACTTTTGCACGGTTCTCTGGTTTAGCAGAGTGCCAGATAGCAATCGCCGCAGCCGGCAGGCCGTACATTTTGAACAGGAAGCCACCGGACAGTTTGCCCGCAGTTGGGTCGCCTGCCATATAACGTGGGATATCACCGTGGAACACCTGGCCCGCAGCATTGGTGTATTCACCAATCTGCATCTGGAATGGAACGTTCCAGATATGGTGCAGACCAAACGGTACCAGGCAGCGCTCGATGAAGCCATAGATACCGAAGGCAACGACCGGGTTCTGGTATGCAGCCCACTGAGAGAAGGTCTGAATAGCCGTACCGATTGGTGGCCAGATGAAGGACAGCACAATACCGGTGAAGATAGCGGCCAGGCCGGAGATGATCGGCACAAAGCGTTTACCGGCGAAGAAGCCCAGATACTCAGGCAGCTTGATGCGGTAGAAACGGTTAAACATGTATGCGGCAATTGCACCGGAGATGATACCGCCGAGAACGCCGGTGTCCGCCAGGTGTTTAGCGGCAATTTCTTCCGCAGGCAGGTGCAGAACCAAAGGCGCAACCACGGCCATGGTTTTCACCATGATGCCATAGGCCACGACTGAAGCCAGAGCAGACACGCCGTCGTTATTAGTGAAGCCCAGCGCAACACCGATAGCAAAGATAAGCGGCATGTTGGCGAAGACAGAACCGCCCGCTTCCGCCATAACATGGGATACAACAACCGGCAGCCAGCTGAAGTTTGCAGAACCGACGCCTAGCAGAATACCTGCGATAGGCAGTACGGATACTGGCAGCATCAGCGATTTACCCACCTTTTGCAGGTTAGCAAATGCATTCTTAAACATAATAGAGAGTGCTCCTGAGTATTTGTGCTTTTTTTGTACGCATTTACGCATCGAACCGGGGGGAGAACCGGTTCATAAACAGGACATCTAAGTGTCCTTTTATTTATTACGCAGAGTAAAATAAATAACGAAAATTTTGTTTGACGGCTATCACGTTTCTCAGCCAGCCGCGCGAAAAACTTTCATTAATTTACATAACACGCGTACAAATGATTCAAAACGAGCATGCACCGCCCATTTTATGGCGGTGCACTTTACTCGCTTAGGCTATTAATTACGAGCTTTAAAATAACTATGGATTTCAGAGAGATTGCAGGCGGGACAAGGGGATGTGGAACAAATCAGCAAAGTTCTGCGTCGTCGCGGTCGCCAGTTCTTCCAGCGAAACGCCCTTCAATACGGCCATATACTCGGCCACATCGCGCGTCATGGCCGGCTGGTTTTCTTTGCCGCGATGCGGCACCGGCGCAAGATACGGCGAGTCCGTTTCCACCAGCATTCTGTCCAGCGGCACATAACGCGCCGCATCACGCAGCTGCTCGGCATTGCGGAAGGTCACAATGCCGGAGAACGAAATATAAAACCCCATATCCAGCAGCTTGCCCGCCGTTTCTCTGTCTTCCGTGAAACAGTGTAGTACCCCACCGCACTCTGTCACTTTTTCTTCCTGCAGAATGCTCAGGGTATCGGCGCGGGCATCACGGGTATGCACAATCACCGGCTTGTTCAGCTCGCGACCGATACGAATGTGGTGACGAAACGATTCCTGCTGGCGCGGTTTTGTTTCCGGCGTATAGAAGTAATCCAGCCCCGTTTCCCCCATCGCGATAACGCCCGGCTCGGCGGCCAGACGGCGCAGATCTTCAACGTCGTACTCTTCATCCTGATTCAGTGGATGCACGCCACACGAGAAGGCCACGTTATCGCGCTCGCCCACCAGCTCGCGCATGCCGCGGTAACCTTCCAGGGTCGTGGCAACGGCCAGGCAAAACTTCACGTCCCTGGCGGCGGCTTTGTCCAGAACGTCATCAACGTTTTTATGCAGGGATTGATAATCCAGGCCATCGAGATGGCAGTGTGAGTCGACCAGAAACATAGTAATACTCTTAGAGATGATGTGAGTGAAGCAGTGCGCCAGGCCTTGCCAGACGCTCCCACGTAAGAAGGCTTTCCGTGAGCAACAGCTCGCGGTTAACACCCACCACGTTGAGCAGCTCTTCGCGACAGGTGAACAAATGGTGTAAAAGGCTCTGCAATACGGCAGCAGAATATCGGGCGCTAAGCCTGGCGACTAACGGCTGCATATCAGCATTTGTTAACCAGGCCCCGGCGCCCTGCTGCCACTTGAGAGCATCCAGAAGCAGCGCGCACAGCCAGTGAAGGCGGCGAGCGGCGTCCTCATGATTCAACGCCGGTAGCAGTGCCAGCATATTGCCGGCATCCTCCGCCTGAGTCAGCTTCTCACAAAGCTGCTGGCGGGCCTTCCACTGGTCCGGCTGCAGGAGGGCAAGCGCGGCGGCGGGCGCCCCAGAGCTGAGGCGTAAAGCAGCCTGCAGCTCCTCTGCGGACATAGTTATTTCACGCCCCAGCCACGCAAGAGAAAAACCTTCGTCCGGCGGCGCAAGGTGCCAGTAAAGGCAGCGGCTGCGCAACGTCGCGGGCAAATGCGCAGGCTCGCGGCTGCTCAGAAAGAACCAGGTATTTTTCGGCGGTTCTTCCAGCGTTTTCAGCAGCGCGTTCGCCGCGGCTTCGGTCAGCATATCGGCATCTTTAAGCCAGACAACTTTGGCCCCGCCCTGCTGGGCATGACCGTAAAGCTTTTCGGTAATGACGCGAACCGCATCAATCCCGAGGCTTGATTTGCCCTTTTCTACCTCAAGGGAGTAGCTGTCGGGATGCGTTCCCGCCTGCATCAGCTGGCAGCTATGGCAGCGGCCGCAGCTTTTGTTGCCTTCCGGGCTTTGGCACATCAGCCAGCGGCAGAGGGCGTAGATTAAGGCATCATCGCCCAACCCCGGTAGGGCATGAACCAACAGAGCATGATGTCCGCGGCCGGCCTGATACTGGCCGATAAGCTGCTCAAACGCGCCGCGTAGCCACGGATACCATTTCACTATTTTTGCTCCCGGAACCAGCTCAGAACGGCCTCGCGCACGGCCAGGGAAACGTCATCCAACGGCTGAGTCGCATCGATAGTTTTAATGCGTCTGTCGCTGTTGGCCAGTTCCAGATAGCGAGCACGAGTACGGTTAAAGAAGTCGATTGATTCCTGCTCAATGCGGTCAAGCTCGCCACGAGCGCGCGCGCGCGTCAGGCCTACTTCCGGCGTCACGTCGAGATAAATTGTCAGGTCAGGATAAAAATCACCCAGCACGGTATTGCGCAGCGCCATCAGCAGGTTCTGGTCAATCTGACGCCCTCCCCCCTGATACGCCTGGGTGGAGAGATCGTGGCGGTCGCCAATAACCCAGCTACCGCGCGCCAATGCCGGTTTGATAACCGTCTCTACCAGTTGGATGCGTGCCGCGTAAAACATCAGCACCTCTGCTTTATCGGTCACCTTCTCATCGCCGATGCCGGCGTTGTTGAGCGTTAGCTCGCGCAGGCGTTCAGCGAGCGGCGTGCCGCCGGGCTCACGCGTAAAAGTCATCTCGCTGATACCCAGCTCTTTTAACGTCGCCACAACCACGTTATGGGCGTTGGTTTTCCCCGCGCCTTCCAGTCCTTCGATGACGATAAATTTACTGTCCATTCTTATCCTTGAGAGCTTTGATATAAACCTGTACCGCCTTGTTATGGCTGGCGAGGTTAGTGCTAAAGGTATGGCCGCCCTTACCATCAGCAACAAAATAGAGATACGGCGTTTTAGCCGGGTGCGCGGCCGCCTGCAAAGACGCCTCGCTCGGCACGGCAATCGGCCCCGGCGGCATGCCGCTAATCACATAGGTGTTATAAGGCGTCGGCGTCTCGAGATCTTTGCGCGTTAGCTTACCATTATAGCTGTCGCCCATCCCGTAGATAACGGTTGGATCGGTCTGCAGACGCATGCCGATGCGCAGGCGGTTGATAAAGACAGAAGCGACCTGGTCACGCTCACCCGCCACCGCGGTCTCTTTCTCAATAATTGAGGCCATGGTCACCAGGTCGTTTTCAGTTTTGTACGGTAAACCGTCGACCTTGCTTTCCCATGCTTGTGCCACAGCTTTGACCATTTTTTGATGAACGCGCTTGAGCAAGGCAACGTCCGTGGTATTGGCGGTGTACATCCAGGTGTCCGGGTAGAACCAGCCTTCAACCCACTCCGGGTGCTCAAATTTGAGCGTTTCCGCCACGGTCGCATAGCTGTCGTCTTTTAGCGTGTGCTGAATATAAGGCGCGTCACGCAGCTGTTCGAGTAAATCGCTCAGGCGCATACCTTCAACCAATCGCAGCGGGAACTGGGCTTCTTTTCCGCTGGCGAGCAGGTGCAGCATGTCGGTGACCGTCATCCCCGGCGTGAGGCGATAGGTACCCGCCTTAAAATTCGCCAGCTCAGGCTCTACGCGCAGCAGCCACTGAAAGACACGCGGTCGCACGATCAGTTTCTCTTCATAAAGCTGGGTGCCCAGCGCCAGGCGCCCGGTGCCCTGCTTCAGCGTGAAAATGGTTTCCTGATTGATCGGCAGCGGCGCTTTTGCCAGCTGGCGTACCTTCCACATGCCAGCCCCGGCGGCGATTCCCAGGACAATCAACAGAACCAGAAAGAAACGTAAAATCTTTTTCATCGGTAATCGGTTACTCACAAAGTGGGGCTAAAAAACGGTAAAGCTCGCGCGACGTATACTGCCAGTCCTGGGCCTGGTTTACCGGCACCACCGGCATCAGCGCGTTGCAAATAATGACCTCATCCGCACCCGCCAGAGTTTCTGGCCCTTCGCTGACCTCATGGATCCTCCATGGGGAACCGCTGAGATGCGAAATGATGCGCTGCCGCATGGTGCCATTAACGCCTGCACCGTCGATACGCGGGGTGTAAACGTCACGTCCTTTGCGCCAGAATAAATTAGCCGCACAGCATTCCACCAGGCTCCCCTGGCTGTCAAGAACCAGCGCCTCCTGGGCAGTCGTCTGTTCAAGATGCGTACGGATAAGCACCTGTTCAAGCCGGTTAAGATGTTTAATGCCTGCCAGGGCAGGATTGATCCCTAATTTTACCGGGCTGAGCGCCAACGTAATCCCCTGCCCGCGCCAGGCGGAGTAAAAAGCAGGATAAGGCGAGAGGGAAAGCATTCGCGTAGGCTGCGTACAATTTGAGGCGCTATAGCCGCGCCCGCCGGCCCCACGAGAAATAATCACCTTCAGAACGGCACGGGATTCGGATGCTGCCAGCATAGTCATCTCTTCGTTGAGCCTGCCCCAGTCAACCGGCGCGATCGTCAGCGCCTCGCAGGCCTGCTGCAGACGGCGAAGATGATCGGCCTGAAAGCGAACGGCGCCGTCGATGACGCTTGCCGTGGTAAAACAGCCATCGCCAAACTGAATCGCCCGGTCGTTTGCCGGGAGTGCGTCCTGCCACTGACCATTGATAAGAAACATAGAGATTCCTCAGGTGACGGAAACGTAAGGTTGCCAGAGGGATTCGCGGGCGACAAGAGGGGAATTCTGAACAGCAAAAGGGCCCGTAAGGGCCCCTGAGACGGCTAGCGAAGTTCATTGCTTCAAAATGCCCCGACCCGGGACTTATAAAAACAATGAATTGTGTTCACTGGCTTGCCCCAAACAGTCGAAAACCACGTTTTCGGCTGTTTGTCATCAATCTGAGGGCCCGTAAGCGGGCCCTTTCAGAAACGGTTAGACCTTCTTGAAGATCAGAGAACCGTTAGTACCACCGAAACCGAAGGAGTTACACAGGGTGTACTCCATACCGCTAACCTGGCGAGCTTCGTGCGGCACAAAGTCGAGGTCGCAGCCAACATCCGGGTTATCGAGGTTGATGGTCGGCGGAACAGCCTGATCGCGCAGCGCAAGGATTGAGTAGATGGACTCTACTGCCCCCGCCGCGCCTAACAGGTGGCCGGTCATCGATTTGGTTGAGCTCACCATTACGCGGCTCGCATCAGCACCAAAGATAGACTTAACCGCCTGCGTTTCGGCTTTATCGCCTGCTGGCGTTGAGGTTCCGTGGGCGTTGACGTAGCCAATCTGCCCCGCAGAGATCCCTGCATCGCGCAGTGCGTTTTCCATCGCCAGCGCAGCACCTGCACCGTTTTCTGGTGGAGAAGTCATGTGGTAAGCATCGCTGCTCATCCCAAAACCAACAACTTCCGCATAAATTTTCGCGCCGCGTTTTTTCGCGTGTTCGTACTCTTCCAGCACGATAACGCCTGCGCCGTCGCCCAGCACGAAGCCATCACGATCTTTATCCCACGGGCGGCTTGCCGCTTGCGGGTTATCGTTACGGGTAGACAGTGCACGAGCCGCGCCAAAACCACCCACGCCCAGCGGGCTACTGGCTTTCTCTGCGCCACCGGCCAGCATCACATCGGCATCATTGTAGGCAATAATACGCGCCGCATGACCGATATTGTGCACGCCAGAGGTACAAGCCGTGGCAATGGAAATGCTCGGACCACGCAGACCCAGCATAATGGTCAGATGACCTGCCACCATGTTGACGATGGTCGAAGGCACGAAGAACGGGCTGATCTTACGAGGGCCACCGTTAACTAACGAGGTGTGGTTCTCTTCGATAAGCGTCAGGCCACCGATACCAGAGCCAATTGCAGCACCGATACGAGTCGCATTTTCTTCCGTTACTTCCAGGCCAGAATCCTGCATGGCCTGAATGCCAGCAACAATTCCATATTGAATGAATTCATCCATCTTGCGCTGATCTTTGCGCGAGATAATGTCTTCACAGTTAAAATCCTTTACTAAGCCAGCAAATTTCGTTGCATAGGCGCTAGTATCGAAATGGTCGATCAGGCTGATGCCACTCTGACCGGCAAGGAGAGCTTTCCAGGTAGACTCTACGGTATTGCCGACAGGAGACAACATGCCCAGTCCGGTCACAACTACACGACGCTTAGACACGTTTGTCCTCCAGGGAGGGATAAAATACTAGTGGGATAATTCAGATAAAACTCAGGCGGTCGAATGACCGCCTGGAGATGTTCACTTACGCCTGGTGACCGTTGATGTAATCAATGGCAGCCTGAACGGTAGTGATTTTCTCAGCTTCTTCGTCCGGAATCTCAGTATCAAACTCTTCTTCCAGAGCCATTACCAGCTCAACGGTGTCAAGAGAATCAGCGCCCAGGTCCTCAACGAAGGAAGCGGTGTTCACTACTTCTTCTTGCTTAACGCCCAGTTGTTCGCCAATGATTTTCTTAACGCGTTCTTCGATAGTGCTCATACTCTTAAATTTCCTATCAAAACTCGCTTTCGCGATGGTTTTCGTAGTGTATAAAATGTTTGAAAAGATGCAACCAAATCCCGGCTGGTCAAACCACGATTTTACGCTATTTTGCGGGCATTCACCCAAATAACGCAAATATTTTTCACCGTGATTAAACCATATACATTCCGCCATTGACGTGAAGGGTCTCACCAGAGATGTACCCAGCTTCGTCAGAGGCTAAAAATGCTACAGCACTGGCGATTTCATTTGCGCCGCCTAAGCGACCCGCAGGAACCTGCGCCAGAATACCCGCACGCTGTTCATCAGAGAGCGCACGCGTCATGTCCGTTTCAATAAAGCCCGGAGCAACAACGTTCACAGTAATACCGCGGGACGCAACTTCACGCGCCAGCGATTTACTGAAGCCAATCAAACCAGCCTTCGCCGCAGCGTAGTTAGCCTGACCAGCATTTCCCATGGTACCAACCACAGAACCGATAGAGATAATACGCCCATGACGCTTTTTCATCATAGCTCGCATTACCGCTTTTGACAGACGGAAAACAGATGACAGGTTGGTTTCGACAATGTCGTTCCACTCATCATCTTTCATGCGCATCAGCAGATTATCGCGAGTGATCCCGGCGTTGTTCACCAGAATATCGACTTCGCCAAACTCTTTGCGAATGCTGTCCAGCACGGCGTCGATAGAAGCCGGATCGGTCACGTTCAGCATGAAGCCTTTGCCGTTTTCGCCCAGATAATCACTGATGGCCTGCGCGCCGCTTTCGCTGGTCGCGGTACCGATAACTTTTGCACCGCGAGCCACTAAAGTCTCAGCGATAGCACGGCCAATACCACGGCTAGCGCCGGTTACCAGCGCAATTTTTCCTTCAAAACTCATGGTTTTCCTCGTCTTATTGTTCAAGCGCCGCTGACAGCGTAGCCGGCTCGTTAATGGCCGCTGCCGTCATGGTGTCAACAATACGTTTGGTCAGCCCGGTCAGCACTTTACCTGGGCCAGCCTCCAGCAAATGGGAGACGCCCTGTGCCGCAATAAATTCTACGGATTTGGTCCACTGCACCGGGCTGTAGAGCTGGCGAACCAGCGCGCTACGAATGGCTTCCGGTGAGGTTTCGCACTTCACGTCAACGTTGTTCACGACCGGAATAGCCGGTGCGTTAAAGGTAATATTTTCCAGCGCTACCGCCAGTTTGTCGGCCGCAGGCTTCATCAGCGCGCAGTGAGACGGTACGCTAACCGGCAGCGGCAGAGCGCGTTTTGCGCCAGCGGCTTTACAGGCGGCTCCGGCACGCTCAACGGCTTCTTTGTTACCGGCGATAACGACCTGGCCCGGAGAGTTAAAGTTCACCGGAGAGACAACCTGTCCCTGCGCTGACTCTTCACAGGCTTTTGCAATGGAAGCATCGTCGAGGCCGATGATAGCGGACATCGCGCCGGTTCCTTCCGGAACGGCATCCTGCATCAGCTTGCCGCGCAGCTCGACCAGACGAACGGCATCGGCGAAATCAATGACGCCAGCGCAAACCAGCGCGGAATATTCACCCAGGCTGTGACCCGCCAGCAGTGCAGGTACTTTACCGCCCTGCTGCTGCCAAACGCGCCATAATGCGACGGAGGCCGTCAACAGCGCAGGCTGAGTCTGCCAGGTTTTATTCAGCTCTTCCGCTGGCCCCTGCTGGGTCAGCGCCCACAGGTCATAACCCAGCGCATCAGAAGCTTCGCGGAACGTGGCTTCAATCACCGGATAGCCTGCGGCGAGATCGGCCAGCATGCCAACGGACTGGGAACCCTGTCCCGGAAACACCATAGCGAATTGCGTCATGTCGAAAATTCCTTTAATCAAAAACGAACCAGTGCAGAGCCCCAGGTGAAGCCACCGCCGAACGCTTCCAGCAGTACCAGCTGACCGCGTTTGATGCGACCATCGCGTACCGCTTCGTCCAGCGCTGCCGGTACGGAAGCGGCAGACGTATTGCCATGGCGATCCAGCGTCACGACGACGTTATCCATCGGCATGCCGAGTTTTTTCGCGGTCGCGCTGATGATGCGCAGGTTAGCCTGATGCGGCACCAGCCAGTCAAGCGCGGAGCGATCGAGGTTATTTGCTGCCAGAGTCTCGTCGACGATGTGAGCCAGCTCGGTCACCGCGACTTTAAAGACTTCGTTCCCGGCCATCGTCAGGTGAATTGAATTCTCAGGATTCACGCGATCGACGTTCGGCAGCGTCAGCAGGTCACCATAGCTGCCGTCTGCGTGCAGATGCGTAGAAATGATGCCCTGCTCTTCAGATGCACCCAGCACGACGGCACCTGCGCCGTCGCCAAAAATAATGATCGTGCCGCGATCGGTAGGATCGCAGGTCCGCGCCAGCACATCAGCCCCGATAACCAGCGCGTTTTTAACGGCGCCAGACTTAACGTACTGATCGGCAATGCTCAGCGCATAGGTAAAGCCCGCACAGGCGGCAGCCACGTCAAACGCCGGGCAGCCTTTAATCCCGAGCATGGACTGAATCTGGCACGCCGCGCTTGGGAAAGCATGCGTTGAAGACGTTGTCGCAACAACGATCAGGCCGATGTCATTTTTATCAATGCCGGCCATGTCCAGCGCGCGGATTGCGGCTTCGTAACCCATGGTCGAAACCGTTTCAGTCGGGCCAGCAATACGGCGTTCACGGATACCTGTGCGGGTGACAATCCACTCGTCAGACGTATCGACCATTTTTTCCAGGTCAGCGTTAGTACGCACTTGTTCAGGCAGGAAGCTGCCGGTACCAATAATCTTCGTATACATGTACGCTCAGTCACTCTTAGGTAATACAGATTCCAGGCGAGCGCCAATCCGCTGGGGGACTTGCCGCTGCACCGCCTGCACTGCCTGTTCAATCGCGACAGCAAACGCTCGCTGATTGGCCGCACCGTGACTCTTAATCACCGTGCCGCGCAATCCTAACAGACAGGCGCCATTATACTGGTCGGGGTTGAGGTGACCGAATCGCCGTATCAGGCGCTTTTGTAGCCACTTCTTCAATATAATCAGCCACCACGACCTTTTTTTCCCTTCCCCCTGCGATTTGAGCAGCGAAAGGAACATCCTGACAACACCTTCCATCGTCTTGAGTGTGACGTTACCGACAAAACCATCACAGACCAGCACATCGGTCTTGCCGGTGAGCAATTCATTGGCCTCAAGGTATCCAATATAGTTCATTGAAGGCATTGTTTTTAATAAAGCAGAGGCCTCACGGATACTGTCCAGCCCCTTAGTCTCTTCTTCGCCGATGTTCAGTAACGCCACTTTAGGGCGACTGATACCGAGCACCTCTTCGGCCATTACAGAGCCCATAATGGCAAACTGCACCAGCATCGTGCTGTCGCAGTCTACGTTAGCGCCGAGATCAAGCACCACCGTTTTGCCCTTTTGCTGGTGCGGTAATACCGTCATCAGCGCCGGGCGCTCAATCCCCTCAATAGGTTTGAGCAGTAATTTTGCAAGCCCCATCAGCGCGCCGGTGTTTCCGGCACTGACGCAGGCCTCCGCCCGCCCCTCTTTCACCAGCTCAAGCGCAATGCGCATTGACGAACCGCGGCTGGCACGAATCGCCTGAGAAGGTCTGGCATCACTGGCAATAACCGATTCCGCAGGGATAATCTGCAGACGCGAGCGTTGCTCGAAATCAGCTTTGGCAAGTAATGGCGAGATAGCGTCGGGATTGCCGACTAAAAGAAGATTAAGCGAAGTGTTAGAGTCCAGTGCCTGCAAAGCTGCAGGCACTGTCACGGAAGGACCGAAGTCCCCACCCATGGCATCTAACGCTAGGGTTAGACGTCTCAAGGTTGCGCCAGATTACTTGACGATAACCTTGCGGCCGCGGTAGAAACCGTCGGCAGTGATGTGGTGACGCAGATGAGTTTCACCAGAAACTTTGTCCACGGACAGGGTGGCGGTGGTCAGCGCGTCATGGGAACGACGCATGCCACGTTTGGAACGGGTTGGTTTATTCTGTTGTACGGCCATGGACCTTACTCCTCAATTACTTACGCTTTAAACTGGCTAATACGGCAAATGGGTTTGGTTTTTCCGCCTCTGGAGGCAGTTCGCCAAAGACCATGTCCGCCTCGGACACTTCACAGTGTTCAGAATCATGCACCGGAACCACAGGCAGGCAGAGGATAACTTCATCTTCCACCAGCGCCCGCAGATCGATTTCACCGAATTCGTTAACCTCAATCGGCTCATACGCTTCCGGGAGTGCTTCAGCCTGTTCGTCAGAGCGGACCGGACTGAAACAATACGTTGTGTGAACATGATGCACAAACGGTTTCCCGCAACGCTGGCATTCGAGCGTTACCGTGACCTTTGCATCGCCGGTCAAGACCGCGAGGCGCTGGTTATCGATAGCGAATCTCATGGAGCATTCTACATCAGTGTCCACACTGACTACAGACTCGGCGATACGCTCAACCTGATCGGAAGCATATACTCCTTCGTAATCAAGGCGTTTTTGAGCCGTACGAACCGGATCAAGAGTCAGGGGTAATTTTACCTTTTGCATAGGGCGCGCATATTAACTTTGTAACGTCATAGAGTCAAAGAAAAAGGCCTGGAAACAGCGCCTTTTGCCATTTCTACCCTAAATAGTTTAAGTTGCAGACAGGCACCCGGCTCGGGTAAGCGAGCGCTGGTAACGCCTCTGCGGCTTAAAATATGACGGGTATATTCGCACACATTGCGGTGGCACAGTTTAAAATGCCTTTAACCAATTCGCTATCTTTAATGAAAAAAATATGAAACCTATTGTTCTGGCCTCAACCTCCCCCTTTCGCCGCAGCCTGCTTGAAAAACTCGGCATCCCTTTTATCACTGCAGCACCGGAGGTCGATGAGACGCCTCATCAGAGCGAAGATGCGCGCCATTTAGTAACCCGCCTCGCCCAGGCCAAAGCTCAGGCGTTAAAAGAACGCTACCCTCATCACCTTATTATTGGCTCCGATCAGGTCTGCGTATTGAACAACCAAATAGCCGGAAAGCCGCACAGCGAAGAAAATGCCGTACGGCAATTAATGCTGGCACGGGGAACCATCGTGACCTTTTATACCGGGCTGGCGCTGTATAACTCAGCCAACGGGCAGCTACAAACGCTGTGTGAGCCCTTTGACGTTCATTTCCGTCATTTAACCGAGGAAGAAATTCGCCGCTATGTGCAAAAGGAGCAGCCGCTGAACTGTGCCGGGAGCTTTAAAAGTGAAGGATTGGGCATCACGCTATTTGAGCGGCTGGAAGGGAAAGATCCGAATACCCTGGTTGGGCTACCGCTAATCAGTCTTTGCGAGATGCTACGCAACGAAGACTGTAACCCGTTGCTGGCCTAAAAAAAACGCTCCGGCAATGCGGAGCGCTTTCCGTTACTTAGCGTTGCGTAAAACCTGCAGGCAACGCTTGAGATTATTGTCCAGCGGCGCTTCGATACGGATAACCTCCCCGGTGTTCGGGTGGGTAAACTTTAGCGCGGCGGCATGCAGGAACAGGCGATTTAACCCGGTGCCCGCAAGCTGCTTGTCAAATTCCCGGTCGCCATAGCGATCGTCAAATGCGATAGGATGCCCGGCGTGCAGAGTATGCACGCGAATTTGGTGAGTACGCCCGGTGACCGGACTGCAGCGCACCAGGGTAGCGAATTCATAACGCTCTTCGACCTTAAAGCGCGTTTCCGACGGCTTGCCTTCGCTGTTGACCCTGACGATACGCTCCCCGCTTTGCAGAATATTCTTCAGCAGCGGTGCCTGGACAACTTTCACGTGCGACTGCCACTGGCCGCGTACCAGCGCCAGATAATCCTTCTGCATCCCCTTCTCACGAAGTTGCTCATGAAGGGAGCGCAGCGCAGAGCGCTTTTTTGCCACCAGCAGAACGCCGGACGTGTCACGGTCAAGGCGGTGAACCAGCTCAAGGAAGCGGGCTTCCGGGCGCAGGGCACGTAACCCTTCAATCACGCCAAAGCTCAGGCCGCTGCCGCCGTGTACCGCCGTACCGGAAGGTTTATTGAGCACCAGAATGTGGTCGTCTTCATAAAGAATGACATCGCTCAGCGCGGCGACTTTTTGCAGATGCGGAGAAACGGCCTCTTCTTCACGCTCGGCAACACGCACCGGCGGGATGCGAACCTCATCCCCGGCTTCCAGTTTGTACTCAGGCTTGATGCGCTTTTTATTCACCCGCACCTCGCCTTTACGCACGATGCGATAAATCATGCTTTTTGGCACACCTTTCAGGCGGGCAAGCAAAAAGTTGTCGATACGCTGCCCGGCCTCGTCGGCCGAAATTGCAACGATTTTTACTGATGGAGTCTCTGTTTTCATGGTCGGCGATTCTAAATAGCCCACGCGCATAGCGCCACTCATTTTTATGTGCTTAACTGACAATCTGTTCTGTTTTAAACCGTCCAGACCGCCTTTTTTCATGCTCTTTGTCGCAAGGTTAAAATAGCGGTTAAAAAACTGTAAGAAACAGGGCGCTAATAGCAAAAGTCATCTTGCTATAACAAGGTTAGCAGTGGAATAATGTTGCGGTTTTCCGTGTTGAATCTTGTTAGAACAAGAAAGTTTGCGGAATACCAATTTTGCCTGAACGTTCATCCACGCAGCAATGGCGTAAGACGTATTGTACTTTCAGGCAGTTAGCGGGCTGCGGGTTGCAGCCTGACCGGTAAAATGGAATCAACTCTTAAGAAACATTCTAAGGTTATTCCCACGATAATTGCGCTGTATTTCCGTATGAAATACAGGCAACCGACACTTTGCGCCTCTCAGCAAGCGACAACCGTGAGGTTGGCGACTACGCGTTTAGTCACGAGGCCATCGGTTCACTCCCGGTTAGCGTCACCATGCCCGCAGCTCTGTCGCCAATGTAAGAATAATGAGTAAGTTACGATGAAAAGAATGTTAATTAACGCAACTCAGCAAGAAGAGTTGCGTGTCGCCCTTGTAGATGGGCAGCGTCTGTACGATCTGGACATTGAAAGCCCGGGACACGAACAGAAAAAAGCAAACATCTATAAAGGCAAAATCACCCGTATTGAACCAAGTCTGGAAGCGGCGTTTGTTGATTATGGCGCAGAAAGACACGGCTTCCTTCCTCTGAAAGAAATCGCCCGCGAATACTTCCCTTCGAATTACGCTTCCCACGGCCGTCCGAACATCAAAGACGTTCTGCGCGAAGGTCAGGAAGTCATAGTCCAGATTGATAAAGAAGAGCGTGGTAATAAAGGTGCGGCCTTAACGACCTTTATCAGCCTTGCGGGTAGCTATCTGGTTCTGATGCCAAACAACCCTCGCGCCGGCGGCATTTCACGTCGTATCGAAGGGGATGACCGTACCGAATTAAAAGAAGCGCTTTCTTCCCTTGAACTGCCGGACGGTATGGGCCTTATCGTACGTACCGCAGGCGTGGGTAAATCTGCAGAAGCGCTGCAGTGGGATCTGAGTTTCCGCCTGAAGCACTGGGAAGCTATCCAGAAAGCCGCTGAAAACCGCCCTGCTCCTTTCCTGATTCACCAGGAAAGCAACGTTATCGTTCGCGCCTTCCGCGACTACCTGCGCCAGGACATCGGCGAAATCCTGATCGACAACCCGAAAGTGCTTGAGCTGGCTCGCCAGCACATTGCCGCGCTGGGTCGCCCGGATTTCAGCAGCAAAATTAAGCTCTACACCGGTGAAATCCCGCTGTTCAGCCACTATCAGATTGAGTCGCAGATTGAGTCCGCCTTCCAGCGCGAAGTCCGTCTGCCGTCCGGTGGTTCTATCGTCATTGATACCACCGAAGCCCTGACCGCCATCGACATCAACTCCGCGCGAGCAACCCGCGGCGGCGATATCGAAGAAACCGCCTTCAACACTAACCTTGAAGCGGCCGATGAAATTGCCCGTCAGCTGCGCCTGCGCGACCTCGGCGGCCTGATTGTTATCGACTTCATCGACATGACGCCGGTTCGCCACCAGCGCGCGGTTGAAAACCGTCTGCGTGAAGCGGTGCGTCAGGACAGAGCACGTATCCAGATCAGCCACATCTCACGCTTTGGCCTGCTGGAAATGTCACGTCAGCGTCTGAGCCCGTCTCTTGGCGAGTCCAGTCACCACGTGTGCCCTCGCTGTAGCGGTACCGGCACCGTACGTGATAACGAATCCCTGTCGCTCTCCATTCTGCGCCTGATCGAAGAAGAAGCGCTGAAGGAGAACACCAAAGAAGTTCACGCTATCGTGCCTGTGCCGATTGCCTCTTACCTGCTGAACGAAAAACGTGATGCGGTAAGCGCGATTGAAAAACGCCAGGGCGGCGTGCGCGCGATTATCGTGCCAAACGATCAGATGGAAACGCCACATTACTCCGTACTGCGCGTGCGTAAGGGCGAAGAAACCCAGACTCTGAGCTACATGCTGCCTAAGCTGCATGAAGAAGAGATGGCGATGCCTTCTGAGGAAGAATACATCGAACGTAAGCGTCCTGAGCAACCGGCTCTGGCGACCTTCGTGATGCCAGAAGTGCCGCCTGCGCCGCAGGAAACCGCCGCGGTTGAACCTGCAGTAACGGCCGTGAAGCCGGCCGCAGTCAAACCAAAAGCAAACGTAGCCGAGCAGCCTGGTCTGGTTAGTCGTTTCTTCTCTGCACTGAAAAAACTCTTCGCCGGCGACAGCGCCGTGGCCGAAGTGAAAGAAGTGAAGGAAGAAAAAGCGACTGAATCTGATACCCAACGTCAGGATCGTCGCAACAATAACCGCCGTCAGAACAATCGCCGCGATCGTGGCGATCGTAATGAGCGCGGTGACCGCAACAACCGCGATCGCGATAACCGTGACAATCGTAATAACCGCGATGACCGCAGCGGTGAAGGCCGTGAAGCTCGCGAGCCGCGTGAGGGTCGTGACGACAACCGCCGTAACCGCCGTAACGGTCAGCAGCAGAATACGGAATCCCGTGAAGTTCGCCAGAACGTTGCTACTGTCGTAGACGATGCTGAAAAACAGCAGAAGTCCCGTGACGAGCAGCAGCCGCGTCGTGAGCGTAACCGTCGTCGTTCTGATGAAAAACGTCAGGCTCAGCAGGAAGTGAAAGCGCTGCAGCAGGACACTAATGTTGTTGAGCAAGAAGCCGAGCAGGAAGAGCGTTCCCCGCTGATGCAGCGCCGTAAGCCGCGCCAGCTGAGCCAAAAAGTTCGCTTTGAATCTGCTGATGCACCTGTAGTAGAAGAAACTCAGGCTGCACAGGTCATCACCGAGCAGGCTCCGATTGCACTGCCAGCGGTTGTTGAAGCTCCGGTTAATGCCGAGCAGCAGGATGAAAACGCAGAAAACCGTGAAACTACCGGCATGCCGCGTCGTTCACGCCGTTCTCCACGTCACCTGCGTGTGAGCGGGCAGCGTCGTCGTCGTTACCGTGACGAGCGTTACCCGGCGGTATCTCCAATGCCGTTAGCAACCGCCTGCGCATCTCCGGAGCTGGCGTCTGGTAAAGTGTTCATCACCTACCCTATTGCTCGTCCACACGATCAGGTTGCTCAGGAAGAAGTATTCCAGTCTCACGAAGAAGTTCAGCACACCAACGTTGCTGAGGCCGCGGCCATTGAAGCCGTAGCCCCTGTCGCCGACGTGCAGGTTAGTGAGCCTGTGAAAGCAGAAGAGACCGTTGTTGCGCCAGTCGCGGTTGAAACAACGCATCCGGAAGTCATCGATGCGCCTGTTACCGAACAGCCACAGCTGATTGCCGCTGCGGATGAAGCCGTCGCCGAAGAAACCGTTGCACAAGCTGAACCTGTCCAGGAAGAAGCTGCCCAGGCGGTTTCGCAGGCAGCTGAAGTTAGCGAACCTGCTCCGGTTGCTGAAGAAGCGCCAGCGGCAGCAGAAGCGCCGGTCGCGGTGGTTGAAGAAGTGAAGCCCGTGGTTGAAGAAGTGAAACCTGTGGTTGAAGCGGCACCTGCGGTAGAAGCAGAGCCGGTGAAACAGGCGGTTAAAACCGAAGCAGCAGTCGCCGTTAAGCACGCTACGGCGCCTATGACCCGAGCTCCGGCTCCGGTATACACCCCTGAAGCACCTCGCAATAGCGAATGGGTTCGCCCGTCCTTCGAGTTCAGCGGTAGAGGTTCTGCCGGCGGCCACAGCGCGAGCCAGCAGGCTACTGCGCCAGCGACACGCCCAGGCAAAGCGGACTAACTTCCGCGCAGCATACTAAGCCGGTCAACTGACCGGCTTTTTTTTGCCCTTAATTCAGTACTTATAACGTGGTAGCTATCTACCCACTAAAGATGCATTTGAAATGCACATTATGATAAACGCCACGCCAATTTGTATGATGTAATACCTGCGGAACTTGTTGAGGAGAAACACCATGCTCCCGATCCCCGCCAACTGCATTCACACCCGCTCGTCCCCTTTCTGGGATAAAGAGTCTGCTCCGGCAGGTCTTTTTCAACGTCATCTGGACAAAGGCACCCGTCAGGGCGTCTATCCGCGCCTGACCGTCATGCGCGGTAAAGTTCGCTATCTGGGCTATGCCGATGAGACCACGCCCGAGCCGGAAACAGAACTGATAATTGAAGCCGGCCACTTCGGCGTTTTCCCGCCGGAGAAATGGCACCACCTCGAACTGATAACCGAGGATGCGGTATTCAACATCGACTTTTTTGTGGCCCCGGAAGTTCTCCGTTCACTGTAACGACAGAAGGAACCTTATTATGCTGACCATCCCACAAACCTATCTGCATACCCGTGCAACGCCGTTCTGGACCAAAGAGACGGCGCCTGCCGCGTTGTTCACCCATCACAACACCAAAGCCGGGGTTTTTGGTCGGCTTTCGGTGATGCAGGGTGCGGTGAAATACTTTGGTTTCCCGGATGCGGATGCCACGGTTCCCGACGTGGAAATCGTGATTGAAGCCGGAGCCTTTGCTATCTCTCCGCCGCAAAAATGGCATCGTATTGAGCTTTTGACCGATGATACTTATTTCAATATCGACTTCTTTGCCGCGCCTGATGCCAAGCTGGAAGGCACCGGCCTGGGTAAAGTGGTGAACAGCCAGAGGAACGCGTAATGGGCAAAGCAACGTATACCGTCAGCGTGACCAACAACAGCAACGGCGTTTCGGTCGACTACGAGACCGAATCCCCCATGACGCTGCTCATCCCGGACGTGGCCGCCGAAGTAGTGAAAGACCTGGTAAATACCGTGCGCGCCTACGACACGGAAGACGAACACGAAGTGTGCGGCTGGTGAATTTTCGCTAAAAAAAAGCCCGCTCCGGGGTGCGGAAGCGGGCATATAAAGCGCGTTCAGTTTCATAACGCGCCCAAAACGGTAAAGCCTATCGACTATTCAACTGGAAAAGCGACATGCCTTGCATATCGGTGAAGACTTTATAAGAGGCCTGTAAGGCGGCCTGCTGCTGCACATAGTTAGACACGGTTGCGGTCCAGTCTGCGCCCACCAGTTGACTCATCTGATCGGTCTGCGCCAGCGCTCGCTCACTGCCTAAATCATCCAGCTTGCTGAGCTCATTCAGCTGGGTACCTAACTCCGCACGCACGGTCGACACATTGCTCAGGGCATTCCCCAGGCCACGGTTTGTTTTGGCGACAGCGGCATCAAGGGCTTTTTTACCCGCATCATCCAGCCCGGCTGTCGGCGTTTTCAGCGCCTTGATAGCAGAGTCCAGCATGTTGAAGATATTGGTCTCGCTCGGTGAACCATCAGGTTCAGGCGTCGCGTTACTGGAGATATGGTTAAAGACTTCATCGCCGGTATGACCGATAGTCATAGTACGCGCGGAGTCAACCTGCTGGGTAATCGGGATAGTCCCGCCGTTGTAGGTCACACTCCCCGCCGCCCCGGTAAACGGTGCTGCCTCGGTTTTATAACCGGCAAAAATATAGCGACCGTTGCCGTCAGTACTGTTAGCCAGGTTTAAGATTTGATTGCGTATACCTTCGAGATCGGTTGCCAAAGACGCCCGATCGTCATCACTCAACGTCCCGCTGTTTGCGGCATAAACAATCTTTTCCTGCGCGCTTTGTATTGAAGAGACCGTTTGCTGAAGCACGCTCTCTTCCAGGGAGACCTTCTGAGTTGCAAACGTCCTCGCCAGTTTGTACTGGTCATTCATGGACTGCGCCTGGGAAAGCACTACCGCCTGAGAAGCCGCGATCGGATCGTCCGACGGGCGGTTCACTCGGTTACCGGTGCTCATCTGCTCGCCATAGCTCAACCATAAACTCTGCGAGTCGCTAATGCCGCGCATGTTCTGGTCATACAACATTTGGGTACTGATACGCATGACGCTGGCTCCCGTTAACGAATATTCAGCAAGGCATCAAACAGCGTTGACGCAGTCTGGAGGACCTGGGCGTTGGCCATGTAGTACTGCTGATAACGCTGCAGGTTGCCGTACTCTTCGTCGAGGTTAACGCCTGAGATAGACTGCTGCTGCTTCGTTAGCTGCGTAACCACGTTGCCCTGAGTGGTGCTGGTGACCTTCAGGCTGGCCGTTTTATTCCCCACGTCGCTGACCAGGGTAGCGTAGGCGTCATTGAAGGTCTTATTGCCTTCAATCTGCTTCGAGTTTTGCAGATCAAGCATCGCCTGAGCATTACGGTTATCGCTCTTGCCCGAGGCAGGATCGCTTGCCAGCGCCAGCTTAGCTTCGTCTTTGATGGCCAGGTTCATGTTCACCACGGCATCAGAAACCGGTTTTACGGTAAAGCTTTCATTGTTGGCAGGCGTGCCGCTCACGCCAACTTTCAGCCCGTCAAAGTTCAGGCTTACGTTGCCGCCTGCGTCCGTGGTGGTGCCCGGATTGATATTGGCATTGTCAGACAGGCGGGTCACTTTCCAGCTACCGCTCACGAACTCAACCTTATAATCGCTGGCCTGTACCTGCTTGCTGTCGGTGATGGACGCCGTCAGTTGCGTACCGCTGGTATTACGGCTGTTGCTCAGTACGGTTGGGCCGCCAATCGTGAACAGGTTGGTGCCTTTGTCTCCGTTAGCATCATAACCTTGGGTATGCTGGCCGTTCATGGCCGCCGCAAAAGCCTGTGCCATCTGGCCGAGACGGTTACGCGCGCTGTCCAGGTCCTGAGAACGGAAGGTAAACAGGCCGCCAAGTGAGCCGGAGTTCAGCTGGCTTTCCGGAATTTCAACTTTACCGGCGACAGGATCGACAAACGCAACGGTCGTGCGGGAGGGATCCGCGCTGGAGTTAACCGCAGCCAGCTGGTTAGCGGTATCGCCCTGCACCAGCGTCAGGCCATTGCCGATAGACACGTTATAGGTGCCGCCGTCCTGCACGCTGACTTCGACGCCGACGATTTGGTTGAGCTGGCTGACAAGCTGATCGCGCTGATCCAGCAGGTCATTCGGCGCTGAACCCGCGCCCACGCCCTTCAGGCGCGAAATCTGGTCATTCAGGTTGGCAATCTGTTTGGCGTAGGTGTTGATTTGGTCAACGCTGCTGGTGATAGACAGGTTTACCTGCTTATCCTGATCGCGCAGATACTGGTCGGTCACCTTAAACTGGTTTACCAGGCCATCCGCTTTACCCAGCAGAGCCTGACGTGCCGCCGGATCCTGAGCATTACTGGTCAGCGTCTGCAGGCCAGAGAAGAAATCCTGCATGGTTTTGGACAACGAGTTAGTCGTCCCGGACAGGATGTTGTCAATTTTTGACATCTGCTGGTACTGCGTCGTCAGCCCGCTGCTTTGCGTTTGTGCCGCTCGCAGCTGGTTGGTGATAAACGAGTCATATTCACGCTGTATGCCGTTAACATACACGCCATTGCCCACATAGCCGCCCCCGGTCAGGGTGCTTTTTGACTGGGACAGAATCGTCGTCTGGCGGGTATAACCGTTTACGTTATAGTTAGAAATATTGTTGCCGACGGTGCTTAATGCTGCCTGGGCAGCACTCAGGCCGCTCATGGCGCTGTTAATCAGGCTATTGGACATGAAGGTTCCTTCATAGCGTGTGGTCAAAGGTTCTGCTGTTTATTATCGGCAGCAGGCCACGAGACTTGAGTCTCTTCAGAACAAATTTGACAAATCGGTGCTGTAGGCTTTGGAAACCTTGTCGCTCATTGATTTCAGCTGCTGGATCATGCCGGTCAGCTTACGGGCGTAATTAGGATCCGTGGCGTAACCGGCGTTTTGCAGCGCCTGAGCGCCCTGCTCTGCGGAAGCTGCGTTCGTCACGGCAGCGTAGCGCGGGTTTTTCGTCAGCAGGCCAACGTAGTCCGAAAGCGCTTCAAGGTACGAGCTGTAAACGCGGAACTTCGCTTTGACCTTCTTCGCCTCACCGTTTTCAAACTCGGTGGTGGTGATTTCGGTGGTCGCCCCTTTCCAGCCCGGCGTCGCTTTGACGCCAAACAGGTTAAAGCTAGGCTCGCCTTTTTCGGTACGGATTTGCCTCTGCCCCCAGCCGGACTCCAGCGCCGCCTGCGCCAGTATCAGGTGATGAGGGATGCCGCTCGCCTCACTCGCCAGACGAGCCGGGAGCGAGAGCTGCGCCAGGAAGTCTTTGCTGTCTCCGCTCATCGGCTCTTCGTTTGAAGGCGCGCGCGGCACGGCCTGACGCACCATCTGCGTCAACGTCTGATTTTGATAGCTGGTAACGGTTTGCGGATCGAGCTTCATTGGGATCTGGCCCGCCGTCTCGGACGGATCGGCCTGCTCACCGCCCATTTGTTTGACCATCGCATCCGCCAGCCCCAGCCCTTTCGCGCTAAGCTGCTGGGCAATCTGCTGGTCATACATGCTGGTGTACATACGGGTGGATTCGCTGCTGAAAATTCCGTCTTTCGGCAGCGCCTCACGCATGCTTTTCAGCATCATCTGCACGAACATGCCCTCCACCTGATGAGCCACCTCTTTCAGGTGCCCTTTCGGATCCTGTCCGGCCTTCGCCTTTAAATCATTCAGCGAGTTAGCGTCAAAAGCGGCATTGGCAAGTGAACGGGCATCAGTAAGCATCAGATGATTTCCAGTTTCGCGCGCAGGCAGCCTGCGCTTTGCATTGATTGCAGGATAGACATCAGATCGATTGGCGTGGCACCCAGCGCGTTCAGCGCGCGGACGACATTGTTCAGGTTGGCGCTGGAATTCACGCGCTGTACCGAGCCACCGCTCTGACGCAGATCGATCTGCGTTTGCGGCGTTACTACGGTCTGACCGCCGCCAAATGGCGTATTAGGCTGGCTGACCTGGTTTTGACGGTTCACCGTGACGGACAGATTTCCCTGCGCGACGGCGCAGTTATCCAGCGTCACTTCACGGTTCATGACCACCGAGCCCGTACGGGAGTTAATTACCACGCGGGCATCCTGAACCGGCATGTTGACCTCAAGGTTCTGGATATCTGCCAGCAGGCGAACCTGCGAGCTGCCGCCGCTTGGCACGCGAATTTGAATGGTACGGCCGTCCAGCGCCGTGGCGCTGCCAAAGCCGCGTGAACGGTTAATGGTGTCGGTAATCTGCTGCGCGAGGCTGAAGTCATCGTCGTTAAGCTGCAGATTAAGGGTATTGCCATTGCCAAAGGTACCGGCCAGCTCGCGCTCGACGACCGCGCCACCGGTGATACGCCCGCCGTTAAGCTGGTTCACCTGCACGCTGCTGCCGCCTGCGGCAGCGCCCGCGCCGCCGACCAGCACGTTACCCTGCGCCAGGGCATAAACCTGGTTATCAACGCCCTTAAGCGGGGTCATTAACAGCGTACCGCCGCGCAGGCTCTTGGCGTTACCCATTGAGGAAACGACAACGTCGATGTTCTGCCCCGCCCGCGCGAACGCCGGATATTTGGCGGTCACCATAACCGCCGCCACGTTTTTCAGCTGCATATTGGTGCCGGTCGGCACGGTGATGCCCAGCTGGGAAAGCATGTTGTTCAGGCTTTGGGTGGTGAACGGCGTTTGCGTCGTCTGGTCACCGGTGCCGTCGAGCCCGACGACCAGGCCGTAGCCTATCAGGGAGTTTTCACGCACGCCCTGCACGGTCGTCAGGTCGCGGATACGGTCAGCTGATGCATACGCCGTTACCAGCAGCACAACCAACCCAAATAAATATTTAACCATGGTACCCCTCGCTTACATCGGCGATACGTTAAGGAAGAAGCGCTGCAGCCAGCCCATGTTCTGCGCTTCATTAATGTAGCCGTTACCGACATACTCAATTCGGGCATCCGCCACCTGGGTCGACGCAACGGTGTTGCTGCCGCTGATGGTGCGCGGGTTCACTACGCCAGAGAAGCGGATAAATTCGGTTCCCTGGTTGATGGCTATCTGTTTCTCACCCACGACGTGCAGGTTACCGTTCGCCAGCACCTGGTCGACGGTCACCGTCAGGGTGCCGCTAAAGGTGTTGCTGGCATTGGCGCCGCCTTTGCCGTTAAAGCCATTGCTGCCAGAGGCATTCAGGTCAGCTTTCCCATTCCCCAATAGCCCTGCGGCGAAGGTCGGCACGGTATCAAAGCCAAGGGCCGATTTGCCGTCGCGGCTGGCATTCGCCGAAGAACTTTTACTGGCGCTAACATTTTCCTGAAGCTGGATGGTTAAGGTGTCGCCGATATTACGCGGGCGACGGTCTTCAAACAGCGGCTGATAGCCGTAGTTCATCGGCTGTGCGGTCTGGAAAATTGACCCGTTGATCGCTGGCGCAGGGCCAGGCACCGGCTGGGCGGTAGTCGCACCTTCAACCAGCGGTTTAGTAGGCACAAGGGCGCAGCCGCTTACGGCAAACACCAGACTCAGGACAACAGGACGGAGCACCATTGGGTTTTGCATTGCTTTCATCTTCAGGTCACGGCAGCCGGCGCGCTTTCACGCGCCGGCACACGCCTTACATTTGCGTCAGTTTTTGCAGCATCTGGTCGGTCGTGGAGACCGCTTTGCTGTTGATTTCGTAAGCGCGCTGAACCTGGATCATGTTCACCAGTTCTTCAGCAACGTTGACGTTTGAGGTTTCAACGTAGCCCTGATACAGCAAACCTGCGCCGTTCAATCCCGGCGTGGAATCGTTTGGCGCACCGGATGCCTGGGTTTCGGTGTAAAGGTTCTCACCGATACTTTCCAGGCCGGTATCGTTCATAAAGGTCGTCAGGTTAAGCTGGCCAACCTGCACCGGAGCGGCCTGCCCCTGCAAGGTTGCGCTCACCACGCCGTCACGGCCGATAGTCAGGCTCAGGGCGTTTGCCGGCACGGTTATCGCCGGCTGAACCTGGAAACCGCCCGCCGTTACCAGCTGGCCGTTCTGGTCAACCTGGAAAGAACCATCGCGGGTGTAAGCAGAGGTGCCGTCCGGGAGTAAGACCTGGAAGAAGCCTTCGCCTTTGATCGCCACGTCCTTGCTGTTGTCCGTTTTAGACAGGTTGCCCTGGCTGTGCAGACGCTCGGTTGCGACCGGGCGAACGCCGGTACCAATCTGCAAACCTGACGGCAGCGTTGTTTGCTCAGAAGACTGGGCGCCCGGCTGACGAATGGTTTGGTAAAGCAAATCTTCAAACACGGCGCGTTGACGCTTGAAACCGTTGGTGGAGACGTTTGCCAGGTTGTTGGCAATCACATCCATATTGGTTTGCTGTGCATCAAGACCCGTTTTGGCAATCCATAAAGAACTGATCATGGTTGAATCCTGTAATAAGTGAGCCGGACGTTAGGTCATTTGCAGCAGCGTGTTAGCGCGCTGTTCATTGTCATCAACGTTCGAGATAACTTTCATCTGCATCTCAAAACGACGGGCGTTGGCTATCATGTCCGCCATCGCTTCCGCCGGTTTGACGTTGCTGCCTTCCAGTACGCCGGACATCACCTTAATGGTAGGGTCCGCCTGCAGTACCGCACCGCGTGTAGCCTGGGCGGTGGCGTTTAAACGGAAAAGTCCGTCATCGCCGCGCACCACTTCCTGCTGCGTGGCTTTCACCAGCTTCAGTCGGCCAATCGGTGACACGGTATTCGGCGGGTCGCCGGGGTTCAGCGCGGAGATGGTTCCATCCGCGGCAATGGTCACCTGCGAGCCTTCCGGCACCGCGATAGGGCCACCGTCGCCGATAACAGGCCGGCCGCCGATGGTCAGCTGACCGGCAGGGCTTACCTGAATGTTACCGTTACGGGTATAGGCTTCCCCGCCCTCCTGCGTCTGCACCGCCAGCCAGCCATCCTGCTGTAAAGCAACGTCCATCGGGCGCGAGGTGTAGTCCATTTGACCCGGCGTCATATCTGCCCCTGGCGTTGAGGCAATGACGAGGGTACGGGTTGGCAGAGAAAGCCCTTCAACCGGAACCGCACGCAAAGCGTTAAGCTGCGCGCGGAAGCCCGGAGTCGAAGCGTTCGCCAGGTTGCTCGCCGTGACTGACTGTTGATTCAGCGTTTGGCTGGCAGCGCCCATGGCGGTGTAGATTGCATGATCCATTAAGCCGTTCCTTCAGGCGCTTAGCGCAGGTTAACCAGGGTGTTGAGGATCTGGTCCTGGGTTTTGATGGTCTGCGCGTTCGACTGATAGTTACGCTGCGCGACGATCATGTTCACCAGTTCTTTACTCAGATCCACGTTCGAAGACTCCAGCGCACCGCTGGTCAGCGTCCCGAAGTTACCGGTGCCCGCGAGGCCCAGCAGCGCAACGCCGGAGGAGTTGCTCGCGGTCCAGACGTTATCGCCCTGAGACTGCAAACCTTCAGGGTTAGCAAAGTTGGACAGCACAATTTGCCCCAGGAGCTGGTTCTGCTCGTTGGAGTAGTTGCCGACCACGGTGCCATCATCGTTAATCTGGTAAGAAACCAGGTCACCCGGCTTATAGCCGTTTTGCAGGGTGGCAACGATGTTGTTCGCGCCGGTGTTCTGCTGCATGGAGTTCTGGAAGCTCAGCGCAAAGCTGGCAGGCGTTGCGCCGTTGGTCACGCCGGTCGTCACGTTGATGCTGGTTGGCAGCGTGTTCGGGTTTGGAATCGGGTCGGCGGCGTTGGCAGTAATACCCTGCAGGTTGCCGTTATTGTCGAAACGCATAAACCCTGCTGGAGTTGCCGTTGAACCCGCAACAGAGGAATCCTTGGTATAAACTGCCCAGGTATTATCCGCGCTCTTCACGTAGTAAATGTCCATGCCGTGGGCGTTACCCTGGCTGTCATAGACGGTTACCGTGCCCTTCTTGTTGTAGCTATCCGCTTTGGTCGGATCAAACGGCGTAGTGGCTGGCAGTTTGTCGGTAGAGTTGAGGTTGATCTGCTGGGACGCCGTGGTGGTGGATTTTGCCGCCATCAGGGTATTCGGCACAGACAGCCCTACCGGGTTTGCGCCCTGCTGAATGGTTGGCGGGGTGCCGGTGGCCGGGTAACCGGTCAGCTGCAGGCCCTGCATGTTCACCAGGTTGCGGTTTTCATCCAGCTTGAACTGACCGTTACGGCTGTAAAAAACGGAGCCGGAGCTGTCGACCAGGCGGAAGAAACCGTTCTGGCTGATAGCCACGTCCAGGCCACGGCCGGTGCTGGTGGTTGTGCCGTCGCCAAAGTTTTGGGTCACGCCCGCAACTTTAACGCCCAGGCCCACTTTAGAGCCTGCAAACATGTCGGCAAAAGAGACCGAGCCGGATTTAAAACCGTAGGTGGCGGAGTTGGCAATGTTGTTACCAATCACGTCCAGGTTGGTGGCCGCAGCATTTAAGCCGCTGACCGCTTGAGAAAACGCCATGTCTTACTCCTGCTAAGGTTATAGGCTTAAATAATTTGCCTGATTGCATCAAGGGTCGTGGAACCGTAGGTTCCGAGATCCAGCTTCGCGCCATCTTTGCCGTTGATAACGCCGTTCACCATGGCGAAGTTCAGCGGCTGAGCCACCAGCTGCGTCCCGCCGTTGGTAGCATTGATTGCTACGGTATAAGAGCCGTCCGGCACGTTAGTGCCGTCGTTGGCGCTGCCGTCCCAGGTAAAGGTGTGAACCCCGGCGCTCAGGCCGCCAATCTCGATGGTGCGGACCACTTTGCCGTCCTTATCAGAGATCGTCGCGGTGACTTTATCCGCCGCCTGCTGCAGCTCAACGCCAAACGGCGTGGTGCTGATGGTGTTGGTTTTGGAGTCCGTGCCTGCCAGCACTTTGTTGCCGGGGATCATGACGCCGTGACCAATCAGGGCGCTCGCCTGCAGAGACTGGTTCTGGTTCAGCTGGCCGGAGACAGAACCCAGCGTGGTGTTGAGTTTTTCGATGCCGCTCACGGTACTGATCTGCGCCAGCTGCGTGGTCAGTTCGTTGTTCTGCATTGGGTTGGTCGGATCCTGGTTTTTTAACTGCGCCACCAGCAGGGTCAAGAAGCTCCCCTGCAGGTCTGCCGCGCTGTTGCCCGTCAGGCTGTTTTTGGATGCGCCAGCCGTAGGATCAACATTGTTAGTCGGATCGTTCATTTTGACTGCAAGGGACATATAGGCTCCTGTTACTGACCGAGAGTGAGCGTTTTCATCATCATGCCCTTCACGGTGTTGAGCACCTCGACGTTGGCCTGGTAGCTGCGGGAGGCAGACATGCTGTTCACCATCTCGCCGACCACGTCTACGTTAGGCATACGCACGTAGCCGCGCGCGTCTGCGAGCGGGTTGCCCGGCTGGAAAACCAGCTTGTCCGGCGCATCGCTCTCCACCACTTTGGTCACTTTAACGCCACCGGTCGCTGCACCAGGTGCTGCGTCCACCTGAAAAACGACCTGTTTTGCGCGGTAAGGCTGGCCGTCTGGCCCGGTCACGCTGTCGGCGTTGGCGAGGTTACTTGCCGCCACGTTCATACGCTTGGACTGGGCGGTCATAGCCGAACCGGCGATGTCGAAAATATTGAGTAAGGCCATCGATTATCCCTGTAGCACCGACATCATGCTTTTGATTTGCCCGCCAAGCACCGTGAGGTTTGTTTGGTAATTCAGGCTGTTATCGGCAAACTGCGTACGTTCGCGGTCCATATCGACGGTGTTGCCGTCCATTGCAGGCTGGTCTGGTACGCGGTAGAGGAGATCGAGCGACGGAGTGGAGTGGGTCTGGGCCGGAATATGGCGAGCCGAAGTCAGCGCAAGCGACATGCCGCCCCCTTCAACGCGTCCGCGCTCCATCACTTTTTTCATTTCACTGGCAAAGTCGATATCGCGCGCCTGAAAGCCCGGCGTGTCGGCATTGGCGATATTCGCGGCCAGGATCTCTTGACGCTGGGCACGCAAATTAAGCGCTTCCTGCTGAAATCGCAGTGCGGCGTCCAGTTTATCGAGCATGCTTCCTCCATGGTCCATAGAATTAGGAATCGTCCGAAAGCTTAAAGCGCCTTACGCGTACGCGATGGGTGGAATAAGCGCAAAATACGTCGCTATTTGTCGCCTTGATCAAAACGACTCACGGTTAAAATCACCGCAACCTGAGAACGGAGAAGCGCGATGATAAGCCTGAAAATCTGGAGCGGCGTAGCAAGTTTGCTGGTCAGCCAACTGGCCCTGGCGGGTACGCTCGATCTGCCGCTGACGCAGTATTTCCAGCAGCGGCTGGCGGGGATCAGCGATGACGTCAGCGTCAACGTGAAAACGCCAGACGGCCAGCTTCCCGCCTGCCCTCAGCCCGAATTCTCAACGCCGGGAAATGCAAAGCTGTGGGGTAACGTGAGCGTCATGGCGCGCTGCGGCAGCGACAAACGCTTTATCCAGGTTCAGGTCATTGCCACGGGCGATTACGTCGTCGCCAGTCGGGCAATCGCGCGCGGCGCAAGAATCGACCCCGGCAGCGTAGAGTTAAAACGGGGCCGCCTTGACCAACTCCCCCCAAGAACTATGATGAGTCTCGACCAGGCCACCGAGGCGGTGTCACTGCGGGACATTGCCCCCGGGCAGCCGGTTATTCAGTCGATGGTGCGCCAGGCCTGGCGGGTAAAAGCCGGCCAGCAGGTTCAGGTGATTGCCTCCGGCGAGGGCTTTAGCGTCAACGGTGAAGGTAAAGCGCTGAACAACGCCGCGGTGGCACAAAATGCCCGCGTTCGTATGTCTTCAGGGCAGGTGGTAAGCGGGAAGGTTGATGCTGATGGGAATATTCTGATTAATCTATAATCTTTTTAAAGATTCCGCGGCGACTGCCGATAGTACTATCAATTAATAATACTGACTGGCTCTTACGCCGCGAGCCCCTCGATGAGGAGAGAACAATGAGCATTGATCGCACGTCGCCACTGAAACCGGTAAGCACCGTACAACCGCGTGAAACCAGCGATCCACAGACGCTGAAAAGCCGTCTGGAAAAATCCGCAACCGCCAACAGCACCAGCGTAAAGTTAAGCGATGCGCAGGCTAAACTGATGCAGCCAGGCAGCGGCGATATCAACATGGAACGCGTTGAAGCCCTGAAGACGGCTATTCGTAACGGCGACCTGAAGATGGATACCGGCAAGATCGCCGATGCGCTGATCCAGGAAGCCCAAAGCTATTTGTCGAGTAATTAACGGTGAGTCGTCTGTTAGAAGTGTTGGACCAAATGACCGCAGTGCTGAATTCACTGAAAGAGGTGATGGACGCTGAACAGCTGCAGCTTTCCGCAGGCCAGATAAACAGCAATGCGCTGCAACGTATAACTGAAGATAAAAGCTCGCTGCTGGCTACGCTGGACTACCTGGAGCAGCAGCGTCGTGCGGAGCAAAATGCCGGGGCGGTCACCAGCCTGGACGTCAGCCAGCGCTGGCAGACGATTACGCAAAAAACCCTGCATTTGCGGGACATTAACCAGCACAACGGTTGGTTACTGGAAGATCAGATGGCCCGCAATGAGCAGGCTATTGCCGTGTTAAAACCGCATCAGGCGCCGGACTTCTATGGTGCCGACGGGCAGGCAACGTCGCAGGGCAACCGCGGCGGTAAAAAAATCACTATCTGATTTTCCCACCAGATGAAAACTGCTGGTCAACGCTCTCCTTGACCAGCAGATTGTTTATTTCAGCGATTTCAAGACTTTTACCGTAGCCTCAATATCAATCTCATCTTCTGAGAAGAGATGCGTTTCGCCCTGGAACGTGGTGACGGCCAGTTTTTTCACCGTACGCATTTCACCCTCTTTTTTCTCAGCCTTCGGGCGAATACTGTTCATCAGCAGGCCAACCGACAACACCGCGTTTTCTTTATCGATCTTGCCGTCTGCCGGCTGCTCTTCGCTGTACACCACGTAAGATTTGATCGAGGTGATTTTAAGACGCTCGCCGGCGATAAAGAGATGCTTGCTCTCCGGCTCAACCTTCACGGCAAAGGCCGACAGCCCTTTGTTATTGGTTCCCGGCTCGAAGGTCACCGACGCATCCTTTTTGATAAGCTCCGGATTGGCGACTTTAATCACATGGAAGTAACGGTTCTCGCCGTTTTCATCTTTGATAAATCCGAAGCCTTTGTCTTCGAACCAGGTTGTGATTATTCCTCTCATCGCTCTTTCACCTAATTAACCTTTCAACATATAAAGAATAGGGTGACCTGACGAAAGCGTCATCCACCCAGAAAAAATCAAAGCGTGCGGCGGGCGAAATCTTTCAGCCTGAAGCCCAGCAGCAGCAACGTCGCAAAATAGGCGACCACGCCCGCCACGACAACCGCCATCAGCCGCAGCAGTCGATAAGGCATATTGCCTAAATCCCAGGCAGGCATGACGTACATCAGCCCAACCAGCACCGCGGACATCACCACCACCGCTGCCACCAGGCGCAGTAGGAACGGCGCCCAGCCCGCCTGCGGCTTGAAGATATCCTGTTTACGCAGCTGCCAGTAAAGCAGCGAGGCGTTAATACAGGCCCCCAGACCAATCGACAGCGAAAGCCCGGCGTGTTTCAGCGGGCCGATAAACACCAGGTTCATCAGCTGGGTCAAAATCAGCGTCACGATGGCTATCTTCACCGGCGTTTTAATGTCCTGCCGTGAATAGAAGCCCGGCGCCAGCACTTTCACCACGATAAGCCCCATCAGGCCGACGGAGTACGCGACCAGCGCGCGCTGGGTCATCAGGGCATCAAAAGCAGAGAATTTGCCGTACTGGAACAAAGACACGGTCAGCGGTTTGGCCAGGATACCCAGCGCCACGGCGCTCGGCAGCGCCAGCAGGAAACAAAGGCGCAGGCCCCAGTCCATCAGGCGCGAGTATTCATCGTGGTTGCCGGTGGCAAAGCTCTTCGCCAGCGACGGCAGCAAAATTGTGCCTAACGCCACGCCCAGCACCCCAGAAGGGAACTCCATCAGGCGGTCGGCATAATACATCCAGGAGACCGAGCCGGACACCAGGAAAGAGGCAAAAATGGTATTGATGATCAGCGAAATCTGGCTGACGGAAACGCCAAGAATCGCCGGCCCCATCTGCTTGATAACCCGCATCGCACCGGCGTCTTTAAAGCTGATGCGCGGCAGCACAAGCATGCCGATTTTCTTCAGGTGCGGCAGCTGGTAGGCCAACTGCAATACGCCGCCCACCGTTACCGCCCAGGCCAGCGCCAGAATCGGCGGGTTAAAGTGCGGGGCAGCAAACAGCGCAAAACCAATCATGCTGAGGTTGAGGAAAGTCGGGGCAAACGCCGGGACCGAGAAACGGTTCCAGGTATTCAGGATGGCCCCCACCAGCGACGCCAGCGAAATCAGCAAAATATACGGGAAGGTGATACGCAGCAGGCTTGAGGTCAGCGCGAATTTATCCGCAGTGTCGGCAAAGCCCGGGGCGGTAACCAGAATAACCCACGGCGCGGCGAGCATGCCGAGTACGGTGACCAGCGCCAGCGCCAGGGTCAATAGTCCCGAGACGTAGGAGACAAACACGCGGGTAGCGTCTTCACCCTGTTTACTCTTGTATTCGGCCAGAATCGGCACAAACGCCTGAGAGAAAGCGCCCTCGGCAAAGATACGGCGCAGCAGGTTCGGCAGCTTAAATGCCACGAAGAAGGCGTCCGTCGCCATTCCTGCCCCAAATACCCTCGCCACAATAGCGTCGCGTGCAAAGCCAAGCACGCGTGAAAACATGGTCATCGAGCTGACGGCCGCCAGCGATTTTAATAGGTTCATTTATTCTGTTATTCCACAAACATGAACGCCTGCAATGCAGGCGTACATGGATGATGACAAGTCGGCATAGTCTACCGATACGGGGCCGAATTGCTACCGTGATATGTTACAGCTTATTCGTTAATCGCCTCGCGCCAGAGCTTGTCCACGACGCGCTGCGCCAGCAGGGCCTGCTCGCCGGAGGTTTCCGGAACCGTCTGATTCGCCACGCAGTCGATAAAGTGACGGGCGCAGCCTGCAAAACCGCGCTGTTCCAGCGTTGTTTGCCAGCCCGGAATCGGCTGTTCGACTATCCCTGCCCCACGCTCCTCCTGCCACTGGCGCATGTCGGTGACTTCATACAGCCCGCCGTCCGTCACCGCCTGAACCCACTCGCGCTGGCTCCCGGCCCGGCGATGCATGCTGGTCGTTATCGTCAGATTGCCCTGGCTGAAATGGTGCTCGGCATACAGCATCTGCCCCAGCTCGTTGGTCTGCAGCGTCCCGCTTTGCAGCTGGGCATTTCCGCCCCCAAGCCACAGCGCGGTATCCACCACGTGGAGATAGTCATCCAGCAGGGTGAAGCGCAGATCGTTCGGGCCAACGCTGTCGCTGCGATGTTTATCCATGCGAAGGGACGCTGCCCCTGCGGACAGCTTTTCTTTTAATTGCTGATAGCGCGGGGCAAAACGGCGGTTAAAGCCCACCATCAGGGTAAGTTTTTTACGTGCGGCAAGCTCCACCAGCCGCTCGGCATCGGCCAGGTTTTCCGCTAAAGGTTTATCCACGCAGACGTTAACGCCGGCGTTGAGCAGCTCGCTTACCACCGCAAAATGCGAACTGGTGGCGCTATGCACAAACACGGCATCGCACCGGGCTGCCAGGTTGCTCAGCGAGTCGATATAAGGAATGCGCCAGGTTTCACACACCGGCAATGCTTTTGCTTTGGTCGGCGAAAATGCCCCCACCAGCGACCAGTCGTTGGATGCGCCAAGAACCGGCAGCCAGGCTTTCTGCGCGATACCGCCCAGCCCCACCACGCCAACGCGTAATTTCGTCATCGTTAATCTCCCAGATGCGCGAGCAGGGAATCCAGCCGCTGTTTTAGTTCGGCAACTTCAGCCTCCAGCGCGTCCACTCTCGCATGGAGCGAGTCTGAAACCGGACTTACGTTTTGCTCCGCCATCGCAGAAGCATCGACCTCCCCGCTAAAGAGATGCATATAACGGCTTTCACGCTTCCCCGGCTCGCGAGGCAGACGCACAACAAACGGCCCGTCATCACGGCCTGCAAGCCCTTCCAGCGTGGCTTCTACCTGAGCCATATCGGTGAACTCAAACATTCTCCCGGCACGGCTGCGCAGCTCACCCGGCGTTTGCGCGCCCCGCAGCAGCAAAGTGGTGATAACCGCCACTTCCGCCGGGTTCAGCTTCAAATTACCAAACTCTGAATTGCAAAAGCGTTGTTCGTATTTGGTCACGCGGTTGCCAAACCCGCTCACGGTGCGCAGATAATGATTTTTCAGCAACACATCCAGCGTGTCCTGGACGTCGTGCTCTTTCAGCTCCATCACCGGTTCACGGTTGGTTTTCTGGTTGCAGGCGGTGACGACGCCGTTGACCGACATGGGATACTGCTCTGGCGTAGTGATTTGCTTTTCCAACAGGCTGCCAATCACGCGGGCTTCAACCGCCGTTAACTGATATTTCATTTTTAAACTCCACGACCTGGGGTCCAGTCTTTATTGACGAGCGCGGTCAGAACGTGGTCCCGCCACACGCCGTCAATCAGCAAATAATCCTTGGCGTAGCCTTCTTTCTCAAAGCCCAGGCGCGTCAGCAGGTCACCGCTTCGCTGATTATGCGGCATATAGTTGGCCATAATGCGGTGCACGTTCTGGCTACGTTGCATATAGCGAATAGCGCTGGTCAGCGCCTCATGCATTAACCCCTGCCCCTGCCATTTTTCGGCGATGGAGTAACCGAGGTAGCAGGCATGGAACGAGCCGCGCACAACGTTGGAAAAGTTAGCCACGCCGATGACTTCTTTTTCTTCCGGATCGAGCAGCGCAAAGTAATACGCGCTGCCCTGCTTGTGCATTTCATTGATCATGCCAAGCCTTGCCTGCCAGCCTGACGGATAACAGTAGCTTTCATCCCGAATGGGTTCCCAGGGTTTCAGAAATTGGCGATTTTCGGTGTAGTAATCCGCCATACGCCAGGCATCTCGCTCATAAACCAGACGCACCACCAGTCTGTCGGTCACCAGGCGAACTTTCGGTGCATTATTGCGGTAGCCAAACATGTTTATCCCACTCCTTCATCCCGCTTCTCGGGGCTCATCTTATTACTATACCTGTGCCTGGCCGCCGAGTGAAAACAACAACATGAAGCAACATCATTTTTTTCGATTAAAGAGTTAAATCAAACTCGTTGCACGATAAAAAAATATTGTCCTGCACCTTGTGTCAAAAGCTCGGACGGCAGGCGAGAATAAGTCTCTGTCACGTTTAATTAAGTTCCCTGGAGGGGAGATGTCCCGGGTGGCGCAGGCAAGGAGCCTGGGTAAATATTTCCTGCTGCTTGATAACATGTTAGTGGTATTGGGCTTTTTCGTTGTCTTCCCTTTGATTTCCATCCGCTTCGTTGACCAGTTAGGCTGGGCCGCATTGATGGTCGGGATTGCCCTGGGTCTGCGTCAGTTTATCCAGCAGGGGCTGGGCGTCTTTGGCGGCGCTATTGCCGACAGGCTCGGTGCTAAACCGATGATCGTCACCGGCATGCTGCTGCGCGCCGCCGGGTTTGCCACCATGGGGATCGCCACCGAACCGTGGATGCTGTGGCTCTCGTGCCTGCTCTCCGCCATCGGCGGGACGTTGTTTGACCCTCCCCGCTCGGCGCTGGTCGTCAAACTGGTTCGCCCTCAACACCGGGGCCGCTTCTTCTCGATACTGATGATGCAGGACAGCGCTGGCGCGGTTATCGGCGCCCTGCTGGGGAGCTGGCTGCTGCAGTATGATTTCCGCCTGGTGTGCGCCGTGGGTGCGGTGATGTTCGTGCTGTGCGCAGCGCTTAACGCCTGGCTGCTTCCTGCCTATAAGCTTTCGACCATCCGCACGCCAATGCGTGAAGGCATGGGGCGCGTATTCCGCGACAAACGCTTTATTACCTATGTGCTGACGCTAACCGGCTATTACATGCTTGCGGTGCAGGTCATGCTAATGCTGCCGCTGATGGTGAACGATATAGCCGGTACCGCATCGGCGGTGAAATGGATGTACGCCATTGAAGCGGCGCTTTCGCTGACGCTGCTCTACCCTATCGCCCGCTGGAGCGAAAAGCGCTTCCGCCTTGAGCAACGCCTGATGGCCGGGCTGGTTTTGATGACGGTCAGCCTGATGCCTATTGGCCTTACCTCGAGCTTACAGCAGCTTTTTGCCCTGATTTGTACCTTCTATATCGGCTCGATTATTGCCGAGCCCGCCAGGGAAACGCTGAGCGCCTCGCTGGCCGATGCCCGCGCGCGAGGCAGCTATATGGGGTTCAGCCGTTTAGGGCTGTCGCTGGGCGGCGCGCTGGGCTATACCGGCGGCGGCTGGCTGTTTGATGCGGGGAAAGCGCTGCAGCAGCCGGAGCTGCCCTGGGCGATGCTCGGGATTATCGGCTGTATTACCCTTGCCGCGCTCTGGTGGCAGTTCAGCCTCAAACCGGTTGAACCGACGATGTTCGAGCCCGGTGGCCAGGGGTAAATCCCCCCTTTCATCTTTTTCCTGTAGCCGCTAACGCCGGGCCGCATTATGCTGATTAACGCAAGGCACGGCATTGGAGCCGCTATTTTGAGGAAGCCTATGAAGAAGATTGTTTTTGCCGCAGCATTGATGCTTAGCGGCCTGCTGTCAGGATGCAACCAGTTAACGCAGTACAGCGTGAGTGAACAGGAGATCAACCAGTCGCTGGAAAAACACAATAACTTCGCAAAAAACATTGGCCTGCCCGGCGTGGCAGATGCCCACGTAGTGTTAACCAACTTAGTCAGCCAGATTGGGCGGGAAGAGCCGAATAAAGTCACCCTGACCGGCGACGCCAATCTGGACATGACGTCGCTGTTTGGCAATCAGAAAGCCACCCTGAAGCTGAAGCTGAAAGCGCTGCCGGTGTTCAATAAAGAACAAGGCGCTATCTACCTGCAGGAAATGGAAGTGGTGGATGCTCAGGTTGAGCCGCAAAAAATGCAAACCGTGCTGCAAACCATCGTGCCTTACCTGAATCAGTCTCTGCGCAGCTACTTCAATCAGCAACCGGCCTATGTCCTGAGTGAAGATCGCAGCAAAGGCGAGTCACTGGCGAAGAAATATGCCAAAGGCATTGAAGTGAAGCCCGGTGAAATAATCATTCCTTTAACGGACTGATAGCCTCCCTCTCAGGGCAGTTTTCTGCTCTGAGAGTTTTGTACAACATAAGTGGTGCAAACGATAACGTTTCCCCTTATCCTTAGTGCCCGGCATAAAACCAGCCCTTGATGACTGATTTTCCCTCTCACGCCGGAGCACATTCATGACCGCATTACCTCAGGTATTAAAAATCCGCCGCCCAGATGACTGGCATATCCACCTTCGCGATGGTGATATGCTGAAAACCGTGGTGCCTTACACCAGCCAGACGTATGCCCGCGCGATTGTGATGCCCAATCTTGCGCCTCCTGTTACCAGCGTGGAAGCGGCGGTCGCTTACCGTCAGCGCATTCTTGATGCCGTTCCGGCCGGTCAAAACTTCGAACCCCTGATGACCTGCTACCTGACCGACACGCTCGACCCTAACGAAATTGAGCGCGGTTTTAATGAAGGCGTGTTTACCGCCGCCAAGCTTTATCCGGCCAATGCCACCACCAACTCAGCTCACGGCGTCACCAGTACTGCCGCTATCATGCCGGTGCTTGAACGCATGCAAAAAATTGGCATGCCGCTGCTGGTGCACGGCGAAGTCACCCATGCTGACATCGATATTTTCGATCGCGAAGCGCGTTTTATCGAAACCGTCATGGAGCCATTGCGCCGCCAGCTGCCGGAACTGAAGGTCGTGTTCGAACACATCACCACCAAAGATGCGGCCCAGTATGTGAAGGAAGGCAACTCGCTGATTGGGGCGACCATCACGCCTCAGCACCTGATGTTTAACCGCAACCACATGCTGGTGGGCGGCATCCGGCCACACCTTTACTGCCTGCCAATTCTGAAGCGTAGCGTTCACCAGGATGCCCTGCGCGAGCTGGTTGCCAGCGGCTGTGATCGCGTATTCCTCGGCACCGACTCCGCGCCGCACTCGCGCCATCGCAAAGAGACAAGCTGCGGCTGCGCAGGCTGCTTTAACGCGCCGTCCGCGCTGGGCGCCTATGCCACGGTGTTTGAAGAAATGAATGCGCTGCAGCACTTCGAGGCTTTCACCTCGCTGAACGGCCCACGTTTCTACGGCCTGCCGGTGAATGAAGACAGTATCGAGCTGGTACGCATTGCCGAGAAAATGCCGGAGCTGATTGAAGCCGGTGACGACAGCATCGTCCCGTTCCTCGCCGGAGAGGACGTCACCTGGTCGGTTAAAGGCTAAATTTTTCAACGCCCCCTGTTGCTTACTGGAAATTTAACCTGTATAAATATCCAGTATATTGTACAGGGGGTCGTTATGCGTATTGAAGTGACTATAGCCAAAACCACACCGTTGCCAGCCGGGGCTATCGACGCCCTTGCCAATGAGCTTTCCCGCCGTATCAATCAGCATTTCCCGGACACCAGCAGCGAAGTTCAGGTGCGTTATGCCTCCGGCAACAACCTGTCCGTGCTGGGCGGTGCCAAAGAAGATAAAACGCGAATCAGCGAGATCCTCCAGGAAACCTGGGAAAGCGCTGACGATTGGTTTTCTGCCGACTAATACCCTCAATTATGTTGGTACTTTTTTGCCGGGTGTCGCCATCCGGTTTTTTTATTTCCGTTCTTTCTTCTGATTATTTTTTACCCTTCCAGGCACAAATCTCGCCTCTTCTTTCTATAAACTCAGCATGGCCTGTCGATTTATTGTTCATTTTTCCTAAATGATGCGGAAAAAGTGTTACCAGGTAATTATTTCGCCCCCCGGTAAGCCGTATTATTGATATACTTAACTCGCTTCACGATAAATCACGCATGAACCTCGCTAGCCGTTGTCTTTAAACACGAATAAAAGGGGTTATGATGGAAAAAAATAGTGATGTTATTCAGACTCATCCCCTCGTCGGATGGGACATCAGCACCGTCGACAGCTACGACGCCATGATGCTGCGCCTGCACTACCTGACATCCAATAATCAGAAGCACGATGAAACCGAGATCGGCCAGACGCTCTGGCTGACTACCGATGTCGCCCGGCAATTTATTTCAATTCTTGAGGCCGGAATCGCCAAAATTGAATCCAGTGATTACCAGGAAAGCGATTATCGCAAGCATTGATGACCGATGCTTAACAATAGCCACAGGCACCCAACGGGGTGCCTTTTTTATTTTAAGCTTCCGCGTTAATTGCATCGTCCCGGCGAATTAATTACCCTGCTATAGATAATTTTCCACAGAGAAAAGCTTATGAACTACGACCTCATCATCGTCGGCAGCGGCTCGATCGGTGCCGCCGCAGGCTGCTATGCAACACACTCGGGTCTGAAGGTACTGATGATTGACAGTGGCCACCCCCCTCACGACCAGGGCAGCCACCACGGCGATTCCCGCCTTATGCGCCATGCGTATGGCGAAGGCGAGAAATATGTCCCCCTGGTGCTGCGCGCGCAAAAACTGTGGGACGCGCTGGCCGAAACCAGCGGTGAAAAGCTGTTCCACCGCACCGGGGTTATCAACCTTGGGCCAGCCGACTCTCCGTTTATTCGCAACGTCGCCTCCAGCGCCGAGAAATTCTCCCTACAGCTTGAAACGCTGGATGCCGCAGCGGTAACCGCCCGCTGGCCGGAGATTGCGCTGCCGGAAAACTACGTTGGCCTGTTTGAACCAGACTCCGGCGTGTTGAAAAGCGAGCTTGCCATCGAGACGTACATCAACCTTGCGAAACAGGGCGGCAGCGCCCAGCTGTTTAACTGCAAAGTCACGGATATCCGCCACGGCGACGACGGCGTGACGGTGGTAACCGAAGAAGGCGAGTATCATGGCAGCAAGCTGCTGATCAGCGCCGGGACCTGGGTGACCAAACTGCTGCCGGAGCTTCCGGTCACGCCGGTACGCAAGATCTTTGCCTGGCACCAGGCGGACGGCCGCTACAGCGAGAACAACAAGTTCCCTGCTTTTACGGCAGAAACGCCGAACGGGGACCAGTACTACGGCTTCCCGGCCGAAGATAACGAGCTGAAGCTCGGCAAACATAACGGCGGGCAGCTGATTGATTCCCCCGAACAGCGGAAGCCGTTTGGCGCTGTCGCCAGCGACGGCGCTGAGGTATTCCCCTTCCTGCGTGAGTTTTTGCCGGGGATCGGCTGCTGCCTGCATGGCAAAGCCTGCACCTACGACAACTCGCCGGATGAAGACTTCATCATCGATACCCTTCCCGGCCACGACAACACCCTGATAATCACCGGGCTGAGCGGACACGGCTTTAAATTCGCCTCGGTGTTGGGCGAAATTGCCTGCCAGTTTGCCCTGGGGCAAAAACCTACGTTCGATTTATCTCCGTTCCTACTCTCTCGTTTCAAAACGGCGTAACATCCAGGGTGGCGGGCACTTCCGCCACTTTTACTCCGGGGCCACCATGATTCGCTTCATACAATTTTTAACCCATAATATCCGCGAGCATTTTATTTTGTATCTCATTCTCTGGGCAATTCTTGCGCTGCTCGATGTGGCTTATATCTATTTTTATTAATTAGCGACCCTCTGGTTATATTGACAAATACTGACACAAAATTAATTAAATATAGTTTTACGGCAAATAATTCAATTTGAATAAATAATTACCACCGCCACATCATGATATTAACTTTATATTTATTCGCCTCTACTGAATGCATTCCCCCGGTGTTATTCAAAAAAATAGACATACAATAAATATATGCCCAAAAGGGAATATTTATGTTGATCTGACGTTAACAGAACGCCTATGTTTTACCTTCATTGGGAATACATGGACGCATAAATATGCAATGGCGAAACTCACCCGAACGCTATGGACACCTTTCGGTTCTGCTTCACTGGCTGGTCGCCGCGACGGTGTATGGCATGTTTGCCCTCGGACTGTGGATGGTCACGCTGGGCTATTACGACGTCTGGTACCATAAGGCCCCGGAAATACATAAAAGCATCGGCATATTGTTGATGCTCGGGCTGGTGATACGTATTGTCTGGCGCTTTATTTCTCCACCACCACCTCCGCTAAAAAGCTATTCACGCCTGACGCGGATCGGTGCACTTATCGCTCATATTTTGCTGTACGCATTATTGTTCGCCATTTTGCTGAGCGGGTATCTGATTTCAACGGCTGACGGCAAACCTGTTAGCGTCTTTGGCTGGTTCGAGGTGCCCGCTACGCTAACGGACTTCGGCGCTCAGGCCGATCTCGCCGGCACCGTTCACCTTTGGCTTGCCTGGGGCGTGGTGATTATTTCCCTGCTGCACGCCCTGGCCGCCCTGAAACATCATTTTCTAGATAAAGATGCCACCCTCAAGCGCATGCTGGGGAAAGCATCCCGTTAACTATGGAGAGTAAGACAATGAAGAAAATCCTGCTGGGAGCCACCTTAAGCGCTCTGTTATTTACCACCGGCTCGGCCGTCGCCGCTGACTATAAAATTGATAAACAGGGTCAGCACGCGTTTGTGAATTTCCGTATTCAACACCTCGGCTATAGCTGGCTGTACGGTACCTTCCGTGATTTTGACGGCGGCTTTACCTTCGACGAGAAAAATCCTGCGGCGGATAAAGTGAACGTCACCATCAATACCACCAGCGTTGACACTAACCATGCCGAGCGCGACAAACACCTGCGCAGCGCAGAGTTCCTTAATGTAGCGAAGTTCCCGCAGGCCACTTTCGCCTCAACGGAAGTGAAGAAAGACGGCGAGAAGCTGAATATTACCGGCAATTTGACGCTGAACGGCGTGACGAAGCCAGTGACGCTGGCGGCTAAGCTGATTGGTCAGGGCGATGACCCGTGGGGCGGCGTGCGTGCAGGCTTTGAAGCCGAAGGGAAAATCAAGCTGAAGGACTTCAACATTACTCAGGATTTAGGGCCAGCTTCACAGGACGTTGACCTGATTATCTCTGTTGAAGGTATACGCCAGTAAAAAGCAAATCCCCCGGCAAACCGGGGGATAGCGATTACTTCTCAGGATCGGGAATACCGAGCGTGGTATTCAACATGCCGCGAGACTTATTGAAGATCTTATTCCCGTTTTCACGACCCGCGCGGCGGCGGCGCTGCTCTTCCGGAGACAACACCAGCTCTTCACGGCAAACTTCGCTGCAGCAGCCAGAGAATTTCTCCGCACAGGCCGGGCACTGAATAAACAGCAGGTGGCAGCCGTCATTTTTGCAGTTGGTGTGGCTGTCGCACGGCGTCCCGCACTGGTGGCAGTGGGCAATCACATCATCAGAGATGCGCTCCCCCATTCGCTCATCGAAGACAAAGTTTTTCCCGACAAAACGCACCGGCAAACCTTGTTCACGCGCACGACGCGCGTACTCAATGATCCCACCTTCAATGTGGTAAACGTTTTTAAAGCCGTTATGGCGCATCCAGGCGCTGGCTTTTTCGCAGCGGATCCCGCCGGTGCAGTACATGACAATTTTCTTATCTTTGTCATCCTGCATCATATCCACGGCTTTCGGCAGCTGTTCACGGAAGGTATCCGCCGGGATCTCGAGAGCGTCCTCGAAATGCCCCACTTCATATTCGTAATGGTTACGCATATCGATGAAGACCGCGCTCGGGTCGTCGAGCATGGCGTTAACATCCGCCGCTTTTAGATATTCGCCTACGTCGCTTGCGTCAAACGTGGGGTCATCAATGCCGTCGGCGACGATGCGTTCGCGCACCTTCATGCGCAGCACCCAGAAGGATTTCCCGTCATCCTCAAGGGCAATATTCAGGCGCAAATTATTGAATGCCGGATGGAAGGCATAAAGCGCCTCGCGGAAGGCATCAACACGGCTTTCCGGGACGCTTATTTGAGCGTTAATCCCTTCATGCGCCAGATAGACGCGGCCAAAAACGTTGAGGCTCAAAAACAGCTGATAAAGTGCATCACGCGTGGCCTGCGGCTGTTCAATAGTGAAGTATTTGTAGAATGAGATAGTCGTGCGCGGCTCGGTTTCGGCAAGCATGCGCTCGCGCAGCTCCTCATTCGATACGCGGTTGTGTAACACTGGCATGGTGTTCGCTCGCAATCGTTGAAAAAAAGTGGGCTGCATCATAAAGCAAATAACGTTTATTTACATCCCCGCGTTTTACGCTACATTTTGCTCACTCATCGAGAAAAACAACAACAATCGGCGAAAAATCAGGCACTCTGCCCGCGCTTATTTTGGCTGCGCGTCAAAAAATGTCACAATGGAATGATTAGAAGATCCGGCAATTGCCGTCACAAAGGTTTTACATGACGAACTTACCGCAATTCTCCCGTGCATTATTGCACCCGCGATACTGGCCTACATGGCTGGGTATTGGCTTTTTATACCTGCTTGTACAGCTTCCATACCCGGTACTTTATCGCATTGGCTGCGGGCTGGGCCGGCTGGCAAAACGCCTGATGAAACGCCGCTCACAAATAGCCTACCGCAACCTTGAACTCTGCTTCCCGGACATGAGTGCGGAAAAACGCGAGCAAATGGTGGTCGCCAACTTTGAGTCCGTCGGCATGGGGTTGATTGAAACCGGCATGGCCTGGTTCTGGTCTACCGAGCGCATCAACAAATGGTGCCACTACAAAGGTGTCGACATCGTTAAAGGCATCGAGAAAACCGGTCAGGGTATTTTGCTGATTGGTATTCACTTTCTGACGCTGGAGCTGGGTGCCCGTATTTTCGGCATTAAAACCCCAGGTATCGGCGTGTATCGGCCAAATGACAACCCCCTGCTGGACTGGCTGCAAACCTGGGGGCGGATGCGCTCCAATAAGAGCATGATTGACCGCAGAGATCTGAAAGGCATGATCCGCGCGCTAAAAAATGGCGACATCATCTGGTACGCACCTGACCACGACTACGGCCCACGCGGCAGCGAGTTTGTGCCGTTCTTCGCCGTTGAACAAGCGGCCACCACCACGGGAACCTACACGCTGGCCAAGCTCTCCGGGGCCTGCGCCGTGCCGTTTGTGCCGCGCCGACTGCCAAACGGCAAAGGCTACGAGCTGACGATTATCCAGCCTGAGCTGAACCCGCCGCTTGAAAGCCCGGCAGAAACCGCCCGCTGGATGAATACAATCGTTGAGAAGTGCATCATGATGGCCCCGGAGCAGTACATGTGGCTACACCGCCGCTTCAAGACACGCCCGGAAGGGATGCCAGACCGCTACCAATAATCGCGCAATAGCCGCCGTAACAGGCGGCTTTTTATTACCGTGCGTTTGATCGAAAAAGCCCTTCGATTTGCCAGCCCAATGCCAACAGGCGCATAATTAGCAGAGTAATAATTCCCTCTCTTTTTGGCACTGGCAACTTCGGAGCGGTATGACTCCCCCTGACAGCACTATCAACTGGAAGCGTAATCTGGCCGTCGTCTGGGTTGGCTGCTTCCTGACCGGCGCGGCCTTCAGCCTGGTGATGCCCTTCCTCCCGCTCTACGTCGAGCAGCTCGGCGTCACCGGCCACAGCCAGCTCAATATGTGGTCCGGGTTAGTCTTCAGCATTACCTTCCTGTTTTCCGCCGTGGCTTCGCCTTTCTGGGGCGGACTTGCCGACCGTAAGGGTCGAAAACTGATGCTGCTGCGTTCCGCGCTCGGCATGTCTATCGTCATGCTGTTTATGGGGCTGGCGCAGAATATCTGGCAATTCCTGGCGCTACGGGCCCTGCTCGGCCTGCTCGGCGGGTTTGTGCCTAACGCTAACGCGCTGATAGCCACCCAGATCCCGCGCCATAAAAGCGGCTGGGCGCTTGGCACGCTGTCCACGGGTGCGGTCAGCGGCGCGCTGCTTGGCCCGCTGATGGGCGGCCTGATGGCGGATAACTACGGGCTGCGCTCGGTGTTCTTTATCACCTCATTGGTGCTGTTCCTGTGCTTTGTGATGACGCTGTTCTTTATTCGCGAGTCGTTCACCCCGGTTTCCAAAAAAGACATGCTGCATGTGCGCCAGGTACTGACCTCATTGAAAAATCCGCGCCTGGTGCTGAGCTTGTTTGTCACCACAATGATTATTCAGGTGGCGACCGGCTCTATCGCACCCATTCTTACCCTCTATGTACGCGACCTGGCCGGTAACGTCAGTAACCTGGCGTTTATTAGCGGGATGATTGCTTCCGTGCCCGGCGTTGCGGCGTTGATCAGCGCCCCACGGCTGGGCAAGCTGGGGGATCGTATCGGGCCAGAGAAGATCCTTATCGGCGCGCTGGTTATCTCCGTCCTGCTGCTTATTCCCATGTCGCTGGTGCAAAATACCTGGCAGCTCGGCATATTACGTTTCTTATTAGGGGCCGCAGACGGGGCGCTGTTACCCGCCGTGCAAACGCTGCTGGTCTACAACTCTTCGAACCAAATCTCAGGCCGTATCTTCAGCTATAACCAGTCTTTTCGTGATATCGGCAACGTCACCGGCCCGCTGCTCGGGGCCGCCGTTTCCGCGAGCTACGGCTTTCGCACCGTGTTCCTGGTCACCGCCAGCGTCGTGCTGTTTAACGCGCTTTATTCGTGGATGACCCTGCGCCAGCCCGCCGAACGAGTCCGTATTCCGGGAGAGTAAATCTCAGACTTGCATCTTTGCCAACAGCGTCAACAATTAACTGGAAATCGTAACGGAGCAGCCGCTCCCTGACCTTTGCCACAAGGAGATGCCCATGAGCATGTATGCAACCCTGGAAGCAGAGTAAAGTGAAATACATCTGGAAAAGGTGGTGTGATTTTTTTCTGCGTAAAACTCAATCCAGTCAACGGGTTTGTCCACGCAGCATCCCTACCCGTTACACCACTACCCCATCAACTACAGCCAAGATCCCAACAATTTCACTCACAGTAAAAGGATGTACAGTGCTCATCTGAAATAAACAATCAGTATCACAATTATCACACCACCATAAATAAAGATTAAGTTAAAAGGCCACGATGCACTACTATTCTGTACATAATGCGACCACTCTCATCCTCTCTCACATAGGAATAAAAGTAGCATTACAAAGTGTTAATAAGCTTGGGTTTATTATATTATCTAGTGATGATGCTAAGGTAGTGGGTGCAAAGACACAATCCATCGTATAATTATAGTGTTTAATCAATTCTTGCCGTGAATGTTTCAGTAGTTTTCGACTTTTGCACAGGGGATACTGGGAAAACATCGACTTCCATTTTATTAGAAGACCTTTCAAATTTTCCTACAAAATTCTAATCAGTCCTGAACTGAAGTTTAAAATACTTTGTTAAACCCTCACTACTATTAGAAACCTTGCTGTTAATATCCTTAAGCTCGTTCAGACTATCAGTTAATTTATAAAAAGCATCATTCACTTTTGAGAAATCACCTTCATAAGCCATATCTAAATATTTCTTTTCATCATATTCTTCACTATAAAGCAAAGAAATACCAAAAGAAGAATAAAACGAACCCAATAAATCCACATAGTTATTTAAATTAAGATTAACATCGCTAAGTCTCTTGAAATATATATCAATCAATTGATTTTTTATTAAAACCCCTTCAACTACCTGAAAATTAATCAAGTCATCATTTAAATCATTACAATATTGTTTGAAAAGCGGATTTATTGAAAACACAAGAATCCTTGTGTATTCGGAAATCCATATAGAGCATCCTTTTATTGTAGTATAATGATCATCTTTTGGGCTGATTAAGTGTCCATTAAATTCATAATCAGGCTCTATATCAATGCTACGAGAATAGCAATCAATATAAGCTCTTGTTTTGTCGAGATTTGAACTTAACAATTCAAAACAAGAATCTGACTTTCTTATTTTTATATATATTTTTTTAGCAAACCCATATGAGTCTTCTTTAAATTTTTCTTGCCATATTTTTTTAGCCTGTATCCCAGCCATCAGTGCTAATGCTACTAAAGCCATATCAGCACAAGCAGACACAAAAGAAGCATCTATCCCTTTAGTAACGTACACATCAATGAACATCCAAACGACACCACCACAAAAGAAAGCTACGTAATATCTGAAGATATACGGCCTAACAAAGTTAAATACTCTCTTTATCATATTCACTACTGAATCCTTCACCTAATCCCCTGTAAGGTCTTATCTTACAACAACTGAAGCAAATATCGTATAACTCCATTACGCCGTCCATAATCGTTCCTGGAACGTTTTAGAAGGAATGGATTTGATTCTTCTATATCGTAATCACAATACCCTTGATCTGTTATCGTAAACTTGCCGATGAACTTGTGGATCTTCTTCTTAAAGGTGTTACTACTATTTTTAGTAGTTGACGCTATACCCTTACGTAGTTGTTCTCTGAAACAGTCCATAGTAAAATACTCTCCTTTTTACTTCTTGGCTTTTGGCAAATGAAAATTAAATCTAAATCAAAGAAACTTCGTGATGATTTTCAGTTATCTCATGTAGCATGGTTTTTCGTAGGAATATTGGCAACAGTAGCATTCCAATGGATTGTCTATAAAGATCCAAAACAAGTTACGGCACCCGGTATATCAACATTAGTGGCTATGTCAGCTTTCATGTTAGCTTTGTGGTCAGCGTTTAAAGTTAATAAATGGCTGAACAATAAAGTTAATGAGTCTGGTTTTAAACAAACAGAAAAAATATTAGAGTCAATATCTAAAATTCATACATCTTCGAGGATTATTTTAGAAAATTGTAAGACGTTATCATCAACAGATATAATAGATGCCCTCGCCAATCAATCAGAGGGTATTAAGAATAATTCAACAAGAGTATTAAGTGATATAAGAGAGAACATAGTAAAGCAAACAAAAACATGTGAAGAAACCAACCTTCAATTACAGGTTTTCATTTATGAACTGCCAATGTGGAATATCACATTAAAAAATAAAGCAATCGAAAATAACATTATCAATATCACCTCTGCTACAAAAATATTTACTGATAAGTGTAACGAAATAGAAGAGCAAGTAAATAAAAAGAATATACATTATGTTCTTACAATATCTAATGAGATTACCAATGAATTTCATCCTATTCTATTTGAACATCTAAAACCAGTTTTACTAAAAAATTATCATGAAATCTTCACTCCAGTCACATCACCCTCAAAAAAGGCTGATTAGTAGTAGCTATCTCCTCCTCATAAACTGCCAGCATCGGTTCGAAGTATTCAGGACTGGCAGTTTCTGTAAACCCATCTTTCATTTAGTACTTACTAATAAAACCCACTGGCAATTCACGTTTAATACGTGCTTCTATCTTTGCTACGAGTGAATGCGTTATCACAGCACAACTTTTTACCCATACGGATAAATTTTCAAAGCACTTACTCTCCCCTCTCCTCCCATCCAGCTTTAGTCTGCTTTGACAGCCTTCTTATCGCCATCTATACATTCTTTTACGCCCATTCTGATGCGATTAAAGGAGATGCCCATGAGCATGTATGCAACCCTGGAAGAAGCCATTGATGCCGCGCGGGAGCAGTATCTTGCCGAAAACCCAAGCGTGGATGAAGAGAGCGCCAGCGTCGAGCAGTTCAATTTCCAGAAGTACGTTTTGCAGGATGGCGACATCATGTGGCAGGCCGAGTTCTTTACCGACGACAGCGAGGAAGGTGAATGCCTGCCGATGCTCAGCGGAGAAGCGGCGCAAAGCGTGTTTGACGGCGATTTCGATGAGATTGAGCTGCGCCAGGAGTGGCTGGAAGAGAATACGCTGCACGAGTGGGACGAAGGTGAGTTTCAGCTCGAGCCGCCGCTGGACACCGAAGAGGGTCGCACGGCAGCAGACGAGTGGGATGAGCGCTAGCCGCTACTCATAAGGCCCGTGGCTGGCGTCTATAGGCAGCAGCAGGGTGTCAAAAATCAGCGAAAACGGCAGGTCCAGCACGGTGATATAGCGCCATGCACCTTCGCGCACGTCCCAACGCACGCCGGGGTAGTACTGGTTACCGTGTCCCTGCCCCGGCACCGTTCTGCTGATAATGCTGCCGCAGCCGCTCAGCAGAAAGGCCATCACCAGCACCGCAATTATTTTACCCACACCCGCTCTCCTGTTTATATCGCGCTGAGTATAACCATCGCCGGATAAAAGGCAAAAAAATGCCGACCCGAAGGTCGGCATCTTCAGGGCGCTACGACGTTATTTGGTCGAAAGCGCCAGCGGGTTAAGCTGCAGCTTGTTGTAGCTATCAACCCAGGAGGAATAGCGCTCCGGATTAGCCCACACGCGGTAATGCAGACGCGACATGGTCATCGGGTCGCTCAGCAGCACCAGGCGGCGGTCACGGTTGAGCTTGTCCGGCGTCTCGTTCAGCGCCTGCTCAACGTGGCGGTCACGGGCAATCTCCAGCACCAGGCTCTTACGGTGGCGAGCCGTCGCCATCGCGGTACTCAGGGCGTTAAACGACGGGTTAAACACCGCGTGCATAAAGCCATCGTCCAGCGTGCGGCTGCGGTTCAGCTCCAGATAGTTCTCGGTATCTACCAGTACCTGAGGCGGGGAATACTCTTCCGGGATCAGGAACAGCTTCCAGCGCTTAGTGCGCAGGCCGAGGGTCGCCCGGCTCGAGAGCACGGAAACGAACGGCGACAGGATCAGCGAGAACACAATCGGCGCCAGCCAGAACAGGAAGCGCAGATCCAGCCACGCCATCCCTACGGCCCAGACCAGACCCAGCAGAAGCTGAGAACCATGGCGCATAAAGGCTTCACCCCACGGCGTGGAGTCATCGTCACGCTGCGGTGAGTTCCAGACCACTTCCCAACCGAGGAACGCGCTGACCACAAACACGGTATGGAACAGCATGCGCACCGGCGCCAGCAGCACGGAGAACAGCACTTCGAGCAGCAGCGAACAGGTCACGCGCAGGAAGCCGCCGTATTCTTTGGAGCCCTTACACCAGATCAGAATGATACTCAGCAGCTTCGGCAGGAACAGCAGAACCATCGTCGAGGCAAACAGCGCTATCGCCAGCTCAGGACGCCACTGCGGCCAGACCGGGAACAGCTGGCGCGGCTGCAGGAAGTACTGCGGCTCGGTCAGAGCATGTACAACCTGCAGCGCGGTGGACAGCGCAAGGAACATAAACCACAGCGGCGCAGACAGATAGGACATAACGCCCGTCAGGAACACCGCGCGGTGAACCGGGTGCATCCCTTTCACCAGGAACAGGCGGAAGTTCATCAGGTTGCCCTGGCACCAGCGGCGGTCACGCTTGAGCTCGTCCAGCAGGTTCGGCGGCAGTTCTTCGTATGAGCCCGGCAGATCGTAGGCAATCCATACGCCCCAGCCGGCACGACGCATCAGCGCGGCTTCTACGAAGTCGTGGGAAAGAATTGACCCGGCAAAGTTACCGTCACCCGGCAGCGGCGCCAGCGCACAGTGTTCGATGAACGGCTTCACGCGAATAATCGCGTTGTGGCCCCAGTAGTGGGATTCCCCCAACTGCCAGAAGTGCAGACCTGCTGTAAACAGCGGCCCATAGACTCGGGTGGCGAACTGCTGGCAGCGCGCGTACAGCGTGTCCATACCGGACGCTTTTGGCGAAGACTGAATAATGCCTGCCTTCGGGTTCGCTTCCATCAGGCGCACAAGGTTGGTCAGGCAATCACCGCTCATTACGGAGTCGGCGTCCAGCACCACCATGTAGCTGTACTGCTTGCCCCAGCGACGGCAGAAGTCATCAATGTTACCGCTTTTGCGCTTCACGCGGCGGCGGCGGCGGCGATAGAATATTTGCCCTTCGCCCTGCACTTCCGCCACCAGCTCCATCCAGGCCTTCTGCTCGGCAACGCAGATATCCGGGTTGTAGCTGTCGCTCAGAATGTAGACGTCGAAATGAGCCTGCTGCCCGGTCGCTTTTACCGACTCCCAGGTCGCACGCAGGCCGGCAAACACGCGATCCACGTCTTCATTACAAATCGGCATGATAAGCGCCGTACGGTGTTCAGGGTTGATAGGCTCATCCCCTACCGTTGACGCAGAAATGCTGTATTTATCTTTACCCATCAGCAGCTGCAGGAAGCCCATCAGCGCGGTCCAGAAACCGGCGGAGACCCAGCAGAACAGCACGGCAAACAGAATAAGGATGCCGCTTTGCAGGATATACGGCAGCAGCTGCATGAAGGAGACCCACAAATCCTGGCCGCCCATGTCCGCCGGGTTAATCAGCGCCCAGCCCTGATACGGAAGAATCGTCTTCATGTACCAGGTCGCGACCACGGTCTGCGCCAGCGTCAGGATCAGCAGGATGTAGCGACGGATCGTGCCGACGGTACGCCATTTCTGCTCGGACGCCTCTTCTTCTTTTGACGCAAACCTAGATTTCGTTTCACGGCCAAGCAGGCGATCCCAGAAACGGCCAATGGGGTTGGTACGCCACGGATCCGGGAACATAGAAGCACGCGTCGCCTTCGGCATGGCCTGAAGCTGGGTGCGCCCTTCCTCATCGGTAATCAGCTGTTCGCCGCCGAGAGAGCCAGGCCAGCTCGCCTCGAGGCGAGCTTTTACCGAAGCAAGAGGAGAATCATCCGCACGCTCATAGTGGTGATGCTGCGCGTCAAGCGCCTCATGCACCGCCTGAAGATCGGATGCAGGAAGACCCGCCTTCTGCTCAGCAGAAAGCGGGAGTGCCTCAATGTAATCGGGCGAGAATTCAGTAGACTTATTCATTGGCAGGCAGCTGGTAGCTCCAGGTTTCACTCAATGTCTGCTCGCCGTTGACCAGCGCAGCACGCATCTCCGTCGTCTTCTTCTCGTCTTTCAGCTTCACGCGCAGCGTTAAGCGCCAGCCTTTGTTGACCGGGTTATAACGCACCTGGCTGTCAACGATTTCACCGTTATCGCCAATGCTGGTTTGCGCGGTGACCGGCGTATCGGTTGGCAGCTTTTTCATCTCTGCGCCGGTAAAGTCAACGACAAACGCAATGGTGCCGTCCGGCTGGCGAATCAGGTTGGACTGCTTAACGTCGCCGGTCGAGCGGCGGGTTTGCAGCACATACGCGTTATCCGGCGCATGCATTTTGTCTTCATCGCGGCTAAAGGTGATGGTGTACTTAAAGTTCATCTCTTTGCCCGGATCCGGCAGTTGATCCGGCGTCCAGTAGGCCACGATGTTATCGTTGGTTTCGTCGTTCGTTGGGATCTCAACCAGCTCTACCCGGCCTTTACCCCAATCCCCTACCGGGGCAACCCACGCGCTTGGGCGCTGATCGTAACGATCGTCTAAATCTTCAAAGCGAGAGAACTGGCGGCCACGCTGCAGCAGACCAAAACCAACCGGGTTTTCCGTGGCATAAGAGCTTACGGCCAGGTGTTTCGGGTTGTTCAGCGGACGCCAGATCCACTCTCCGTTGCCGGCGTGGATAGACAGACCGTTGGAGTCATGCAGTTCCGGGCGGAAGTTAGTGGTTGGAGACGGCTGGTTCGGCCCAAACAGGAACATACTGGTCAGCGGCGCTACGCCCAGCTTGCCCACTTTGTCACGCAGGTAAACCTTAGACTGCACGTTCACCACGGTGTCACGCCCTGGGGTGATAACGAAACGGTAAGCCCCGGTCGCTCGTGGGGAATCAAGCAATGCGTACAGGGTTAACGTTTTATCCGTTGGTTTCGGACGTTCAATCCAGTATTCGCGGAAGCGCGGGAACTCTTCACCAGACGGTAAGGCAGTATCAATCGCAAGTCCACGGGCGGACAGGCCATACACCTGGCCGGCGCCAATCACGCGGAAATAACTCGCTCCGAGCATGCTGACAATTTCGTCATTCTTATCTTTGCTGTTGATCGGATAGAGCACTTTGAACCCGGCAAAGCCGAGATCTTTTACGGTGTCTTTATCGTGCTTTACATCACCGAAGTTAAAATAGTCCGGATTGTATTTAATCTGGTGTACCGCAGTGGCGGTCACTTCGTTGATGGTTACCGGCGTGTCGAAGTACATACCCTGATGGTAGAACTCGAGCTTGAATGGGGTCTTGATGTTGTTCCAGTACGCTTTATCGTGATTGAACTGGATCTGCTGGTAGTCCGCGTATTTCATGTCGCGGAATTGCGAAGGCAGGTTGCTTTTCGGTGCTTCGTAGCTCTTGCCCGCTAAGGTTTTCGCCTGTTTTGCGACGTCGTCGATAGTGAAGGCCCAAACCGAGGTGGTATAAAGGGACAACATTACCGCAGCGCCAAGCCAGGACACTTTCATCATATTTGCTTTATGTTTCATATTAACCAGCACATCCCCCTTTGTGTGCTTAAATCAATCTATCCATTTTAATGGAAAGTTTTGCTTTCCGACAACCAAATCACTGCTTTGTTCAGCGTACTGGCTCAGGGTTTAAGCAAAATAAAGACAACTGCTTACGCTTTAAGAGTTCATCCTGGCGACAGGATGACATGCTTAGTGTAGGGTTGCCACGAATATGTAGACTGAACTGGACTTTTAGCCTGATGGGATAAGGTCTTAAGGATAAGACGAATAGTCTGAAAATGTCTGGAGTATTATGAGTAAAGCACCGCAACAACGTGAGTTTTTCCTGGATTCTATCCGGGCATGGTTGATGCTATTGGGCATCCCGTTCCACATTTCGCTTATCTATTCGAGCCACCACTGGCACGTGAATAGCGCGATGCCTTCTGCGAGCCTGACGCTATTTAATGACTTTATTCACGCGTTTCGTATGCAGGTATTCTTCGTTATTTCTGGCTATTTTTCCTACATGTTATTTCTGCGCTACCCGCTGAAACGCTGGTGGACCGTGCGCGTGGAGCGTGTCGGCATCCCGATGCTGACGGCCATACCGCTGCTGACGCTGCCTCAGTTCCTGATGCTGCAATACATCAACGACAAGGCAGGCCTGTGGCACACGCTCACGGGCTACCAAAAATACAACACGCTGGTGTGGGAACTGGTCTCCCACCTGTGGTTTTTACTGGTGCTGGTGATATTAACCACACTCGGCATGGTTTTGTTTCAAAAAATTAATAATTTTATAATTAGAAACGAACAGAATAATAATTCGCCAATAACGCTGGGAAAACTCTCAGTTTTATTCTTAGGCTTTGGTCTTTTATATGCCGCTATTCGGCGAACTATTTTTCTTATTCACCCGCCATTATTAAGCGACGGGCTGTTTAATTTCGTCGTGATGCAGACGCTGTTTTATCTGCCGTTCTTTATGCTCGGTGCGCTGACCTTCAAACGCGACTCGCTGAAGATCCTGTTCACCACGCCTTCACGCTGGAGCCAGGCAGGCGCCGTCCTGGCCTTTGCGGCCTATTTATTAAACCAGCGCTACGGCAGCGGCGATGCCTGGATGTACGAAACGGAAAGCGTGATCACCATGCTGATGGGGCTATGGATGGTCAACGTGGTCTTTTCGCTGGGCTACAAAATGCTGAACTTCAAATCAGCGCGGGTAACCTATTTCGTCAATGCATCGCTGTTTATTTATCTGGTGCACCACCCGCTCACGCTGTTCTTCGGCGCGTTTATTACGCCGCACATCACGTCCAATATCTTAGGGTTCTTCAGCGGGCTGGTCTTTGTGGTCGGCATTGCGCTGCTGCTTTATGAGCTGCACTTGCGCATTCCGCTTCTTCGCTTCCTGTTTTCAGGCAAGCCGAAGGAGAAAGCGGCTACGCCACAATCATTTGCTGGATAACACACGAAAGGCCGGTCATTAACACCGGCCTTTGTTATCTCTGCGCCAGGAATCTTAGCCGCCGCAGATTGAAGTTTTATGAAGCTGTCGTGATTTATTTATGACACTCAGCTGCAATCTGCTGATAAATCTGCGTGTTTTCATCATCAAAGCAGACAAACACCACGCTTTCCGGCAGCGGACGCATACCGATGTATTTATAGACGGTATCCCAGGCTATGCGCGCCGCCTGTGCCTTCGGGAAGCCATAAACCCCGGTGCTTATCGCCGGGAAAGCAATCGTTCTGTAGCCGTTGGCGGCGGCTAAATCCAGGCTGTTGCGGTAAGCCAGTTCCAGCAGTTCCGCTTCGTTCTGCTCTCCGCCGTGCCATACTGGCCCCACGGCGTGAATAACCGCTTTTACTGCAATATTCCCTGCTTCGGTGATAACCGCGTGGCCGGGGGCACATTCCCCCTGTAGCTGGCGTACCGCTTTACAGGCTTCCAGCAGCGCAGGCCCGGCGGCACGATGAATCGCCCCGTCCACTCCCCCACCGCCCATCAGCGTAGGGTTTGCCGCGTTGACGATCACATCGACCTCAATCTGTGTGATATCCCCCTGGACTACCTGTATGCGTTCACTCATTAACCATTCTCCAACTGTACTTTGCCGTAGTCTATTCTCGTCAGACGGGGCACGTACATGACTATTATCGTTTCCGGACATTTCAACTTTTAAAAATGTTCAGATATCAGCCACAAAAAGCCCCGCCTTAACGGAGCATTTGTTATTGGATTAGAAATCAACAGTCATGGAAAGTTTCAACGTGCGCGGGTCACTTTGCGTAATATACGAGCCGCTGTCGTCGATGGATGCCCAGTATTTCTCGTTGGTCACGTTTTCCACGTTGGCACGCCAGGTCAGCGTCTGGTCGTTCACCTTCGTGCTGTAACGCACGCCGAGATCGAGCCGCGTCCAGCCGTTGAGCTTCAGGCTGTTGTCGACGTTGGCATACTGGGAGCCGGTGCGGATAAGCGTCCCGGTCGCAGTCAGGTTCTGCACCCACGGCAGATCCCATTCACCGCCTACGGACCAGGAGTAGCGAGGTACGCCAATGGCGTCTTTGCCATCATTGGTGCCACCGCTGGTTTTGACCATCTCAGGCTGAAGCCACAGCGCGCTCCCCAGCAGGCGCACGCCGTACATCGGCTCGCCAAAGACGTTCAGCTCCATACCGCGGCTACGCTGCTCACCGTAGAGGCCGTAAACGTTGTTGCTGTCGATCATCCCCACCGGCTTTTTGACCTCAAACAGCGCCATGCTCCCGCCCACGCGGCCGAAGTCCATCTTCACACCAACTTCGTTCTGCTTTGACTGCACGATACCGACCACGTTACCGGCATTGGTCGCTTTCGACGTTGCCGTTGGGCCAGGCTGTAGCGCTTCAATATGGTTAGCATAGAAGGAAACAGGCTCCCACGGCTTCACCACCAGGCCATAAACCGGCGTAACTTTGAAAGCGTCAAAGCGCGACTTCGTGTCTTCGATGCCGGTATAGCTGTAGTTACGAACCCGCACTTCCTGGCGGCGAGCCCCCAGGGTCAACAGGACCTTATCATCCAGCGCAGAGAGCGTGTCGGAAAGAGAAACGCCGCCGGTAATCGTGCGGCTACGCTGGGTTGGATCGTCCATATCGCTGCCGGAAGCGACCGTCGGAAAACGACTGAGGTCGAGATAAGACGGATCGTAGATGTTATTCCCGACGGCAGTTTTACTGGACGACATGGTGTAGGCCGCACGGGTTTTGCGGTAAACGCCTGAATAGCCCAGGTTCACGCTGTGGCCGATAAAGCCGGTATCAAACTTACCTCTCACCCCGCCCATGCCGGAGAAAGCGTCGGCGATGTAGCGCGTAGAAAGGCGCGTCTGGCTGGTATTGCCCTTGTTATCAACAAACTTTGGCACGCTGTAATTGCCACGCTCGTCGGTTTCGCTGGTACCCAGCGCGCCATAAAGCGTCCAGTTGTCCTGCAGATCATACTCGCTGTGCAGGGCGGCAAAACGGCTGCTCATATCCGAATAAACCCACGGCTGCCCGTAGTTTGTCCGGTTATCCGGTACGTCAGGCATCTCCGTAATCGCCCCAACGCCAACGCCGATACGGCCATTATGCACCGTCATTTTCTGATAGCCGCCGTCGAAGGAAGTCCGCAGCTTATCGCCTTTGTAATCCAGCCCAACGCTTGCCAGCGACGTTCTGTCCTTCTGGCCGTGAACTTCGCTTTCGCCCTCGCGGTGAAGCAGGTTAACTCGCGCGCCAAACTGCTCGTTATCACCAAATCTGCGGCCGGTATCCAGCGTGCCGCCTACCTGCGAGCGCCCGGTATAATCCACGCCAAGCTGGGTATGCGGTTCACTTCCCGCCCGCTTAGGCTCGATATTGATCGCCCCGCCCACGCCAGAGCCACCCGGCGGCACGCCGTTCAGGAACGCCGTAGAACCTTTAATAACCTCCACGCGCTCCGCAATGGCCGTGCTCGTTATCTGGCGCGGCAGCACGCCGTAAAGCCCGCCGTAGGAAATATCGTCGCCGTCGAGCAGGAAACCTCGGATTCGGTAGGATTCGCCGAAGTTACCGTAGCTGCGCACGGGCTGCACGGTGGCGTCGTTGCGAATAATGTCGCTGATAGTATTGGCCTGCTTATCCTCAATCATTTTTGAGGTATAGCCGATAACGTTAAACGGCACGTTACGCGCATCCTGTTCACCGAGCATACCCAGGCGCCCGCCGTTGGCTACCTGCCCTTCCAGGTAAGCCGGGACCAGATCGTTACCGCCCGCGCTGAACTGATTATCCGGGGTAGCCGTTACGGTAATGGTCTCTTCTTTAGCGGCAGTTTTTTGTTGGGTATCTGCCTGAGTCGCGGCGACCGCAGGCAGGCAAGCGGCAGCGATCAACGCCGCAATCAGGCGAGTTTTAAACCCGGCCTGATGAGAAAATGGATGAGGCATCTAAAGTCCCTGGTAAAATTCAAAATACAATAATGAGAACGATTATGATTTTGATCGTGATTATCGTTACCTGCTACGCCTTACGCAATAGCCAGATAAAGTACGGGGCACCGCAGAGCGTGGCCAACAGCCCGGCGGGGATCTGGAACGGGAAGAGAATACTGCGGCCCAGCCAGTCGGCCACCAGCATCAGACCTGCGCCTAGCGCTATCGCCACCACGAGCTGAGGCACCGCGCGGCGGAAGCCGAGCATTCTTGCCATATGGGGAGCCATAAGACCGACAAAACTCAGCGGCCCGACGCATAACGTTGCGGCAGCAACTAATCCGGCTGCAAGGACCAAAATGCTGATACGCGAGCGGCTCAGGGCCACGCCAAGCGCCTGCGCGGCTTCGCCTCCCAGCGGCAGAATAGTCAGCCAGCGACGCACCAGCGGCGTAAGCCCTATCAGCACCAGCGCCATGCCGCCGCTCACCAAAGCCTGTTGCCCGGTGACTTTCCAGGTAGAGCCGGATAGCCACGTCAGCACCGCGCCGCTGCGAGGATCGCCGCTGGCCAGGTACAGCGTAAGCAGCGTGGCGAATACCGTACTCAGCGCAACGCCGGTCAGCAGCAGCCGGCCCGGTGCCAGCCCCGTTCGGGCTAAAACGAGCATCGCCAGCAGCGTGAGCGTCGCCCCGGCAAAACCAGCCGGAAGCTGCCACGCGCTTACGTCTCCGGGGACAAGAAACGTCAATAACACGATGGCGCAGGCCGCCCCGGAACTTACGCCCAGCACTTCGGGGCTGGCCATAGGATTACCGGTCATTTTCTGCACCAGCGTTCCGGCCGCCGCAAGCATTGCCCCGGCGGCAATCGCCGACAGCACGCGCGGCCAGCGCCACTGCCACATTTCCTGTAAGCCCACAAACCAGCCCGCGCTTTCTCGCCCCACGCCCAGCGCCAGTAAGGCGACCAGCAGTAAAGCAGCACACATCAGCAGCACGGTGCCGGGTGACAGTCGGCGTTCCGCGGCAATACTGGCATCCTGAGTGGCGGCAAGCCGCTGATGGCGCAGGCGAGGTAATAGCCACAGCATTAACGGCGCACCGACCAGCGCCGTCACCGCCCCGGTCGGCAGCTCCTGCCAGTGGCTGCCAAGCCAGATAACCAGTTGATCGCTCAAGAGCAGCAACAGGGCTCCGGTCGCCATGGAAGCCAGAAGCTTAGGCAGCAGGCGCCTTACGCCAAACATCCCGGCCAAAACCGGGGCAAACAGGCCAATAAACCCGATAACGCCCACCACGCTGACCAGCATCGAACTCAGCAGCAGCGCCAGAAACAGCCCGCCCACTCTAACCAATGCCAGCTTCATGCCCAGCCCGCGCAATACCGTGTCATCTAATGCCAGCATGCCCAGGGGGCGAATCATCAATACGATGAGTACCAGCCCGGCCAGCAGCCTTGGCCAGAGAAACTCCACGCCCGCCCAGTCATACTGGTTCAGCATCCCGCTGCTCCAGATAAACAGGTTTTGCAGGCGTTCATGATTGAACAGTACGAGGAAGCTTTTCACCGCGCCGCAATACAGTCCCAGCACAAGCCCGGCAAGGATCAGCGTGACCGGCGACATACGCTTGCCCCAGGCGGCACCCAGCACAATGCTGCCTACGACCATTGCGCCTGCCAGCGCCGCAAGCTGCCTGCCGGTTTCCCCTGCCCCCGCCAGAAAAAGCGTCGCAAGGGTCAGGCCCAGCTGCGCCCCGGCCGCAACGCCCAGGGTTGCCGGTTCGGCCAGAGGGTTACGCAGGATATGCTGAAACAGACAGCCGGCCAGCGCCAGCCCGGCACCGGTGAGCAGCGCCAGCGTTGTTCGCGGCAGCAGGCTGTAATGAAAAAGCATCTGCGAAACATCGGTGACCTGCGGTAGGGTTATCGCCTGCCACCAAAGGCCTGCGGGCAGCATTTGCTGAAAGTTGTAGCCGGTCAAAAACAGCGTGAAGGCACAGAGTAAAAGAAGGATTATGCGCACAGTGCCTCCGGCAAGAGCTGGCAGAAACGCAGCGCCGAGAAACTGCCGCCGTAAAACCATACCGCAGGCAGCAGATGCAGCTGCCCGTCACGAACAAAGGGCATCACCTGCCATAGCGCAGATTTCGCCACCGTTTTCACCGGATCGTCGTCGCCATGCATAAAACACAGCGCCGTGACATTCTCCAGCCTGACCAGCGTTTCAATCCCCACCACGGCACTCCCCCAGGCATTGGTTTTCCCGTCCCAGGCATTGCGCATCCCCAGCCGCTCCAGCAAATCATTGAACAGGCTGCTGCGGCCAAAAATCATCACCCGGCGGCTATCGAGAAACGAGAACATCACCAGCGGCCTCGGGTCAGACGGGAGTTTTTCACGCGTGGAAGCAATGCCCTGGTGAAGCTGTGCCAGATGCTCGACAGCCTGTTGCTCGCGCCCCAGGAACTGCCCGAGCCTGATTAAATCTTTCTCCAGCAGCGCCAACGGGCGCCCGCTGGCGTCATTGAACGCCGTCGACCAGCAGGGAGCGATTGGCTTTAAGTCTGACTCGGCGGGGCCAAAACCTTTGGAGATTAGAAATAGCGAAGGGTTGAGGCGCTGCATTAATTCGCGGTTAGGCTCGTTTCGCAGCCCAACGTCAACGACGGTATCAGGCAGCTTTGGCTCCCCAACCCAGCGGTGATAATTGCGTTTATCGGCGATAGCCAGCGGCATGATGCCGAGCGCCAGCAGCATTTCGACCGGCCGCCACTCCAGGGCAATAATACGGCTTGGGTCAAAACGCTGCGCCTGGGCGCGGCCCGGAAAAATTGTGGCCAGAGGCAGTAAAGCGGAAAGCGCCAGCAAACGCCGACGGCTGAGAGAAACGTCCATATAAATAGCAATAGTTATCGTTCTAATTAAGTTTTACGTATTATGCCGCCGCCCGCCGACAACGCAATCAAAAACTCAGCCGATAGCCACCGCTCGTTCTACGGAAAAATCAGCTGCAAACGCCTCAGACCCACAGCAGGCAATCAGCCATTCGCCGCAGGTAATATGCTGCAAATGCAGGTTCGACGGGCAAAGCGTTTCCAGCGGGAGCGACAGCTCCGGTATTTGCCAGACCGTCCCGCCCCGCTGCTTCACGACCGCTTCGTGGGCCGTCCACAAACGCCAGAATGCCGTCAGCTGCTGCGCTTCAGGCAGCCCTTCCAGCCAGTCATTAAGCGCCGGGGAAAAACTGTGCTTCGCCACCGCCTGCCAGCGCTTACGCGGGCGCAGCAGCTCCATGTCGCAGCCAACGGGCTTGTTGCCCGTCAGTACCGCAACGGCGTCGGCGCTGTTAGAAATATTGAATTCAGGCAGATACGGGTGCCAGGGTTTACCGTGAGAACCGTTTTGCAGCGGCGGCAAAGCGCCGTTATCCAGCAGCTGCGCTAAAAGCACTCGCCCGGCAAGCCATGCAGAGCGGCGCGCGCCCTGTGGCGCCATAGCGATCAGCGCCTCCGACAGCCAGCGCTCCACGGATTGCGGATCGCAAAGGTGCCCTACTCTCCCCACGGCAAGCCGGTAATGTGCATCAGAAGACAAAGCGTTTGCGCTCTTCCGGGGTAAGTTTGTGGGGTTCTGGCTGATAATGGCTGAAGGTTATCTCCGTCGAGTCCTCCTCAACGTCGTGAAGCTCAACACGATCGAGAGACTTCTCGCCATAAAGCGTTATGGAGCGGAACAGTCCGCTAAGCGTTTCATCAGAGGGAATCAACACCAGCCGCCATTTCCCCTGTCCGAGATCGGAAAATTCACTGATGAAGTCTTTCTCCAGCGTTTTACGGTCGATATAAAACAGCGTGCGCAACAGCTGGTTGAACTGGAACATTTGCGGGTTACTCTGTGCCGTAATGGCCTGAGGAGGCTGGTTACCCATCACCTGCACCATGCGGTTATCGCCCACGATCAGCCGCATCGGGAAAGGCTGACGCTGCTGCCACCACAGCCCTTTATTCTTCGCTACCACGACTCGCCCGCTGGAATGCAGCGGCTGGGCCATGCCTTTTATCTGGCGCTCCTGCTCAAACTGAGCCCGCATAACGGGCGCAGCGGCAAAACGCTTTTGGATTTCATCCAGCGTCACCGCGCCGGTCGCCTGAGCCACCAGCAGAAGAGAGAGAAGCAAACTTTTTTTCACAGCACTAGCCCTATACCCTGAATCTAAATCGACGTGGGCTAGTTTACTCTGCAACGTGGTCTGAAACCAAAAGGAGAAGGCCCGTCGGTGAAACGGGCCAGGAGACTATTGATAAGTCACGTGCAAAACGGCGGTTTTGTGCTGTGAGTCGAGATACTGCACGCGGGTTTGCATCGTGCTGTCGTTATGCACGGTTACGCCATCAAGGGAACTAAGGGCCACGGTTTGGGTGACAGGTTTGCCTTTTTCGGTACAGGTCATTGCAACACTGGAACTTGCAGGCGCCCACTGACAGCCGCCTTCTACTATTTCACCCCGAAAATGGATAATGCCAGAGGAAGCGGCCTGGGATAACGGCGTAACCGCCACGCTCAGCGCCAGACAAAGCAAATACTTCGTATAAATTGCTTTCACGTTCATTACTCCTCGATTGCTGTCGTCCCTGAAGGTTATCGGCAGAAAATCAAAGATAATTAAACAGTGATCGATGTTTTTTATTCTTGCAATACCTCCGTCACATATATTTATTCTTCGTCAAGGTTTGCCCGGCTCTCGCCACTGCTGTTCAAGGTGAAATGCTTTCCCGTCGCTCAACGTGACGGTCACCGTAACGCTGTCGCCGGGGTCAATGTTCAGACTGAGCTGCGACAGCGCGACCTCTTCGTGGGCTTTGATGAACAGTTCACTGCTTTGACGGCTGGTGCTTTGCCCGGACGTCCCGCTTTTATTGGCCACCAGCGTCATTGTGCACTGGCAATCTGCGGCAAGCGTGGCCACGGGCGTAATGGTGTAAATGTTCTCCTGCTGCCGGGTATTAAACGTCAGCTGGCTTGAAAGCGCGGCAAGCAACACCAGGGTATGCATACGACCTCCAAAGAAAAACAGGGCCTGAGGCCCTGTTTACACGGCTGCCTGGCTGTCTTAATACTGAGAAGCCGTGGCGTGGTTGCCGTTACCGAACTGGGTGACTGAAACCAGCGAACTTGATGCCGTCTGGTTAACCACCGCGCCGTTGTTGGTCCCGAACTGCTGAACGTCGATCTGCGCGTTTTTACCGTTCCACTGGCTGATAGTGGCGTTATTACCATAGCCGTCCTGCAGCAATTTAATATCGCTGCTGTCGGAACCCTGGCCAACTTTTGCCCCGTTTACGGTGCCCAGCTGTTTAATATCCGTCTTCGAATAGAAAGCATTCGACTGCAGTGCTGTGGCGTTATTACCGTTACCTTGCTGATATATTTTCAAGGTTGAGTGCTGAGCCTGCTGTGGGTACGTAGCCATTGCACCTGCGGAAACAACCAATGCTGCTAATGCTGCAACTTTGAAAAGATTCATACTAAAACCCCCATCGGATTGATAGTTTCAGCCCAAATGTTTTGCTTATCGCTGAATAACACGAATCGCCATTTGTGACTGGTTTTGCACAACAACTGCTGACTTCTGGGTACCGTATTGGGTAATGTTTGCTTTGTTACCAGCACCTCGCTGGATAATAAGAGCGGCATTACCAAATGAATCCTGCTTTATACTCGCATCGTTGGCGACGCCCTCTTGCGAGATATAAGCAAGGTTATAACTACCTGATTGATCGATGTTTGCCCGGTTACCCGAGCCGCTCTGTGCTATCTCAGATAATTGCCGCTGACCTCGCTGAGTCACCTCCGCATTATTATTACTGCCGTACTGGCCAACAATCGCCGTTTGATTAAATTGAGGATTACTCAATTCATTTACGGCGAAATTGTATTCGGAGACGGCAAGATCGTTCCTCTGGGCCAGGCCGTACTGAGACAGCCCCATAAACAATATCATTAACAGCCAATATTTTTTCATTCTGTCACCTTGAACCTAATAACGCCGGAACATTATGACGCGTAATGCAGTAATTATTTATAACGAACCAATGGTAATTTGTTATTGCTCCGTTACGGAAATGAGTATGTTACGGCAGGCATCTTAAATATCTCATGCACGTGTGGTATTTTGCATTATCCAATTCACACCAAAGTATTAATACGGAATCAAATACACTAATCCCTTCATTGCAACTACCTGATCCAGGGATCGGATAATCATTAGCGTACTTATTTAAAGTCGCCTTTACGGTCACTGACTTAGCACAACTTAGGCGATGCTTAGCCAGTTTATGAAAAACCTTCGTCACCAGGCATGGTTTTATTAAGCGAAGCGGGTGAATACTGGAAACGCTGTTTTTAAAAATATGAGAGGCGTTAACAAAATCAAATCACTAAGAATAAAAACATTAAAATTCAACAAAGTAGACTGACAAAAGAAAAAATAATGACTATACAATCAATTCTTAAAGTACAACTTTAGGCTTAAATCTAAATAGATAAAAAATCACATGGAAACATTTTAATATCCACAGAAACATTTGGTTACATAGTTAACACTTGCTTTAAAATGTCTAATCGCTAAATTGAAAACAGATAGTAAGACTTTAGTTAAAAATCCCTTTGCGACCGAAAACCATTATTTCGGCGATTAAAAACATTTAACACACAGCACTGTCGCGAATCTCGATATCTCAGGGAGAATTAATTTCCATTAATTCAAACGGTAGCGACAAAAACCAGGTGGAGTTTCATCATGTATAATGAAGTCCATGCCCTACAGGGCCCTACGTTATTGTTAATTACGAAACCCTCTCTCCAGGCTTCAGCTTTATTACAACATCTACGCGCCTCGTTAGAAATAAATGGGCGGGTTCACAATATTCAACGTCCACTGGATGACTTCGCCAGTAATGTTCTGATTTTATTTGATATGGCGGAAACGGATAAGAAGATCATCCTGTTTTGGCAGGAAAAATTAAGCCGTAAAAACAGTCAGATAAAATTACTGCTGCTCAACACGCCGGAAGAATATCCTTTCAGAGAGATCGAGAACTGGCCGCATATCAACGGCGTATTTTATTTTGCGACCGAAGAGCCCAAAGTCGTTGAGGGGCTGCGTGGGGTCCTGGAAGGAGAGTGCTACTTCTCGCAGAAGCTGGCCAGCTATCTCATCAGCCATTCCGGAAATTATCGTTTTAATAGCACCGAATCCTCACGCTTAACGCAGCGCGAAAAGGAAATCCTGAACAAGCTGCGCGTGGGCTCCTCGAACATTGAAATCGCCCGCTCGCTGTTTATCAGTGAGAACACGGTCAAAACGCACCTGTATAACCTGTTCAGAAAAATAGCCGTCAAAAACCGCACCCAGGCGGTTTCCTGGGCAAACGATAACCTTCGGCGATAAACACCATGAAACGCTCAGCCATTTTTTTCCTGGCGGCCTGCTGGTGCGCGATGAACAGCGTTCACGCCGAAGAAGTCGAGATCCCCGGGCTGCTGACGGACCATACCGTCACTTCGGTAGGCCACAGTTTCTACCGCGCCTTCAGCGATAAATGGGAAAGCAGCTATACCGGCAATTTAACCATCAACGAGCGCCCCAGCGCCCGCTGGGGGAGCTGGATAACCATTACCGCCGGCCAGGACGTTGTTTATCAGGCTTTTCTTTACCCCACAAAACGCGACTTCGACAAAAACGTTGAGGTGGCACTGGTCCATACCGATGAGGCGCTTAAACGCAGGCTGATTGATAAGCAATTATTGAGCACCAGCGATTTAACCCATGACGAATTCTAGGAGACGATGATGCGTATCTCTCATGCCGTTCTGCCCTTGCTGCTCTTTACGCCGCTGGCCTGGGGCGGAAATATGGTTTTCCAGTTTGTTAACCCTAACTTCGGCGGTAACCCCAATAACGGTGCCTATTTGTTAAATTCGGCCCAGGCACAAAACTCTTACAAAGATCCCAGCTACAGCAGCGATCTTGGAATTCAAATGCCCAGCGCGCTGGATAATTTCACCCAGGCGCTGCAGTCACAGGTGCTGGGCGGCCTGTTAACCAATATCAATACCGGGAAGCCGGGGCGCATGGTCACCAATGATTTCATCGTCGATATCGCCAATACCGACGGTCAACTTCAGCTCAACGTAACCGACCGTAAAACCGGCAAAACCTCGACGATTCAGGTCTCAGGCCTGCAGGCGAATTCCACGAATTTTTAGTGGCTTAAAATCATAAAACCTCTTCAAGGATAAACATTATGCAGCGCTTACTTCTGATTGTGGCGGTGTGTTTATTAAGTGGTTGTTTAACGGCTCCGCCAAAAGAGGCCGCTAAACCGACGTTACTGCCCCGCGCACAAAGCTATCTCGACCTGACGCATCTGCCAGAGGCAAAAGGAAAGCTTTATGTTTCGGTCTATAACATTCAGGACGAAACGGGCCAGTTCAAGCCCTACCCCGCCAGTAACTTTTCTACCGCCGTGCCGCAAAGCGCAACGTCTATGCTGGTCACCGCGCTGAAGGATTCCCGCTGGTTCATTCCGCTTGAACGTCAGGGGCTGCAAAACCTGCTTAACGAACGCAAAATTATCCGCGCCGCGCAGGAAAACGGCACAGTGGCGGATAATAATCGAGCCCCGCTGCACTCGCTGATGGCGGCAAATGTGATGATTGAAGGGTCGATTATTGGCTACGAAAGCAACGTGAAGTCCGGCGGGGCGGGCGCACGTTACTTTGGCATTGGCGCGGACACGCAGTATCAGCTTGACCAGATAGCCGTGAACCTGAGGGTCGTCGACGTCAGCACCGGGGAAGTCATGTCGTCGGTCAACACCAGCAAAACGATTCTCTCGTACGAAGTGCAGGCTGGAGTCTTCCGGTTTATTGATTACCAGCGCCTGCTGGAAGGTGAAATAGGCTATACCAGCAACGAGCCGGTAATGCTGTGCCTGATGTCCGCCATTGAAACCGGCGTTATCTATCTGATTAACGATGGCATCGACCGTGGGCTGTGGGATCTGCAAAACCCTGCCGATATTAACAACCCGGTGCTGGTGAAGTATAAAGAGCTCTCTACGCCGCCGGCCTCCTGATGACCGTTTCTCGCGAATAAAAAAACCAGCTTTCGCTGGTTTTTTATTCGCTAAGCAATGAGCCTGCTTTCGGTTTGAGCTTCTCTCGTCTTGCCGCCAGCCACAGCCCACTGTTTTTCATTGCGAAGCCGAAGACCAGGCCCAGCAGTAGCGAAGGCACCACGATATGCCACTCCCCCTGATTCGCAAAGGTTGCGCAGGCGCCGATAAAAGTGCCGGGGACAAACGAAAGTAAAATATGGCGAGCCTGAATACACATCAGGAATGCCACCACGCCGGTCATGATATAGCCGAGGATTTCAGCATGCGGCGCCAGCGCGCTGCCGTGAATAATCACCAGCGCCCAAAGCACGCCGCTGCACAGGGTACACAGAGAAATAAAAAGCCCCTTCATACCGCCCTGCGGACAGGCAAAATAGGCGGTACAGCCGAGGAAACCGGCCCAGCCCAACAGGCCGAGACTCACCGCAACCCAGCCCCAGAGGCCAGAGAGAATACCGGTGGTGATTGCAAGTGGAATAAGTGTCTTCATGGCGCCGTATCATAGCAGAGGCTTAGCCTCTCACTACGATCTGGCGCACATTTTTTGTAAATCAAAAATCAGCGTTGCAGTTTAATTGTGACTCAAATCACAATTATTCCTCTTCTGATTCCTGCAGCTCATCGCGCATGGCCTGCAGCGCTTCACGGCTGATCGCCGCCAGCGTGCGGTAGAACGGCGTTGTGGCATGGGCTTCAACTTTGCCGAGGAACGTCCCGCACCACGGCATCAGGTACTCATCAAACAGCGTCACCTGCGCCTCAAACTCATCCTCCTGGGACTGGTCCTCAAGCCAGGAAGCCGCCAGCAGCAGCGTCCCGAAATGGTCAGCAGGTGACTCGCCCAGCGGCATTCCACGCTGTTTCAGGAACTGACGCACTTCCCCTTCGTCACTGCCCTCTTCCCAGGCCGAGCGGAAAGGCGGCACGCTGCACTTTTCACCCACGAACAGCGCGTTAAAGTCCGCCGCCAGCAGCTGCGGGTCGCAGTTGTGCTGCAAACGCCCCAGCAGCTCATCCTGCTCCAGTGGCCAGCTTGCCGCCAGCTTCCCTTCACGGATCAGCGTAAACAAAGGCACCAGCAGAGGATCCTGCGGCTGGCGATAAAATAGCGATCCGAGTACGCGGCAAATAATTGAAAACTCATTCATGACTGGCTCTATCCATTACGGGTGTTAATTACAGTGTGGCAAATTCGGCAATTGGCGCCATGCCCCGAGCTTCAAGGAAGCCCAGCAGGCGCTGCGGAGAAACGTTCAGGATCCGCTCTTCCGGGAAATTGATTTCATCGAGGATTTTGCGGCACTCGCTAAAATCACCCAGCGTAAAGGCGGTGTGGGAGTCCGACCCTAAGGCCAGCCAGCCGCCAGCATCACGCACGGCTTCAGCAATGGCGCGGCAGTTTGGGCCGCTGCCGATGCGAGAGTGGGTAAACGAAGAGTTGTTCAACTCAAGGGCGACGTTATATTTCGCCGCCGCCGCCGCAACGGCCGGGATATCAATTTCGAATTTAGGGTTACCCGGATGGCTGATGATATGCACGTCACCGTTCGCCATCGTCGCGATCATCGCTTCGGTATGGGTAGCTTTATCTTTTGGCGGGAAGACCGGCTCGTGGAAGCCGGCAATGATCAAATCCAGCGCGTCGAGCATCGGCCCAGTGCAGTCTATTTCGCCTGCGGTGTTTTTAATATTCGATTCAATACCGCGCAAAATGCCGACGCCGTCGACCAGCCGTGGCCAGATACGCATATTAATAAAGTGCCAGTAATGCGGCGCATCCGCCATGTCCGGGCCGTGATCGGTAATAGCAAACAGCCTGATGCCCTTGCTCTTCGCAACGGCAATATAATCATGGAGGGTACTGTAGGCGTGGGTGCTGGCAACGGTATGCATATGCAGGTCAACGGGATACATGGTTTTCTCCTTTTCTATTTTAGCTAAGGATACCAGCAATCCATGACAATTTTTAGCCTGCCTGCAAGAACAGCTAGCCCGGCAAAAGCCGGGCTTCCTGCTTAATAGCCGTGCTGAAGAGAGACTTCACCGGAGACAGATTCCCCGTTTTCTAGCTGGGTAATGGTCTTTGCGATATAGGCAATGGCCTCGTCAGGACGAGTGACCGCGGCCACGTGCGGCGTAATTGCCACGCCAGGATGCGCCCAAAGCGGGCTGTTCTCCGGCAGCGGCTCTTTAGAGAAGACGTCCAGCATCGCGCCTTTAAGCTGCCCGGAATCTAACGCCGCCAGCAGATCGGCTTCAACCAGGTGCACGCCGCGCGCAAGATTTATCACGTAAGCTTCTTTAGCCAGCTGGCCCAAAAGCTCACGGTTGATAATGCCGACGGTTTGCGGCGTATTCGGCAGCAGGTTTATCAGCACTCGGGTGCCGTGCAGAAAATCAGGTAGCGCTTCGCCACCGGCAAAACTCTGTACGCCTGGAAGATCTTTTTTGCTGCGGCTCCAGCAGCGAACCGGGAAGCCCCAGGCCACGAGGCTTTCAGCCACTTTACCGCCAAGCACGCCCGCGCCGAGGATCCCAATGGTGAAATCCTCACGCCGATAATCTTCCAGTGGCTGCCATTGCCCCTGCTGCTTTTGTCGCTGGTAGTCGTCAAAACGACGGAACCAGTGCAACACCTGGCTGACAGCGTACTCCTGCATCTGCAGCCCCATGCCCGTATCTTCCAGGCGGAACAGCGGCACGCCGTCCGGCAGCATGTCCGGGTGAGCCTGAAGTTTACTGAGAATAGCGTCAACGCCGGCCCCCAGCGCGAAAACGCCCTTGAGCCCTTTACGGCCGCTAAGCATTTCCACCGGCGGGTGCCATACCAGTGCGTAATCGGCGGGCTGCTGGTCCCCCTGCCTCCACTGGCGGACTCGCGCCTGCGGCAGGGCTTGCTGAAGGCGATTCAGCCAATACTCTGTGTCAAAAGTGGGGTGATGAAAAATAATGTCCATACTGCCTCCTTTTTTTCTTAGGCTTACGCGAATCGGGATGTCATGCAAGCCCTGATGCAATAAAAAGCAGCATCTTGTGATGGTTTAAGAGTCAAGTTGGATGAAGTTTGGCTAAACGCACCAAAAACATGAAATTAGCATTGACGGCGAAGGCCATTTTCCCTAAATTAGCGCCCGTTCCAGCAGCGCTGGGGCGACAATACGGTGAGGTGTCCGAGTGGCTGAAGGAGCACGCCTGGAAAGTGTGTATACGGCAACGTATCGAGGGTTCGAACCCCTCTCTCACCGCCACATTTAAAGAAAAGCTCGCATGCAAATGCGGGCTTTTTTTTCGCATATTGCTCACGACAGAGAGTGGGTGAGAATCCTCGACAGGGTTCGACCAAACGGCAGGACAGCCGTTTGGTACCGCCTCCGGCGACCCGCAGGGCGAGCGCCATGGACGGCGCGAGTAAGCCCCTCCCTCACCGCCATATTTTATGAGAGAGCCTGAACTCACGTTCAGGCTTTTTTATTGCCCATAACCCGACGAGGGACGGATGAGAACCCTCGACCGGGTTCGACCAAACGGCAGGCTAGCGGGATAATTTTCCTCCTCCCGCCCGGAAGGATTTGCCCGGCGGGAGCTTTTTTCCGATGAATTTGCCTTAAAACCGCCCTAACCGCTCAGACCTTAACCGAACGTGGCATAATCCATAAATTAGGCTTGACCGAAGAGGGCTGACTCCCTATAGTAGCGCCCCGTTGCCCACCTAAGGTGAGCAGCAAGACAATACGGTGAGGTGTCCGAGTGGCTGAAGGAGCACGCCTGGAAAGTGTGTATACGGCAACGTATCGAGGGTTCGAACCCCTCTCTCACCGCCACATTTGAAGAAGAGCTCGCATGCAAATGCGGGCTTTTTTTCGCATATTGCTCACGACAGAGAGTGGGTGAGAATCCTCGACAGGGTTCGACCAAACGGCAGGACAGCCGTTTGGTACCGCCTCCGGCGACCCGCAGGGCGAGCGCCATGGACGGCGCGAGTAAGCCCCTCTCTCACCGCCACATTTAAAGAAGAGCTCGCATGCAAATGCGGGCTTTTTTTTCGCATATTACTCACGGCAGAGAGTGGGTGAGAATCCTCGACAGGGTTCGACCAAACGGCAGGACAGCCGTTTGGTACCGCCTCCGGCGACCCGCAGCGCGAGCGCCATGGACGGCGCGAGTAAGCCCCTCTCTCACCGCCACATTTAAAGAAGAGCTCGCATGCAAATGCGGGCTTTTTTTCGCATATTGCAGGCCTCCCATCGCTATTTTTTACGCTGGAATTTCTCAGGTAACGGCGGCACCGGACGGCGGTCGTCAATCAAATGAAGCATGGTCAGAATCGGATGATGAAACAGCATTCGTGGGCCAGCCCAGCGCATCACCTGCTTCATCTCTTCACGTTTTGCAGGCTGATAGCAGTGGATTGGGCAATGCTTGCAGGCGGGTTTTTCTTCGCCAAAGGCGCAGCGTTCCAGCCTTTTGGCGGCATACTCATAAAGCCGCTGGTAGTGGCCTGGCCCGGCGCTGGCGGAGGGATTCTGGCGCTCATAGAGAGTGAGCATTTTAGCGATGGTTTGCTTCTCGCGCTGAAGACGTTTTCCGGACATGGGCAGTACCTGATTGACCGGTAAATCGCACGGCCAATGATTGTCGATAAGATGCAATAATAATACACCTTATCGACAGCGGGCCGAAGGGAGAATTGGGGTTAGAGGTCGCGGAAGGTGCCCAGACGGTAGCCTCGTTCGGCAAGAGCGTACTTCAGCGCCGCAGAGGTCAGCACCTCCAACTCCGCCAGACGCGGGTAGCAGTAGTTGCTTTTCAGCAGCGTATTATCCACAAATGACGGGTGGCACATCACCTCAAGCGAGGCTTCCTGGCGCTGCGCAGAAGCATCCACGCTCTCCAGCAGCAGGCTTTCAGATATCGCATCACCGTAAAACTCGCTGGTAAACCCTTGGGTAGAACGCACGCCGGTCAGCGAAATGTTGTCCCGGGCGGCGGCATCGCGATCCACGCGTAGCGGGATCCCTTTCGCCTTAGCAAACGCGGCCACGATAGGAAAAATCTCCGGGATCATGTGCACGTGATGGTGGCTATCAAGGTGGGTCGGCTCAATGCCAAAAATATCAATAAAACGCTGATACTGGCTTTCAAGCTCGCGCCCGATCTCGTCCAGGTCCAGCTGACCCTGTTCCGCCATTTCCCAGATCCCTTTGCCCAGCACGCCGGTCCCACGAGTCAGCACCGGCATCCCGGTCAGCGGCTGGCCCAGCGTCAACACGAAGTGCATACCTACGCCCAGACCCGGATAACGAGCGCACAGCCCGGCGGCGTGTTTAATGGCTTCGGCATTAACCAGCGCGGTGGTCGACGTCACCACACCGTGGTGAAACGCTTCGATAATGCCGTAGTTTTGCGCCTTGCTCAGGCCAAAGTCATCGGCATTAATAATCAGTAAGCGGTCCATAGCATCCCTCTTGAGTGGCCCTCCCCGTCCGGGGAGGGCAAGACATTAAGCCAGTTTTTCGATGGCTTTGGCAAAGTTTGGCAGATACGCTTTATGGGCAAGCAGCATCTCTTTGGCAATCACCTCAGCATCCTTGTCGGAATGGATAAGCGGGCTCAGGTTCAGCGCCAGCAGCACATCGTTAAATTCACCGCTCAACGCGGCCTGGCTCGCGGCCACTTCGAAGCCTTTGATGGTGTGAATAAGCCCCATCACTTTCTCGTCAAAATGGGTCACACGCGGGTGTGGTCTGGCACCATCGCGACCGATGATGCTGGTCGTCTCGATTGCCCAGTCGGCCGGAATGTTGTCCACGTGGCCGTGGTGCGGAATATTCACATAGTGCTCGGTCTGCTTATCATTGTAGATAGCGCTGATCACTTCGCATGCCGCGTCAGAGTAGTAAGCCCCGCCGCGCAGCTCCAGCTCTTTCGGCTTCACGTCAAGATTCGGGTCTTTGTACAGCTCAAACAGCTGTTTTTCGACCTTCTGTACCACGGAGGCGCGCGCCCCGCCCTTGTAGAACTCGCCCATTTCGATAGCCAGCATCTCTTTCTGCTTGAAGTAGTACAGCAGGTAGGAGCACGGCAGCAGGTTCAGGGAACGAATCAGCCCTTCGCTAAACGGCATATCGAAGATGTTTTTCACCGAGTTCGCGCTCAGCTTGCCGCTGGCTACGCCGTCCAGCAGTTCGGCAAAGCGAGATTCACCGTTCACCAGCACGTCTTTAATGAACACCATGTGGTTCAGGCCGAACAGATCGATGCCCAGGTCATCTTCCGGGGTCAGCTTCAGCACGTCGGTAATAAACATCTTCATGCCAACAGGAATGTTGCACACGCCGATGAATTTTTTGAAGTTGGTATGGCGGAATACCGCCTCGGTCACCATACCGGCCGGGTTGGTGAAGTTGATAACCCACGCATCCGGGCAGATTTCCTGCACGTCTTTGATGATGTCGAAAATGACCGGAATGGTACGCAGCCCTTTGAACAGGCCGCCCGCACCGTTGGTTTCCTGGCCGAGATAGCCGTGGCTCAGCGGAATACGCTCATCCAGCTCACGCGCTTTCAGCTGGCCAACGCGCAGCTGGGTGGTCACGAAATCTGCATCTTTCAGCGCTTCGCGGCGGTCGAGGCTCTTGTGTACCGTCATCGGCACACCGGCGTGCTCAATCATGCGCTGGCAAAGATTAAAAATAATATCCTGCTTCTCTTTCCCGGCTTCGACATCCACCAGCCAAAGTTCGGTGATCGGTAATTCGTGGTAGCGCTTAATAAAGCCTTCGAGTAACTCTGGGGTATAGCTGCTGCCGCCACCGATAGTAACAACTTTTAATTTCTTAGTCATATAGGCTCCCGTACGGCGCCCGGCGCCGTATTTAGAAAATTGAATAAGTTAATAAAAACTCAATATTGACAGTGGTAGTTAATCAGCACCTTAATTAATGCTGTACAATTTCTTCCGATAACTGTTTGGCGTAAAAGAAGTCACTTTCTTAAAGTTCTTAATAAACATGCTGGGGCTGCTATAACCAGATTCGAAGGCAATATCGGTTACCGAAGCGTTAGTGATTTCCAGCTGTTTCTTGGCAAAGTTGATGCGGATTTCATTAATAATCTGCATCGGCGTCTTGCCATAATAGCGCTGCGTGGCGCGCGTTAAATATTCCTGCGACTTACCCGAAAGCGCGACCATGTTTAATAAGGCCTTATCGCCAAAACGCATTTTGTCATGCATCCCTTCAACGGTGGATTTTAACCACAGCGGAATATCATCCTGATTTTCCGACTCACGATAATGGCGCAGTCGATTCACGACATAAAAGCTCACCATTTCGAGAAACTCGTTAAATTCCCCTTCGCGGAAATTAAACGAGGCAATCACCGACTCCATAAACGTCAGGAATTCATCCTTAATCTGATACACCTGAGAGGCCACCAGATGGGACGGCAGCAGCGGCATATAATGCTGCTCAAAGAACTGCTGGCTGATACCTACGTTAAACAACCGGGTCGCACCAAACTCGTAAAAACTCTGATGGTGGGAACCGACGGGAATAAAGACAAAATCGCCTCGCTCCATCAGCACACGCTTACCGTTAATTTCCTGGTAATAGCGCCCGGTCAACACAATGGTAAATTCGTAGTAGTCGTGCTGATGCAGCCCGCTCACGCTCTCTTCTTTGGTGTAGATAAACGCATGGAAACACTTGCCGTTAAACAGCTGGCTTTCACGAACAATGTTGATTTCCATATTGTCTATCTCTGGCTGCATATGCTGACCTGCTACTTGTCCATTTTCTCGTGTAATTCAATCAGCTCGGTCACCAGCTCGCGAGCCAGCATCGAGGTCATCAGGTGGTCCTGAGCGTGTACCAGCACCAGGCTGACTTTGGTTTTGCCTTCGCCCTGGTCGCCTTCAATCAGCTTAGTCTGCACCAGATGCGCTTCGTTCAGCGCGGTCCGGGACTGATCCATCATCTCTTTAGCCCCGGCGAAGTCACCCTGCTTGGCCTTTTTCAGCGCACCGTAAGCCAGGCTACGGGCCTGTCCAGAGTTGATGATTAAGCCCATCACCACTTCTTCGAGATCGTCCACTTCTACTTCAGTTTCAACGACGTTGTCTAAATCAAACATAATATTGCTCCCCGGATTCTGAAAATGGGGGAGGCATTCCCTCCCCCTTTGAACTTAGAATTTCAATGCGTTAGCGATATCTTCTTCGCTTTCTTCTTCTTCAATAACCGCCTGTGCCTTGTTGGACAGGATAACGAACGGCATGTACACCAGCGTGGCGACACCCAGGTTGAACAACGCCACCAGCAGAGCAGCGACGCTGCCGTTACTGTTGAAGAAGGCGCCCAGGCCGGTAGGCATGGTCCACGGAGCCAGGTTGGTGACCGGCGGGATAATGCCCATGGAGTACGCAATCAGGGTGATGGCAGCCAGAATCGGCTGTACCGCAACGAACGGGATGAACATCACCGGGTTCATGATGATCGGCAGACCAAACAGAATCGGTTCGTTAATCTGGAAGATGCCTGACGGCAGCGCCAGCTTAGCCACCTGACGGTGATCGGCACGGCGAGAACCGATGAAGATAGCGATAATCAGACCCAGCGTCGCACCAGAACCACCCAGCAGGATGTAGGAGTCGAGCATTGGTTTCGCCCAGAAGTGGAACTGTTTGCCCGCTTCGATAGCGGCTTCTACAGAACCGTACTGCTGGTACAGCGCCACGTTTTCCAGCGCCCATGGGGTCATGATGCCGTTATCCAGTGCGGTAAGCGCCAGAGAACCATGAACACCGAAGAACCACAGCAGGGAGTTGAAAATTACGTACGCCCAGCCAACCACGCTACCCATTGACGCCAGAGGAGTCGAAATGGAGTCCATGATGATCTGGTGGAAGTTGCTGCCGTAGTGAGACAGCGCCCAGGAGATGATCCCGAAGATAGACAGAATCAGGAAGCCTGGAATTAACGCCGAGAATGAACGCGCCACCGAGGTCGGCACGCTATCCGGCAGGGTAATAACCCAGTTTTTACGTATAACAAAGGTGAACAGCTCGGCGACCACCAGACCGATAATTATACCGGAAATAATGTTCTGGCCGCCTAACCAGTTAGCGCCCACGGCATAGGCTTCGCCCACGCTATAAGGCGTAACGGTCATAAAGGCTGCTACGGATAATAAACCCGCCGCGAGAGGATCGACCTTCCTTTCTTCAGCTAACGCCATACCAATGAAAAAAGGCGCCATCAGCGACATAATGCCCAACGTACCGTTGTACACGTTGCCGCCGATAGCTTTAAACCCATTCAGGGTTTCAATGGTCTCGGGGTCTAAACGGATGCCTAACGAGTAGAAAAATGATCCTGCGCCGAAGCTCAGGAATACGTTGTTAATCAGAACAAACATTGCCCCGGTTAGGGTTAATGGCATTAATTTAATAAAACCATTTTTAATGGCATTAACGTGAGGCTGCTTTCCTATTTTTACAGCAAAAGGCAGGAGAACCTTCTCAAGTGAATCAATGACTTTACTCATATTATAAATATCCTTGAAAGCCGTAATTATTATTACGGCTGTAGGTGTAAGTCGCTCTTTGACGGAAAATTAAACAAAACAAGAATAAAAAATTAACTCTCGGCCGCTGCTTTCTTAATTGCTGCCACAGCCGCTTTCAACACACCCAGCCCATCGACTTTACCGTACAGAGCAGAATCGATAACTTCTACAGGCTTGGTGGGCAACAATTTCTTGATATCTGCCTGCATGTAGGCAATTTGTGGCCCGAGTAAAACGAGGTCCGCGTGCTTCCCTTTCTCGCTGGCTAAAGACTCAGAGAAAGCTTCAATTTCTACCGGAACTTCATACTTTTCGGCCTGCGCTCGCATTTTGGTCACTAACAGCGAGGTTGACATCCCAGCGGAGCAGAACAGGTAAATTTTTTTCTTTTGCATAAGTTGTTCCTCAAGTCTCAATACGCTGTAACGGACTTCCGTGACGTATTGTTGCTGTTCCAAAGCGGGTTTGTGGGGCGAGACTATTGTCTCTGCTTGAGGAAAGTATACGGCATGGTTTCCCTTGAGAGATAATTCCTGGCTCTCATAAATTGTCTCTCCTTGACCTGGTGTTATGACCCCCTTCACAGTTTGGCCAAATAATTCGCGCAAATAAAAAAGCCCAAACCGAAGTTTGGGCTTTTCACTAAATTGTTGAAGACCGTCAGTCGTAGGCGTTCAGCGTGCGCTGGCAGAGGGCCGAACGCACACAATCCTGTTTACCGAAGCGAACAACGCCGACCATTTCATCTTCTTCGAAACGGTTTAGTGCATCACTTAAACCGGACGGCACGCCTGCGGGTAAGTCACACTGCGTGATATCGCCATTGACGATAACCGTCACGTTTTCCCCGAGGCGGGTGAGGAACATTTTCATTTGCGCTGCGGTGACATTCTGCGCCTCATCCAGAATAACCACGGCATTTTCAAAAGTACGTCCGCGCATATAGGCGAACGGCGCAATCTCAACCTTACCAATTTCAGGCCGCAGGCAATACTGCATAAAAGACGACCCTAAACGTCGCACCAGGATGTCATACACCGGGCGGAAATACGGGGCGAACTTCTCTGAAATATCACCGGGGAGGAAGCCGAGATCTTCATCGGCCTGCAGCACCGGACGGGTAACGATAATCCTGTCGACATCCTTATGTATCAGGGCCTCAGCGGCTTTCGCTGCGCTGATAAACGTCTTGCCACAGCCGGCTTCGCCGGTAGCAAAAATCAGCTGCTTTTTCTCGATAGCATTAAGATAGTGCGCCTGAGCTTCATTACGCGCTTCGATAGGTGAATGGTCGCGGCTGTCGCGAGCCATGCCTATCGATTCTACGCCGCTCATCTGCACAAGCGTGGTGACCGATTCCTCTTCACGCTGCCGGTGGCTACGTGAATCCCGTCTCAGCACACGTTTTGCTTCGCGACGAGCTTTGATCACAGCTTTCTGTCTTCCCATGGATGGCACCTTACAGTTGGTTTCATTGCCCGCGCCGACAGGACAGGCGCGATTATGCTCACTAACGGATGAGGTTTGGCTTCCTTGTAAGCCATTAACTGCCGGTTGAGAGGGTGCATTAAGCGAACGCGAAACGTCGCCCGACGCACCGTCAGGACACTGATTTGATTCTGAATGGGGAAATTTAGCGGTGAAGATAGCGAAGCCGGAGGAGAGGCCTCCGCGCTGGGTAGTGCGGGTAAAGTGTTTAAGTAACCGTCCAGTACAGGACCCAACCATTCGCGATCTCCGTAGTGATTAAACGTCACAGCAGGGAACTACCGCTCTTTTGCTTTAAGTACAACAAACATCACCCAAAATGCAACATAAATTTCACTTTTAAGTAACGTTAAATCGAAATCCGCTGCTGTGTACCTTTTTCGCACACCAATATTACAGAAATATATCAGCGGGATAGTCATAGGGAATTGCAATGAATAATAAGGGGGTGAATTGTTAGCAAATGAAAATTTGCATCACCTACTCTCTGAAAGAATGGCTAAGGTTCCGTTCACTTCCGGCTTTTCCCTCAGTCACAACATCTCTGCTTCTTTTACCCTCACCCTGACCCTCTCCCTGAAAGGGAGAGGGGATAAAACATGTTCCCCGTCAGCTGTTTTCCCCCTCGCCCCTTCGGGAAGAGAGGATAAACCATGTTCCCCGTCAGCTGTTTTCCCCCTCGCCCCTTCGGGAAGAGGGGATAAACCATGTTCCCCATTAGCTGTTTTCCCCCTCGCCCCTTCGGGGAGAGGGCTGGGGTGAGGGGAAGATTTGTTCCCGGCTCTCATCGCCGGTACGGCAATAACTACGCCTCCATCATCCCCTGCCCCAGATAATGCTGCTTATCCGGCACGCCAGGCAGTGCGAAGAAATACCCACCGCCAATCGGCTTCACATACTCCTCCAGCGCCTCACCGTTCAACCTGCCCTGCACCGTCAGGAACCCTTTTTCGAGGTCATGCTGGTAGCAAACGAACAGCAGCCCCATATCAAGCTGGCCGGATTTGGTTGCACCGAGCGAATAGCTGTAGCCCCGGCGCATCATCAGCCCCGACTCCGTATCTTTGGTCCTCGGGTTGGCCAGGCGGATATGGGCATCAAGCGCAATCACATTGCCGTCAGGGTCGGCGGCATAGTCCGGCACATCATGCTCATTCTTCATACCCAGCGGCGCGCCGCTGTGCTTATCGCGCCCGAAGATAGTCTGCTGCTCTTTCAGCGGCGTGCGGTCCCAGGACTCAACGTGGAACTGAATAATGCGCACCGCCTGATAGCTGCCGCCGGTAGCCCAGGCAGGCTCCTGCTGCTGCTTCGTCACCCACACCACGTCATCCATCAGTGGCTTATCATGGCTGTCCGGGTTGGCCGTGCCGTCTTTGAAGCCCAGCAGGTTGATCGGCGTCTCTTTCCCACGGCTGCGTGCCGCATGGTTGGAGATAAACCCTTCCCGCCGCCAGCGCACGCTGAGGAGATCGGGCGTGTGCTTGATGATGTCGCGCAGCGCGTGGATCACCGTGTCGTTGGTGTTGGCACAAATCTGCAGCAGCAGATCGCCGTGGCACAGCCCGGCATCCAGCGAATCGTTCGGGAAGCGGGTCATTTGCTGGAGCTTTTTCGGCATCTGTTTTTGCAGGCCAAAACGCTCATCGAACAGCGAACTGCCGACGGACACCGTGATCGTCAGGTTATCCGGGTAGATTTCCGCCCCAAGAATGCCCGAGTCCATCGGCGGCAGGCGTGGATTAGGCGTATCCGGCGCCGGGCCACCGCTGGTCAGGAAGTCAAAACGCGCGGTCAGCAGGCGGAACAGGCGCTCAAGCTCGGCTTTGTCGCTGGCCAGCACGTCAAAGGCGACCAACATCATCGCGGCCTGCTGAGGCGTCAGAATACCGGCCTGGTGCTCGCCATAAAGCGGCTGGTTTTCAAGGCGACCGTCCGGCGGCAGCGTGCCGGGGGAAGAAGCAGGATTTGCCGCGTGAGCCGTCATCGGGCAACCGCCGCCCACGGCAAAAGCGCCCCCAAGGGCGCCCAGTGTTTTCAGAAGCTGGCGGCGCGCCGGTTGGTGCGCGCCGGTGTTGTCCTTATCACTCATGATGCTCAGTCCAGACCCATCACGCCACGCAGCTGGGACAGGTCTTCCGCAAGCGTGGTGATTGGCCCTTTCAGCGCTTTGCGATCGTTATCCGTCAGCTTGTCGTAGGTTTCAAACCCGTCTTTAGTGCGGTATTTCGCCAGAATGGCGTCAACTTTCTTGAAGTTAGCGTCTATTTTCGCCAGCAGCGCCGGGTTCTCTTTGGTCAGCTGAGGACGCAGCAGATCAACGATTTTCTGCGCGCCGTCAACGTTCGCCTGGAAGTCCCACAGGTCAGTGTGGCTGTAGCGATCTTCTTCACCGCTGATTTTGGTGGCCGCTACTTCTTCTATCAGACCGGCAGCGCCGCCAACCACTTTGCTCGGCGGGAAGGCCAGCTCGGAAATACGAGTTTGTAGATCCAGCACGTCGGCGTTCAGCTTGTCGGCAAACTGCGCGGCGTCTTTGGTGGTGTTATCGCCAAAGAGGATTTTCTCCAGACGGTGGAAGCCGGTGAATTTCGGGTCGTCCGCTTTTTTCTCGAAGTCGTCTTCGCGGGCATCGATGCTGCTGTCGAGATCGGAGAACAATTCGGCAATCGGTTCAATACGCTCGTAATGCTGGCGCGTAGACGCATACAGGGATTTCGCTTTCTCTAAATCACCGGCTTTCACCGCGTCGGTAAAGGCTTTGGTGCCTTTCACCAGCTCGGCGACTTCGGCGGTCACATAGGCTTTGTATTCGGTGATTGGGCCGGTCAGCGCCAGCAGATCGGTTTTAGGCGCTTCCTGCTTGCCGGAAGCTTTCACCACCAGCTTGCCTTTCGGGTTGGTCAGCAGGCCGCAGGTCATGTCGTATTCGCCCGGCTGCAGGTTGGCGGTCAGCTTCTGGGAGAAGCCCGGCGCGATGTTCTCACGCTCTTCCACCACCATCACCCCTTTCAGGATCTCCCATTCCAGCGCTTTCTGGCTATTGTTCTGGATGATGAACTGAGTCTTCCCGGCATTCACGGTGACGCTCATCGGCTCACACTGTTTATCGGTGACGGTGACTTTTACCTGGGGAATATCTGCCGCCTGCGCGGCAAACGAAGAAGAGACAAGCGCGAGCAGCGCAACGTGCAGTGCCTTCAGACGAAAATGTTTGGTCATGACCTATCCCTATTAAGCAATGAGTAGTTATCACTAAACGGCGGGCGGCCCGCCGTAAATCAATTAACGAGCCGTATTGGTCGCCTGGTTGTTCACGCGCGGCGGTATAAAGAACAGCACCAGCGCCGGAATCAGATAGATGAAGTACATCGCCACTTCGCTCACGGTTGGGGTTTCCTGATAACCGAAAATCCCCTCCAGCAGCGTGCCGGTCAGCGAGTGGGTGGAGAGCGTGTTGCTCATGTCAAAAGCGATATCCTGGAAATGGTTCCACAGTCCGGCTTCGTGGAATGCACGGACGGCACCGGCGGCAAGGCCTGCGGCCACCAGCAGAATAAACAGGCTGGTCCATTTAAAGAATGCGCCAAGGTTGAGACGAATCCCGCCCCAATAAATCAGGAAACCAAGCACCACCGCGGTAGCCAGGCCAAGCATCGCGCCCAGCGGCGGCCAAATACCGACGTCCTGCTGAAAAGCGGCCAGCAGGAAGAACACCGACTCCAGGCCTTCACGCGCCACGGCGAAAAAGACCATCATGATCAGCGCCCAGCCGTGGTTGCCTTTGCTGTGCAGCGCGTTATCAACCGCCTGCTCCAGCTGCACTTTGACGTTGCGGGACACTTTACGCATCCAGAACACCATCCAGGTGAGGATAAACACGGCAATCACCGCCACAATACCCTCAAACAGCTCCTGCTCTTTCTGCGGGAACTCACCGGTGGTTTCATTGATGAAGATACCGAGGCCCAGGCAGAGCGCGGCGGCGGCAAAGACGCCAATCCACATCACGGCTATCCACTGGCCGCGCTGGGTACGCTTCAGGTAGCTGGCAATCAGGCTGACGATGAGCGCCGCCTCCAGCCCTTCGCGTAACATGATGAGAAATGGAACAAACATGCCTGACACCTCAGATGTGAATACAAGTCAATTGACGTAAAGAAAAGTAAACCATAACGATTGTGATTATCATTAGCGCTGATAAGAAAAACAAGAGAGGGGGATGACATATTTATGACCAGATGTAAAAAGGGCCGGATTATCCGGCCCCTGTAAAACATCGTCTGTTAGTCGATCTGCAATTTGCCCGGAGGCGGAGTGTGGTACACCGCATCCGCTTCGGCAAAACGCTTCTGCATGGAGGCCGACGGCGCTTTGCCCATCAGGCTTACCACCACAATTGCAAGGCTACCGAACACGAAGCCAGGTATGATTTCATACAGGCCTAACCAGCCGAACTGCTTCCAGATAAGCACGGTGGCAGCCCCAACAATCATCCCCACCAGCGCCCCGTTGCGGGTCATGCGTGACCACATTACGGAGAACAGGACCACCGGGCCAAATGCGGCACCAAATCCTGCCCAGGCATAACTGACGAGGCCCAGCACGCGGTTTTCCGGGTTAGCGGCAAGCGCAATCGCCACCAGCGCGACCACCAGCACCATCATGCGCCCCACCCACACCAGCTCCTTCTGGCTCGCGCCTTTACGCAGGAACGCCTTATAAAGGTCTTCGGTAATTGCGCTCGAGCACACCAGCAGTTGGCAGCTCAGCGTGGACATTACCGCCGCCAGAATCGCGGAGAGAAGCACCCCGGCAATCCACGGGTTAAACAGAATTTGCGCCAGCTCGATAAACACCCGCTCGCCGTTCTGCGTCACAGCTCCGGCCTGCTCAGGGTTGTTATTAAAGTAGGCAATCCCGAAGAAGCCCACCGCGCAGGCACCCGCCAGGCAAAGGATCATCCAGGTCATGCTGATGCGACGTGCGTTAACGATGGTGTGGTGTGAGTCTGCCGCCATAAAGCGCGCCAGAATATGCGGCTGGCCGAAGTAGCCCAGGCCCCAGCCCATCAGGGAAACGATGGCGACAAAGTTCAGCCCTTTCAGCATGTCGACGTTTTCGATGCTCTTCTGCTTAATCACCAGCAGAGAGTCATCGAGGCCGCCAACCGCCGCAATCACCATCACCGGCGTCAGAATCAGCGCGAAGATCATCAGGCTGGCCTGCACGGTATCCGTCCAGCTAACCGCAAGGAATCCGCCCACAAAGGTGTAGATGATGGTCGCTGCCGCCCCGGCCCACAGCGCCGTTTCGTAGCTCATCCCGAAAGTGCTTTCAAACAGCCGCGCCCCGGCCACGATGCCGGAAGCACAGTAGATGGTGAAGAACAGCAGGATCACCAGCGCGGAGATGATGCGCAGCAGGCGGCTGGAGTCTTCAAAACGCCCGGTGAAGTAATCGGGCAGCGTCAGCGCATTGTTGTTCACTTCGGTGTGAACGCGCAGGCGCCCGGCAACCAGCTTCCAGTTAACCCAGGCCCCTAAGGTCAGGCCGATGGCTATCCAGCTTTCAGAAATACCGGAAATAAAAATCGCGCCCGGCAGGCCCATTAGCAGCCAGCCGCTCATATCGGAGGCGCCCGCCGACAGCGCGGTGACCACGCTCCCGAGGCTGCGGCCGCCAAGAATATAATCATCAAAACTGCGGGTGGATCGCCAGGCGATAAAACCGATGAGAATCATGCCAAAGATATAAACGAGAAAGGTCACCAGCATCGGTGTGCTTATTGTCATTCAGACTTCTCCATAGCTATTACGCCTGCTCTCTCTGAACAGGCTGCTTCGCGCCGGAACGAGGCGCTGTGTTGTTATCGTGATGTAATGGGGAATGCATCCTGCCGGAACCCTTTATTTTTCACAAACGATTTAACACGGCATTTACATCGTTTGCATCTGCCTTAGGTAAGCATTTTTCACCAGGTTGCACTTGCTCACATTTTTTACGGTTGCACCGTCAAAAAGTGTTAACTTCGTCGATAAATCTAGCGTTCCGCTTATCGCCCTGCCAGACGATTTTCTTATCTTACTGGCAACAAATCGCCTTTTTTGCGAGCCCATTATCGGCTTCGATTTAACAAGGTTGCACAAAGTTGCAACTTCATGGATATTGCTGGCTAACAAAGTAAAACCCCGAATAATCCTTAACCTGGAGACTGTCGTATGGGCACCACCACGATGGGCGTAAAACTGGATGAAGCGACGCGCGACCGCATTAAAGAGGCCGCCTCGCGCATTGACCGCACGCCACACTGGCTGATTAAGCAGGCCATCTTTAATTACCTGGAACGCCTGGAAAGCAGCGACGATCTGCCTGAGCTCCCTGCCCTGCTGGCCGGTGCGGCCAATGAGAGTGAAGAGTCCCCGGCGCAGCCTGAAGAAGTGGCGCAGCCGTTCCTCGACTTTGCCGAGCAAATTCTGCCGCAGTCCGTCAGCCGGGCCGCGATCACCGCCGCGTGGCGCCGCCCTGAAACCGACGCAGTCCCGATGATTCTTGAGCAGGCTCGCCTGGCTCCGGCCATCGCCGAACAGACGCAAAAGCTGGCCTGGCAGTTGGCCAACAAGCTGCGTAATCAGAAAACAGCTTCTGGCCGCGCGGGCATGGTTCAGAGCCTGCTGCAGGAGTTCTCTCTTTCCTCTCAGGAAGGCGTGGCGCTGATGTGCCTCGCGGAAGCGCTGCTGCGTATCCCGGATAAAGCCACCCGCGACGCGCTGATCCGCGACAAAATCAGCAACGGGAACTGGCACTCGCACATTGGCCGCAGCCCTTCGCTGTTCGTGAACGCCGCGACGTGGGGCCTGCTGTTTACCGGCCGCCTGGTGTCAACCCACAACGAAGCGAGTCTTTCCCGTTCACTGAACCGCATCATCAGCAAAAGCGGCGAGCCGCTGGTGCGTAAAGGCGTGGACATGGCCATGCGCCTGATGGGCGAGCAGTTTGTGACCGGCGAAACCATCGCCGAAGCGCTGGCTAACGCGCGCAAGCTGGAAGAAAAAGGCTTCCGCTACTCTTACGACATGCTGGGCGAAGCCGCGCTGACCGCCGCCGACGCTCAGGCCTATATGGTCTCTTATCAGCAGGCGATTCACGCCATCGGTAAAGCCTCCAACGGCCGCGGCATTTATGAAGGTCCGGGCATCTCCATCAAGCTTTCCGCCCTGCACCCTCGCTACAGCCGTGCGCAGTACGACCGCGTAATGGAAGAGCTGTACCCGCGCCTGAAATCCCTGACGCTGCTGGCGCGCCAGTATGACGTCGGCATTAACATTGACGCCGAAGAAGCCGATCGCCTGGAGATCTCCCTCGATCTGCTGGAAAAACTGTGCTTTGAACCTGAGCTGGCGGGCTGGAACGGCATCGGCTTTGTTATTCAGGCCTACCAGAAGCGCTGCCCGTTTGTGATTGATTACCTGGTCGACCTGGCCACCCGCAGCCGTCGCCGCCTGATGATTCGCCTGGTAAAAGGCGCTTACTGGGATAGCGAAATTAAACGCGCTCAGGTTGATGGCCTGGAGGGTTACCCGGTTTATACCCGCAAGGTGTACACCGATATCTCTTACCTCGCGTGTGCCAAAAAGCTGCTGGCCGTGCCGAACCTTATCTACCCGCAGTTTGCGACCCATAACGCCCATACGCTGGCGGCGATTTATAACCTTGCCGGGCAGAACTATTATCCTGGCCAGTACGAATTCCAGTGCCTGCACGGCATGGGCGAGCCGCTTTATGAGCAGGTGGTCGGGAAAGTGGCTGACGGCAAGCTGAACCGCCCTTGCCGCATCTACGCCCCGGTCGGCACCCATGAAACGCTGCTGGCTTACCTGGTGCGTCGCCTGCTGGAAAACGGCGCCAACACCTCCTTTGTCAACCGCATCGCCGACGCAACCCTGCCGCTGGACGAGCTGGTTGCCGACCCGGTCAGCGCGGTTGAAGCTATGGCCGTTAAAGAAGGTCAGCCTGGGTTGCCTCACCCTAAAATCGCCCTGCCGAAAGCGCTGTACGGTGCAGAACGCAGCAACTCCAGCGGCCTTGATTTGGCGAACGAACACCGCCTGGCATCGCTTTCTTCCGCCCTGCTGAACAGCGCCGCGCAGAAGTGGCAGGCCACGCCTGTGCTGGAGCAGCCGGTTGTTGAAGGCGAATTAACGCCGGTGAAAAACCCGGCTGAGCCGACCGACATCGTGGGCTACACTCGCGAAACCACGACTGAAGAGGTTTCCCTCGCGCTCGAAAATGCCGTTAACCACGCGCCAATCTGGTTTGCCACCCCACCGCAGGAGCGTGCCGCTATTCTTGAACGCGCGGCGGTGATGATGGAAAGCCGTATGCAGCAGTTGATCGGCATCCTGGTGCGCGAAGCGGGTAAAACCTTCAGCAACGCCATCGCCGAAGTGCGTGAAGCCGTGGACTTCCTGCACTATTACGCGGGCCAGGTACGTGACGACTTCGACAATGAAACTCATCGTCCTCTCGGCCCCGTCGTGTGTATCAGCCCCTGGAACTTCCCGCTGGCTATCTTTACCGGCCAGATTGCCGCCGCGCTTGCCGCCGGTAACAGCGTGCTGGCGAAACCTGCGGAACAAACGCCGTTGATTGCCGCTCAGGGCGTAGCGATTCTGCTGGAAGCTGGCGTGCCTGCGGGCGTGCTGCAGCTGTTGCCGGGCCGCGGTGAAACCGTAGGCGCGCAGCTGACGGGTGACCAGCGCGTGCGCGGAGTGATGTTCACTGGTTCAACCGAAGTGGCCTCCCTGCTACAGCGCAATATCGCTGACCGCCTCGATCCTCAAGGGCGCCCAACGCCGCTGATTGCGGAAACCGGCGGCCTCAACGCAATGATCGTCGACTCCTCCGCGCTAACCGAGCAGGTGGTTGTGGACGTGGTTTCCTCAGCGTTCGACAGCGCAGGCCAGCGCTGTTCCGCCCTGCGCGTGCTGTGCCTGCAGGAAGACGTGGCTGACCACACGCTGCAAATGCTCCGTGGCGCGATGGCGGAATGCCGGATGGGTAACCCAGGCCGCCTGACCACCGACATCGGGCCGGTGATTGACGCCGAAGCTCAGCAAAATATTGAGAAGCACATCCAGGCCATGCGCGCCAAAGGCCGCACCGTCTTCCAGGCCGTGCGTGAAAACAGCGTGGACGCGCGCGAATGGCAGTCCGGCACCTTTGTGGCTCCGACCCTTATCGAACTGGAAAGCTTCGACGAGATGAAGAAAGAGGTGTTTGGCCCGGTTCTGCACGTGGTGCGCTACAACCGTAACAACCTTGAATCCTTAATTAAGCAGATCAACGCGGCGGGCTATGGCCTGACGCTCGGCGTGCATACTCGTATCGACGAGACGATTGCCCTGGTCACCGGCTCCGCCCACGTCGGCAACATGTACGTTAACCGTAATATGGTCGGCGCCGTGGTCGGCGTTCAACCGTTTGGCGGTGAAGGCCTGTCCGGCACCGGTCCAAAAGCCGGTGGCCCGCTGTATCTGTATCGCCTGCTGGCTAATCGCCCGGAAAATGCGCTGCAAACCACCTTTAACCGCCACGATGCCCAAACCCCGGTAGATGCATCCCTGAAGAGTGACCTGCAGGTTGCCCATCAGGCGCTAAGCGAGTGGGCAGCCAACCGTGAAGAGCTGAAATCCGTTTGCCTGCAGTTTGGCGAACTGGCGCAGAGCGGGACGCTGCGCGTGCTGCCTGGCCCGACGGGCGAGCGCAACACCTACGCCCTGCTGCCGCGTGAACGCATTCTGTGCGTTGCCGACGACGAACGCGATGCGTTAGTGCAGCTTGCGGCGGTTACCAGCGTGGGCAGCCGTGCGCTGTGGGCGGATGACAGCCTGCACCGCGAGCTGGCTAAGCAATTGCCGAAAGCCGTGCAGCAGCAGATTGATTTTGCGAAGCAGGAAGAGCTGCTGAAACAGCCGTTCGACGCGGTGATTTACCATGGAGACTCTGACCAGCTGCGCAAACTCTGCGAAGCCGTGGCCGCCCGCACGGGCGCGATTGTTTCCGTCCAGGGCTTTGCCCGTGGCGAAAGCAATATCCTGCTTGAGCGTCTTTATGTGGAGCGTTCACTGAGCGTGAACACCGCGGCCGCAGGCGGCAACGCCAGCCTGATGACAATCGGCTAACAGTCTGCCAGGATACGAGGGCTCTCATCTGAGAGCCCTTTTTTATTTGAGGACAGCGAAATGAAACGCGTGTGTTTACTTGTTGGCGGGCTGCTGCTGAGCGGGGCCGCGATGGCCGATGGCTGTGATGCAGCCACCACCCAGGCCGATATGAATCAGTGCTATGCCGCAGAGTATAAAAAGCAGGACGAGCAGCTGAACAAAACCTATAAAGAAGTTATGTCCCGGGCAACCGACAAGCAAAAAGCGCAGCTTAAAAAAGCGCAGAATGCGTGGATAGCCTTCCGCGATGCGGACTGTGACTTTATGAGTTCTGGCGCTGAACAGGGATCGGTCTACCCGATGGTGCGCGCCAACTGCCTGGCGGATAAAACGCTCGAACGCACCGAACTGCTGAAGGGCACGCTGGAATGCGAAGAGGGCGACGTCAGCTGTGTCTTGCCCCCGAAATAGAGCTGATTAACGAACCCGAATACCTTCAATAATCATCCGCTGCACGTTTTCCACCGTGCGGCGGAAAAAATCCTCATCCTGCAGCGTGCTGCCGGTTACGGCCTCAACCTGGCTGGCAAAATCCGCGTAGTGCTGGGTCGTGGCCCAGAGCATAAAAATAAGATGATGCGGGTCAACGGCGGCAAGTTTACCGCTGGCAACCCAGCCGGCAATGATCGCCGACTTGTCATCCACCAGGGCTTTCAGGTCCCCCGTCAGTTCCCCTTTTAGCAGCGGCGCGCCCTGCAGCATCTCCAGGCAAAAGAGCTTAGACGCCTGCGGATAATCGCGCGAAACCTCCAGCTTGAGCCGAATGTATTCCCCAATCGCCACCAGCGGCTGCAGGTCCTCGCGAAAGGCTCGCAGCGGGGCAAGCCAGACGTCGAGGATCTGCTTGAGCACCGCAACGTAGAGCGCTTCTTTGGACGGGTAGTAATAAAGCAGGTTAGTCTTTGAAACTTCGGCCCGCTCGGCCACCTGCTCAAGGCTGGTGCCGTGGATGCCGTATTGAGAAAAGAACGCCAGCGCAGCGGCAAGAATGGCCTGTTTTTTGGCCGCTACGGCTTTCGAGCGGCGCCCAGGGGTTTTACTGTCAGTTGCGGCTTCAGCCATGCGAGCTCTCCTTGTTGATCGCTGGCATGAATTATAGCTCAGACGCCCTCGCCTTCGGTATCTTCCTGCCAGTCGCGCTCCGCGTTCGCTGCTTTCTTGCGCTTGAGCTTCAGCTCGCTAACCAGCACCCCGAGCACGATCAACGCCCCGCCCAGCAGCGCGAGTACGGGAAGCCGCTCCCCCGCCATGCGGCCAAAGATCCCCGCCCAAACCGGCTCGCCGGTATAAATTACCGTTGCACGGGTCGGCGATACGCTGCGCTGCGCCCAGTTCATCGTCACCTGAATGATGGCGCTGAAAATTCCCAACCCCAGGGCAATCATCACCAGTCCGGGGCTGAAATGCGGCACGCTTTCCCCAGCGGGCACCATCGCCACAAATGACACCAGCGATGCCGTCGCCAGCTGCACCACGGTGACGCGTTTAATGTCCACTTTTCCTGCCCAGACGCTGATCAGGATTATCTCTGCGGCAATCGCTACGGCGCCAATCAGCGTGATAATTTCCCCGGCACCCAGCGACAGGCTGGTGCCCTCCGGTCCGGCAAGAAAAATAAGGCCCACAAACGCCAGGATCACCCCAATCCAGGACATCAGGCCCGGCATACGGCCAAGGCAGATCCACTGCAAAAGCGGCACAACGGGAACGTACATCGCGGTAATAAAGGCGGATTTACTGCTGGGGATGGTTTGCAGCCCCCAGGTCTGCATGCTGTAGCCGATGGCGATAGCCACGCCAATCATTACTCCCGCCTTGATTTCAAGCCAGGTTAATCCGCGCAGCGATTTCAGCGACAGCAGCCCCACGGCCACGGCGGCGGTAGCAAAGCGCAGGCCAACAAAGAAGAACGGATCGCTCATCGTCATGGCGTACTGCACGGCCAGGAAAGTGCCGCCCCAGAACATGGTGATGAGGATAAGCAGCGCTTCCTGCGGCTTAACGGAGAATTTATAACGGCTTAATGGCGCAGACATGAGGGAGACCGGATACATCAGGGTGAAAGTCGAGGGTCTATAGTGCTTCCAGTCACATTTTGTTGCAATGGGAAAATAAAAAACCGCCGGATAAACCGGCGGTTGGGGCACCGTCGGCGCGAGGATTACCCTGCGCGCACTGAACGTAGCTACGGCTATTTATTCTTGCTGCCGTGGCTGTTTTTACCCCCTTTTTGACCAGCCTCTGAGGCGCGCTGCGGATCGTTTTTGAAGTTACCGCCGCTGTGCTGGCCACCTTTACGGCCTGCTTCTGATGCTCTTTCACGGTCTTCAGCGAAATTACCTGAACCACCACGATGGTTTGCCATTTCTAACCTCCGGATTTAGGACATCATCTTGCATTCAATAAAAGAGAAGTCTTTCATTGCGCGGCCAGACGAGCATGCCGTCAACGTTACCGCGTGGGACTAAGCTTAGTGTACCGACGCGATTAAACCTCCATTCAGAAACATCCAGAAACATGCCGGTGAGCTTGGGGTTTTATCCTGCAAACCCGAGGTCATAACACCCTCTTATAGCTGGTCAAAAAACACCCGGAAAAATGTTAGCTAATGCTACAGGGTGAAAATTTCGCCTGCGCTTGTGATGCATCAAGGAAGGAACACTCAGGTTTGCACTCTGCGCCACAGGTCATATCTTTAAAGGAGTGCAGCAAAACTGCAGTTCAACTGAGGAGTGAAGCAAGATGGCTAAAGTACTGGTGCTTTATTATTCAATGTATGGACACATCGAAACCATGGCTAAGGCCGTGGCAGAAGGTGCACAAAAGGTCGATGGTGCGGAAGTGACAATAAAGCGCGTGCCCGAAACCATGGCCCCGGAAGCCTTTGCTAAAGCCGGTGGCAAAACCCACACTGCGCCGGTCGCCACGCCGCAGGAGCTGGCCGATTACGACGCCATTATCTTCGGGACCCCTACCCGCTTTGGCAATATGGCGGGCCAGATGCGTACCTTCCTCGATCAGACGGGCGGCCTTTGGGCGTCCGGCGCGCTCTACGGAAAACTGGGCAGCGTGTTCAGCTCCACCGGCACCGGCGGCGGCCAGGAGCAGACCATCACCTCCACCTGGACAACGCTCGCCCACCATGGGATGGTGATTGTGCCTATCGGCTACGCGGCGCAGGAACTGTTTGATGTCTCGCAGGTGCGCGGCGGTACGCCTTACGGGGCCACAACCATTGCCGGCGGCGACGGTTCACGTCAGCCAAGCCAGGAAGAGCTGGCGATAGCCCGCTACCAGGGGGAACACGTCGCAGGTCTGGCGGTAAAACTCAACGGTTAACGGGAGGAGAGATGACAACGACGCAAGCAAAAGCCCATCACGTTGGCGAATGGGCAAGTCTACGCAACACCTCACCAGAAATTGCAGAAGCCATTTTTGAGCTGGCAAAGTACGACGAAAAGCTGGCCGAAAAAATTTGGGAAGAAGGGAGCGATGAGGTTTTACCGCTCGCCTTTGCTAAAACGGATAAGGACTCGCTCTTCTGGGGCGAACAAACCATAGAACGTAAAAACGTTTAAACTCTCCGCTGCCCCCTTCCGGGGGCAGCATCTTCTTACTTCACGGCCTGAGTCAGCACTTCGCTAAACTTATCCCACGAGCAGTAGCCGTTGGCGTCCGTCGGGCAGCCTTCCAGCTGCAGCGTAACGCGTTTTGGCGGATTCTTCAGGGTTAATACATCGCCATTACGCAGCTGTTCGGCGCTCTGGTAAACGTATTCCACCTTCAGCAGATCGCGGTTATTGCTCTTATCGTGCCAGCGCTGGAACAGAATATTGCCGCCAATCGGCGTGCGCTCGTACTGCCCCGGCAGCTGATAAGGCTTGAACTGCAGCGCGGTCAGCAGCGAAGCGATGTTAGAGTCATGCCCCACCATCAGCGTCACTTTCGGCCCGGAAGTCGCCTCTTTCGACGTTAACGCGCTTTGAATGTATTTCACCAGCGGGGCCGCGACGTTGCGGGCTACTTCCGGCGAAGTGAACAGGGTGTCCTGGTAGCTGTTTTTCAGCTGCGAAAGCACGCGCCACTGTTCTGCCGTCTTGATTTTTCCCCATGCCACCTGATCCATCGGGAAGCCTTCGTAGTATTGCAGCGTGAAAGCATCCACCAGGGCATTGCCCACCTTCAGCGAACCGTTTACGCCCGGCTCCTGAGTGGCGTTGGCGCTAAAGGCATCTTTCGGCCCGGACAGGTCACACAGTTGCTTCTCTTTACAGGTTGGCGAGTTTTTATAGCCGACAATTTGCTCCAGCAGTTTGTAGCTGTCAGCAAGCTTGTATTCCGTGCGCTGCTTTTCCATCGCCTGCACGGCTTTGTCTTTAAACTCAGGCGAGGTGTTGGTGATCACCGGGTTGAACACCGGGTCCATGGTGCCCATTTTTTCCTGATGATGTACCGGCACGTCACAGCCTGGGAAGGCGCCGGTAATGAAGAATTGCGCGGTGGCCACGGTACGCTGGAGGCTGTTGGCATAGGCATAAACGCTTTCCGGCGCCGGGCATTCACCGCTGGTCACCAGCTTCTGGCTCGCCAGCCATTCACGCATGTAATGCCCCATATACACTTCCAGCACGCCGCCTTTGGTGGTGAGCTGCCCGCCAGGCACGTCCCATTCCGGCCACGCCTGAGCCGTAGACTGCTCAAGCACGCTGCCGTTGTTGGCCAGCGGCGCACGCAGGTTATGACGGCTCATCAGCAGGACCTGCTGCAGCTGGTAGCCGTCAGGCACGGTTTCCGCTTTCGCCAGGCCTGGGGCAATACAGGCGACGGCCAGCAATGAGGCAACAATTTTTTTCTTCATTACTTATTCCTCAGGGAGTGATTAATAAAATGTGAAGAATATATTGTGACAGAAAAATGACAGCCGACCTGCCTGGCGGATCGCAAAAAGCCCTATTGTTCCGTTTGTTGTTTCAGCTGCGCTTCAAAGCGCTGCCGGGAGAGTTCTACATAGCGTTGTAACCCGTCCCTGTCGATAAACGCGCTGCTATCTCCGGCGGCCAGTCGGGCCTGTTTATCCGCCAGGCCGAAGCGCTCCCCTTTGTTCGCCACAAAAATGTCGACCTTCTGCGCGGCAAGTGTGGCAAAGCTATGGCGAATATCCTCCACCAGCGTTGGATAATTTTTATTCGCCACCAGATAATAGTCCGGCGTAGCCAGGCTGTCGGCGTAGATAAGCTTGCTGCCGTCGGGCAGAGTAAACAGCCATGAAGTGCTGCCCGGCAGATGCCCCGGCGTCAGCAGCGCCGTCGCGGACACACCGCCGAGGGTCAGCGTCTCGCGATCGTGAATAATTTTATCCGTGCTTACCGGCGGAAACGGCAGCGCGTCCCCAAGCGCAAAGTCCTCTTTTCCTCCTCGCGCCATTTGCTCCGCATTCGCCTTGCTGGCAATGAGCTTCGCCCCGCTCCACAGCTTTAGTCTGGCGATGCCGCCGGCCTGATCCAACCTGGCATGGCTATTGAGGATGAAACGCAGGTCGCGAATATTGAAGCCAAGTGCGGCGATATTATTTTTTATTCCCTCTGCGCTGGCATCCAGCGCGCCGTCCACCAGGATATGACCCTCAGGCGTGGTAATCAGAATGGACGAGAGATTTTCGGTCCCGACATACCAGACGTTTTCCGCCATGCGGAACGGCTTGACCGGCTTTGCCCAGCCTTCAAACAGCGAATAAGGCGGCGCGGCGGACAGCGGCTGGGTCGGGTTTAGCGCCGCAATGCTGCCGGCAGAGAAGGTCGAAATCATGCAGATAAACAACAGGCTATAACGGTTCACGGGTGGCTCCTTTTTGTCAGGAGGCGCAGTATAATGCCGGGCAATTTAGTGTGATGCAATTGAGAGCCGCGATCGTGAACATCCTGCAATTAGACATGAACTTGCTGAAAGTGCTGTACGTGATGCTCAGCACCGGCTCAACCAGCCGAACGGCACAGAAGCTCGCGCTTAGCCCGTCGGCGGTTAGCCACGCCCTCGCCCGCCTGCGTGAGGCGCTGGGCGATCCGCTTTTTCGCAGAGAGGGAAACGCCCAGGTGCCAACGCCCTTTGCGCTGGGCATTAAAGAGCGCTTAATCCCGCTGTTCGTTTCGCTCAATGAAGAACTGTTTGGTGAACAGCACGCGGAAGAGCGGCGCTTTCGCCTTGTGCTGCCTCCGGCGCTAAACGTGCTGCTAACCCCTGAACTTGCCAGCAAAGGCCATCAGGCCGGTGCCATCATCGAGTGCCTGACCTTTGAACGGCGAGCCTGGCGGGATGAGCTGCTGGAAGGCAAAATAGATTTGCTGCTTGCCGTCGGCGATCATCAAAAGCGCGTCAGCGCGCTGCAGTATGACCGCATAGGCAGCACGCGGCTGATCGCCGTTTTCGGCCAGCCGCTGTACGCCAGGCTTAGCGGGCGTGAAGCTCTGGCCTTCGACGAGCTGGCGCAGTTTGAGCACTTCTACTGCCACCCCTGGCCGCAGGACGTTAACGAGCTGGACCGCCAGCAGGCGCGAGCCGGGCTCGGGCGTCGGCTGGCGTTTACCTGTAGCGATTACGGCCAGCTTGCGCCCGCCTTGCGTCACGCCCCGCTGATGGCTATTGTGCCTGCCCCGTGGTTTGCCACGCTCAACGACAAAGAACAGCTTTTTACGCTGCCGCTTTCCGGGGACCAGGCCATCGGCAGCCTGTTTTTGCAGTACCGGACGTCAACCGTGGAATGGAAGCTCCGGCTGATAGCCAGCCTGCGCCGCGCGCTCACCGCCTGGTACCGTTGAAATTGTCGCTCAGTTTCCCGACCAAAAAGTTTTATAATAGAACCTGTAGATCCCACCAGGAGGAATGATGAAACGTAAAAGCCTTGAAGACAGCGTCTGTTCGGTTGCCCGCACGCTGGACGTGATCGGCGACTGGTGGTCACTGCTTATCGTGCGCGATGCGCTGAACGGCATGTCTCGCTTCGGTGAATTCCAAAAGAACCTCGGCATCGCCAAAAATATGCTGACCCTTCGCCTCAAACAGCTCGTCGACAACGGCATTTTTGAGCTTCGCCCGGCCTCGGACGGCAGCGCCTGGAGCGAGTACGTGCTGACGGAGAAAGGCCGGGCGCTGCAAACCGTGCTGGCCGCCCTTTCCCAGTGGGGCTGCGAAAATCTGTATGCCAAGGATGAGACACGCAGCGTGCTGGTAGACAGCCAGCAGCATCGCCCCATCCGCAAGCTAACCCTGCAGGCCGAAGACGGCCGCGAGCTGCAGCCGGGCGAAATCGTCACTCGGGCACGCCATGCCTCCTGACAAGTAAGCACCTGTTGTTCAGGTGCTTAGCAATTCCCTCTTTACCAATTCCTGCGCATAACGAAAAAACAACCTGCAAATTAGTTGCATAATAAAACCATTACCTCTACATTTTCCACAAGGTTTCATAATGAAACCAAATCAACGTTACTCTATTTCTTATGAGGTGTTTTATGGCTAACTCTCGTTCCGTCGCGGTGATTACCGGCGCGTCTTCCGGTATTGGTGCGGTTTATGCCGATCGTTTTGCAGCCAGAGGTTTTGATTTGCTGCTGGTTGCCCGGCGCGAAGATCGCCTGCGCGATCTTGCCGCGAAGCTTGAGGCTCAGCACGGCATTACCGTGGTCACGCTAAAGGCGGACCTGGTTAACGATCGGGATATTGCCGCAGTCGAAGAAGCGCTTAAAGATCCACGCATCAGCGTGCTGGTTAATAACGCCGGTACCGCGCACAGCGCGCCGTTCACCGCCGCCACCTCGGAGCAACACCAGGCATTGATCGCGCTGAACATCACGGCATTAACCCGTCTGAGCCACGCTGCGCTTATCAATTTCCAGAGCAAAAACAGCGGCACGCTGATCAATATCTCTTCTATTCTGGCGGTTCAGAGCTGGGTAGGAAGCGCGGTATACAGCGGCACCAAGGGTTATGTCCTGAACCTGACGAAGGTTCTGCAGGCCGAGGCCGCCGGCACCGGCATTCGCATTCAGGCCGTATTACCGGCGGCTACGGCAACGGAAATTTGGGACCGGGCAGGCGTCCAGATGGACTCTTTGCCGGAAGGAGCGGTGATGAAAGTCGAAGATTTGGTGGATTCAGCTCTGGTTGGGCTGGACAGCGGCGAAGCGGTGACTATTCCGCCGCTGCACGATCTCAGCCTCTGGGAAACCTACGCCACGACGGCGCAGGCCATGTTTGATGCGGCAGGAGTCGATAAACCCGCCCCGCGCTACGCCCGTTAATCATTCAGGGCAGATGTTAGGCGGCATCTGCCCTGTGCATACTTTGGCGAGCGTTGATGCATTACATAGAAGATCTGTTTAAACCCGGCGAACGCTAGCGTCGGGCAACCATCACCACAATAAACAGCCCACCAATGCCTGCGGTAATAATGCCGATGGGCAGCTCCTGCGGCGCGACCAGCACCCGGCTGACGATGTCGCCCCCGCACAGTAAACTCGCCCCCGCTAATGCGCACAACGGCAAAAGCCACACGTGCCTGATTGCCGAAAAATGTCGGCAGAGATGCGGCACCATCAGCCCGACAAAACCGATGACGCCGGTCAGCGCCACAAAAATTGCGGTCGAAAAGGCACAGCACAGGAAGATCTCGGTGCGCAGACGGTTAACGTTAATACCCAACGAAAATGCCGTGCGATCGCCCGCCAGCAGCCCGTCAAGCGAGCGCCACCGCAGCAGGCAAAACGCGGCCAGCAGCAAAAGTCCGGCCAGCGCAAAGCCCAGATTGTCCCAGCGTGCCAGCCCCAGGCCGCCGAGCGACCAGAACAACACCGAGCTGGCCGTGCGCTGATCGCCGGCAAAAATCAGGTAACTGGTTAACGCGCCGAACAAAAAGGAGATGGCCAGCCCGCAAATAATCAACGTTTCCGGCCCCCGCTCGCGCTTCAGCTGGAACAAAGACAACACCGCAACGGAAGAGAGCAGCCCGCCACAAAAGGCCGCCACCGGCAGCGTCCAGGCGCCGAAGAAGTCGCCAAAGCGGGTAAAAACCAGCACGGCCCCGGCAGAAGCGCCGGAAGATAGCCCGAACAAAAAAGGATCCGCCAGCTCATTGCGCGTGGCGGTTTGTAGCAAAGCGCCGACCACGGCAAGCCCCGCCCCGGTCATCAGGGCCAGCAGCGTTCTTGGGAGCCGGATATCAAGCACAATGCCGCGAATCATCGGGGAAACGTCCGTCGCCGTGGGCTGCAGCGCGCTTGCCACCTGATGCAGACTCAGCCGGACAGCGCCCTCAGTCAGGCTAAGCGCCGCAAAAAGTACTATCAGAAACACGGCCAGGCTCGTGGCCCGGCCATAACGAGAGGCCATCCGCATCACCGTGGAGCTTTCGCATACAGCACGTTGGCCAGCTTCTCTACAGCAGCAATGTTTGCCGGGCCGGGCGTTAGCTCAGCGTACTGCAGCTTGAGGTAGCGATGCTGTTTTACCGCCGGGGTGAGCTTCATCAGCGGGTGGCGCTCAAGGAACTGGCGGAGCGAATCAGCGCCGCCGCCGTTCTGGTAATCCAGCAGGATAATCACGTCCGGCTCAGTCGCCGCAACGCTTTCCCAGGACGTAGTGCCCCAGCTGGTATCCAGCGCTTCCATGGCATTTTTACCGCCAGCGGCTTCAATAATGGCCTGCGGCATGGCGTATTTTCCGCTGGTAAACGGCTTATCCTCACCGGAGTCGTAGACAAAGACTTTCAGCGGTTGAGTACCCTGTTTCGCTTTAGGGAGTGCCGCCAGCCGCGCTTGCCAGCCATCAACCAGCTTCCGCGCAGCCTCTTGCTTACCAAATATTTTACCAAGCGTAAGCTCATCGTTATAGAGCAAGTCCATCGTCGCTTTGGCTTTGCTCTCGCCGGAAATCGCGCAGCTTTCGCTGAGCACGAAGGTTTTGATGCCGTATTTCGCAAGGCTTTGGGGCGTGACGTCGCCCCCCACCTTCATGCCGTAATTCCAGCCGGCAAAGAAGAAGTCGGGTTCGGCGGCCAGCAGCGTTTCAAGCGAGGGATATTTCGGCGCAAGTTCGGGAATAGCCCCCATTTTCTGCTTAAACTCGGGGGTCATTTTGTACCAGCCGGAAATGCCGGTGAGGCCTACAATCTGCTTTTGCAGGTTGAGCGCAAAAGCCATCTCCGACATGTTCAGATCGTTGATCACCGCCCGCTTTGGCGCCGAGGTGAATACCACGGGTTTACCGCAGCTAGTAATGGTCACGGGGAACCCCGAGGCCAAAGCCGCGGAGGAAGCAAAAACAAGCAGCATGCCGGAGGCAATTTTTAACATCATAGCGGTCCCTGAAGGTTTACTGGTGGCGTGAAGATTCAAAAAAACGGACTCGTTTTCCTTGCTGGCCGGGATGCTCCACGGTAAAGCTATCGAGGCCAAAGACGGGGCGAAGGGTTTCGGTATTCAGAGCGGCTTCGGGAGCATTAAAAGCCCGCTGTTGGCCCGCAGACAAAATAAGCACCTTGTCGGCAAACCCTTCAATCAGGTTGAGATCGTGCAGGACGGCGATAACCGTAGTACCGCGAGCTTTCACCAGCATCAGCAGCTCTTCTCTTGCCGCCAGGTCAAGATGATTGGTCGGTTCATCCAGCAGCAGCAGCCGTGAAGTTTGCGCCAGCGTTCGCGCCAGAATAGCCCGCTGCCGTTCACCACCGGACAGGCAGGCCAGCGATTTATGCCGCAGCCCGAGAACACCAACCTCTTTCATCGCCCCACAGACAATACAGCGGTGTTCTGGCTCAGGCATATCCCGGGCAAACGGGAGCCGCCCCAGCGCGACATAATCTTCGATGGACAGGCGCAAATCAGGGAGATCGTTTTGCGACATGACCGCCACCAGCTTTGCCCGCAGCAGCGGGTTGAGCTTATTTAAGGGGCGACCCGCAAGCGTTATCTCCCCTTCAACCTTTAGCTCCTGACTCAGCGCCCGCAGCAGCGACGTTTTGCCGCTACCGTTGGGCCCAATCACCGTGAGCCGCTCGCCTTTAAGCAGCTGAAAATTTATCGCTACCGGCCAGGACTCGCCCTGCGGACGGGCAATCGACCGCAGGGCAACCTTTAATTCGGGCATAATTTTCGAGGATGAAAGAGGCATACTCAGAACTCATTGCGCAGCAGCTGGTAGCCTTCCACCAGCTTGACGTTGGTGTTCGCCACCTCTTCTGAAAACTGCACCGAGGCAGGGTCAACGCGTGAATATTGGGCTAAATCAGACTCCGGCCCCACGCGTTCGGTGGACGGAATATAGGTTTGCTTCGGCAGCGTAACGCCATCCACCACCGCGTTATACCGAATGACGCAGCCGGTTTGTACGTGGCAGTTGAACAGCACGCTGTTGAAGCCGATAAATACGCGTTCATCGACCCGACAAGGGCCGTGGACAATTGCCCGGTGAGCGATTGACGTGCCGCTGCCAATAGTGACCGGGGCACCACTTTTAGAGTGAATCACTACGCCGTCCTGAATATTCGAATGGGAATGGATAACGATAGGATCCATATCCCCTTCGGCGTTCAGTTCGTCGGCGCGGATCACCGCATAAGGCCCGACATACACATAGTCATGAATAATGACCCGGCCACAAATGACCGCCGTAGGGTCTATGTAAGCTTTGGTCGAGACCTGTGGCAGGTGGCCGGAGGGGTTTTTACGCAGCATGGTGATTTCCTGTCCAGTGAATACGAGCCACCGCGTTGTGAGCATGGAGACTTTCCTGGTGCTCAACCCGGAGGCTAAAAGCAGCGCTAAAAGGCGCGTCCAGCATTGCCTTGTTCAAACGGCGGGCGGCGTCTTCGCAAAACATCAGGTTTTGCCCGTTTGCCCAGGCGAAAGCCTGCTCATCGCCGCGCTTAACCACCGTCTGCACCGCCGTTCCAAGCGCGGCCTCGCTGCGGTCGATAAGCTCCAGAAAAGGCAGCGTGGCAACATCCGGCTTCAGCTGGCAGCTAACCCACGCCCAGCTTCTCTGGCTGTGGGGCGTGCCCGGCATCCCCTTCTCGCCCAGCCAGGCCATCATTTCTTCAACAGAGATGCTGTCGCTTCGCCCGGCAAAGTCCCGCTGAAACTGCTGCTGGGCGAGATTGCGGCTGAGCGCCGCCGATGCCGGACAGGTGGATGAATACGGGATCCCGACCCGCAGCGTGACGGTAAACGTTTCTCCACGCTCGGCCTGCACGCGGATGGGATAAGCCTTCCAGCCAAAGTGATTAGAGGTTAAAGATCGGCGGGACAGCAGCAGCTCACCCGAGATTTCAACGCTCGCGCGGTTGCTGCTGCGCTGGTGAGAAACCAGAAATTTACCCAGCAAATTTCGCAGCGTGGCAGGCGTAACCTCACCTTGAGTTAACTCATCCAGCAGCAGATAAAGTCGGGACATGTGGATCCCCTTCTCGGCTTCCGGCGTGCTGAGCAGATTAATGCCAGCATTCACTTTCGCCGCCAGCGGGCGTCCGGCAATTTCAACCGGAAGATCGATCTGTTCCATGCCGACCCAGGACAGGGCCGTGTCGAATTCGTGGCCTCTGAGTGACTGAATATCAGGCAGGGTTTTGGGGCAAAGCGCCGGGGTTACCGTCATAGGAATGCGTCATCTTATCGTTAATTTGTTACGTTATAACATAACAATAATCAGCGATGCAAAGCGACTCTTTTTCCCTCCAGGGAAAAAACGCCCACTAACAGGAGAAAACTCGGTGAAAAACCGCGGATTGACTCGATATATCTTATCGCCCGGCAAGTGTTGCTCGTCTGTTCACACAATGATAGCATCATGTAAACAGCCATTTAGACGGCTAGACAGTCAAACTAAAAAGCATTGAGGAATACCGTATGTGGCAAGAAAGACTCGCGCAACTGGTCACCACCTGTCATTGGATTGGCGCTAAGGGCTGGGCCCCGGCAACCGGCGGCAATATGTCCATTCGTCAGGATGCCGGGTGGTGCTGGCTGAGTGAATCCGGGCGCGACAAAGGCAGCCTGACCAGCGAGGATTTTCTTCAGGTAGATATCGCCACCAACCAGGCGCCATCGGGGCGTAAACCTTCTGCCGAAACCGGGCTGCACACGCTGGTTTATCGTCTCTTCCCCGAGGCAAACGTCGTGCTTCACGTCCACACCGTGAACGCCACCGTCCTGTCGCGGATTGAGAAAGGCCCGGCCCTGAACATCAGCGGCTATGAAATGCAAAAAACCCTTACCGGCCAGCAGTCGCACCTCAACACGGTGCCGATTGCCATCTTCGATAACGATCAGGACATCGACGCGCTGGCAAAACGCATTGAACAGCATGCCGAACAGACTCCCCTGAAATACGGTTTCCTGCTGCGTGGCCACGGCCTGACCTGCTGGGGCAAAGACGTCGCCGAAGCGCGCCGCCAGCTCGAAGGGCTTGAATTCCTGTTTGAATGCGAAATGCAGCGCCGCCTGTACGAGCGTGATTAACCGTCGTATTCCTGTTTCTGTTCGATAGCGTGAGGCTTGCGGTATGGAGTATTTCCTGGGTATTGATATCGGCACGTCGCGGGTAAAAGCCGTGCTGTTTGACAGCAATTTCCATGCGGTAGCCAGCGCGGCGGAAAACACCTCGCCAACCCTTTCCCCTCAGGGCTACGCCGAGCAGGACATGGAGCAACTTTGGCAGTCGGTCGTGCGAACGCTGCGGGAAGTGGCCGACAGCCCGGCATTACAACAGGGCAAACTCAAAGCAATCGGTCTGGCGGGCCAGGGCGAAGGCGTCTGGCTGAGCGACAAAAACGGTAATCCGGTTGGCCCAGGTATACTCTGGAGCGACACCCGCAGCCGGGCGCTGATGGAAGAACTTCTGCAGTCCCCGGACCTGGACAAAGCCCTGTTCGATGAAACCGGCTCTCAGCTACAGCCTTGTAACACCAGCCTGCAGCTCTGCTGGCTCAAGCGAAATCAGCCCGAACGCCTGGCCGCCGCCGACTATATTTTCTTCGCCAAGGACTGGATTCGCTTTCGCCTGACCCAGGTTGCCGCCCTTGAGCTGACCGATACCAGCGCTTCGCTGCTGAACCAGTCAACCGGCGAGATTTCCGATTTCGCTCTGCAGGCTCTGGGTATTGATCATCTGAAAACACGTTTTCCGCCCCTGCTTCGCCCTGACGCCCAGGCAGGCAGCTTAAGCGAAGCCGCCGCCCTGCTTTGCGGCCTGCCGCCGGGGACGCCGGTTGCAGCAGGCGCGCTGGACGTATGCAGCGCCGCGCTAGGCTGCGGCGCGATTCATGACGGCGATATTTACACCATTCTCGGCACTACCTGCTGCACGGGCGTGGTTTGCCACGGGCGAGAAACCGTCAGCAGCGGCACCCGTTTTGTGACCCATACAGAACGGGGCAGCTTTATTAACCTGTTCCCGATGCAGGCCGGCACGCCAAACATCGACTGGCTGCAGCAGCACATTTCTCTGACGCCAGACTTAGTGGCGCTGGAAAAAGAGATTGCCGCTATTCCACCGGGCAGCGGCGGCGTTTTCTGGCAGCCTTACCTGAACGGTGAACGCGCCCCGTTTTACAGCCCGACCGCCCGCGCAGGGTTCTTTGGCGTCGACCAGCACACGTCCCGCGCGGCGCTTCAGCGTGCCGTCTTTGAAGGGCTGGCCTATGCCATTGTGGATTCGCTGACGGGCTATGCCAGCGAAGGCGACCTGTATCTCACCGGCGGCGGCGCAGCTTCCGCCACCTGGCTGCAAATTATCGCCGACTGTACCGGGCGCACGGTCATCGCCAGCCACTTTAATGAACTCAGCGCCCGGGGTGCGGCGCTGCTTGCCGCCCGCAGCGTTGGCGCGCTGGAACGCTATCCGGCTATCGAACAAACCCGTTATCTGCCCCAGCCTCAGGCCCATGCCGCCTATCGGGCGCTGTTCCCGGTATTCCGCCTGCTGCGCGAACAGCTCCAGCCGGTCTGGCAGGCCAGGCACCAGGCCTTACAAAGTCTCTCTCAGGATAATGCACAATGAAAATCGTCTTTACCGCCGAGTATGCAGGCAGCCTTGAACCTTTTAGCCAGCTAGGCGAGCTGGTTGTCGAGGGCTGGGCCATCGGCAAACCTAAGCTTCAGACATCAGAGATTATCGACTTAGCCCATGACGCCGGGGTGATTGTCACCAGCTATGACGACATTACCGCCGAAGTGATTAACAGTTGCCCTGACCTGAAGGTTATCGCCTGCACCCGCGCTAACCCGGTCAACATTGACGTTCAGGCTGCTCGGGCACGTAACATCACCGTGCTGTACACGCCGGGGCGTAATGCCGATGCCGCAGCCGAACTCACGCTAGGCCTGATGCTCGGCCTGATGCGCCACATTCCGCAGTCGCATGCGGCCCTTAAGCGCGGGGAATTTACCCGTGAAAACCAAAGCGAGCAGCAAACCCAGTCCGGCCTGCGCAAAGACGTGGTGTGGGACGTTAGCCCGGAAAGCCCGTACGAAGTTTTTAAGGGCGGAGAATTGCGGAATAAAACGCTGGGGCTGATTGGCTACGGCAATATTGGCCGCCGCGTGGCGCGTATTGCCCGCGCTTTCGGGATGAATATTTTGGTGGTAGATCCGTTTGTCGCCGCCGAGGATATCGACGAGCCAGGCCTGCATAAAACCACGCTGGAAGCGCTGTTCCGCGAGTCAGATATTGTTAGCCTGCACCTGAGCAGCGGGCCGCACAGCGAGGGCCTGGTCAATGCGTCTCTGCTGCAAAGCATGAAGCCGGGCGCGAAGCTGATTAATACCTCCCGCGCCTCCGTGGTTGTGGAAGCCGATCTTATCGCAGCCTTACGCCATGGGCCACTCGGCGGCGCGGCGCTGGACGTTTACCATCAGGAACCGCTGTGGCGCGACCATCCGTTTATCAGCGAGCTGGATAACGTCATTATTACGCCGCACATCGCCGGAGCCACCCGCGAGAGCATCCAGAAGCACACCGCGATGATTGCCGCCGATCTTCAGCGCTTTGTTGCCGGAGAGCCGCTGCTGTACGCCTGGCGCTAACCAAAAAAACAGGCCGTAAAGGCCTGTTTTTTATTACGCCAGCAAAGGCGTGGTCGCCATAAAGTCCTGCAAATGTTCCCAGTTCACCACGCCAGCGTCGGAGCCTAATCCGGTCGCTACCAGCGCAGCGGTTGCGGAAGCCACCCTGCAGGCCTCTTTTACGGAAAGCCCCCGCACGAGCGCAGCGATAAACCCTCCGCAGTAGCTGTCGCCACAGCCGGTTGTGTCGCTGGCAATCACGCTATAGGTCGGGATAAGGTGTGTTTCCTCCCGGCTGAACAGCCAGGAGCCGCGCACTCCGTCTTTAAAAATGCAGCATCCGGCACCCAGCGAGAGGAAAAAATCGGCGATCTCTGCCGGCTCCTCCAGCCCGGAGATAAACGCCGCTTCTTCGAGCGCGGGCATAAAATAATCCACATGCGGCAACAGCGGGCGTAATAACGCCAGCGTATTTTCATCAGGGGCGATTAAATCAAAACTGGTGATGACGCCCCGCGCTTTCGCCGCGGCCAGCAAACGGACGCTCTGGCCAGCGTCCATGGCCGCCAGCAGCCCGGTGCCGCCGTGGTGCAGGTAACGCGTGTCCAGCACCTTATCGAAATCGGTCTCGGCGACGAAAAGCTCGTCTGACGCGCCACGACAGTGCAGCGCGGGCCGCTCGCCGTTGGGGCGAATGGGCAAAATCGTCGCCGACGTTTCTTTGTGTGACGTGCGCTGGATCAGCGAACGGTCAATGCCCAGCCGGCGATAGCTGCCCAGAATAAATTCGGCTTTTTCGTCCTCGCCAAGGCAGGCCACGGTTGAAGTACGAATCCCCAGTTTAGCGGCGTTCACCAGGGCCCCGGCCGCTGTCCCCGCCGGGTTCAGGCGGATTTGCTCGATAAACTGCACGCCGCCGCCCGGTGGGATCTCCACCACCGGGCGGCCAGCGATATCAAGGATGGTCAGGCCCACAAAAACGGCATCAAATTTGCTCATAGCGCCCTCACCGGTGCTGCTGACGCAGGCGAGCCTGCCAGAAGGAAACGGCCAGCGCCACCACCAGAATCACGCCCACCAGAGCGTCTTTCACCAGGTAGTTCAGCCCCATCAGGTTCAGGCCGTTATCAATAATCGCCAGGAACAGCACGCCGCCAAGCGTGCCGCCCATGCTGACGCGCCCCTGCCGCTGGAATGCGGTGCCGATAAACACGGCGGCAATGGCATCCATCAGGTAAGACTGCCCGGCGAGCGGCGTAAACTGGCGCAGGTTGGCGGACAAAATAATGCCGCCGACGGCGCACATTGCCGAGGCGGCAATCAACACCCAGAACAAGGTTCGCTTGTCGGCTATCCCGGCGATGCGTGCGGCTTCGCTGTTTTGACCAATCGCACGTACCCGCTTACCAAACAGCGTTCGCTCGGTCAGCAGCCAGGCCGCCAGCCAGACCACCAGCACGATAAGCACAGGCGTGGGGATCCCCCAAACATTGCCCACCGCTAAATCATGATATTCCGGGGCCATGCGCCGCCAGGAAATCGCCCCGCCGCCGTCGGTATAAATACGCTCGGCGCTGCTGGCAATAAACCAGGTACCGAGCGTGGCCAGAAACGGCTTGATGCGGCAGGCAAGGATAAGAAAAGCGTTAACCAGGCCTATCATCACGCCGCCCAGCAGGGCGCACAGCACCGCCACCTGCCAGGGAAGCTGCCAGGTTTTGAGGGCAATCAAGGCCAGCATGGCGCCAAAGTCGATAGCCACGCCGACGGAAAGATCGATCGCGCCGGCGCTGACAATCAGCGTCATCGCCAGCGCCACAATCAGCAGAATGGCGCTGCCCTGAAGCAAATTGCTCCAGTTATCCAGCGTCAGGAAGACCGGATTAGACCAACTGAACAGGACGATAAAAAACAGCGTGACCAGCGCAAAGCCCGCGCGCGACAGCCAGGCCAGTGGTTTTCTCCCGGACTCACCGGCCGGAAGCGTTGCCGCCAGAGCAGAAAAAACTTTCATTATTTATTGGCCCCTTTCTGCTGCAGGGCAGAAGCCGCCAGCACCACGAGAATAAGTCCGCCTTTAATGGCGCCCACCCAGAAGATATTTACCCCCAGCAGCCCCAGACCGTTAGACAAAGCGTTGACAAGGATAGCCCCCAGCAGCGCCCCCCAAACGGTGACTACGCGGCGGCGTGAAAATGCCGCGCCAAGGAAGGTGGCCAGCACCGTTTCCATCAGCAAAGGCGTGGCGGTTCCGCTGGAGCTGCCCGAGCCCTGAGCCAGCAGCGGGAAGACTGCCAGACCCGCCGCAACGGCGGCGATAAGCCAGGACGAGAGGATCAGATGGCGCACGTTAAGCCCGGACATCTGCGCCATATCTTTGCTGCCGCCCGTCGCCTGCAAATGCTGGCCAAAGCGGGTGTGATGCAGCAAAAGCTGGAAGCCAACGAACGCCAACAGCAGATAAACCAGCGCATAGGGCACGCCCAGCACGCTTCCGTCGCGAAACGCCACCATCAGCGGGTCGCTGACGCTAATCCGGCGCTGCCCGGTAAGCAGATCGGTGAGGCCGGTAAACGCCACCGACGTAGAGAGCGTGGCCAGCAGCGGCGGCAGCCCGGCGACGAGTACCAGCAGCGCGTTAATCCCCCCGCACAGCAAACTCAGGGCCGCCACCAGCAGCAATAACAGCGGCCATGGCGTTAACCACTCGGTCATACCGAGGCTGAGCAGCGCCACGCCAAACACCGCGATGGCCGGGAGCGAAAGGTCTATGCCGCCGGAGACGACGTCATCTCCCCCGGCAGCAATCACGCAAACAAGGCCGAAGCTGAGAATAGCCAGCGGAACGCTTTGCACCAGCATCAGGCTGATGTTCTGCCAGCTCAGGAACCACGGCGACTGAATGCTCAACCACACCAGCAGGCCGACAAACAGCAGCAGCGGGAATTTTTCAAACAGCGCGACGGAACGGCGTGTCGCAAAACGACGAATTTCAGTCCTCATAGCGGATTTTCCTGCCCACCGTTAATCGTCGCCAGCAGCGCGTCAAGCGTCAGCCCCTGGGTCGGTAAATTCGCCACCAGCGCACCACGCCACATCACCAGAATACGGTCGCACAGGCCAAGCAGTTCGGTCGCGTCGCTGGAAGAAACCAGCACCGAACGCCCCTGTTCGGCAAGCTGACGGGTGCGCTGATAAATGTCGCTGCGTGCGCCAATGTCGACGCCGAGCGTTGGCTCATCGAGAATAAACAGCCGGGCGTCGGTACCCAGCCAGCGGGCAAGAATCACCTTTTGCTGATTCCCTCCGCTCATAAAGCGCACCGGCAGCTCCGGGACCCCTGGGCGAATACTCAGTTGCTCAATCCAGTCCCGGGCTTTTTTCAGCGCCCGTGAGCGGTGCTCCCAGCCAAACGTTGCCGTGTCAGGCAGCGACGCAAGGTTAATGTTATCGGTAGCCGAAAACGGCAGGATCAGCCCCTGATGACGGCGATCACGCGGCACCAGCGCCATACCGGCCCGGATAGCCTGTCGCGGCGAGCGGATTCGGCGTGGTCGCCCCTCTATCACTATCTCGCCCTTTTTCGCCGTATTCAGCCCATAAAGCGTATCCACCAGCACGTCCCGCCCCGCGCCCAGCAGCCCCGCCACGCCAACAATTTCGCCTTTGCGGATCTCAAAGCTAATGTCCTGCAGCTGCTGCCCGTCAGAAAGCGATCTCACGGCAAGCAAAGGTTGCTCGCCCGCCGGGGCATCAGCCTCATGTTCGCGGGGGGTATAAAGCCTGTCGATTTCTCTGCCCACCATCATGTGGATGACGGCATCGGTATTTTGCAGTACTTCACGATCCGGATAGCCCACCACTTCACCGTTGCGCAGCACGGTGCCCGCATCGCACAGCGCGGCGATTTCGTTGAGGTAGTGGGAGATGTAAAGAATGGCGATGCCCTGCTCTTTGAGCCGCAGTATCGCATCGGACACCAGGCTTGCCTCATGAGCTTCAAGCGGGGCCGTAGGTTCATCAAAAACCACCAGCTTAGCCGCGCCGTCGATCAGCGCTCTGGCAATTTGCACCAGCTTGCGTTCGGCAAGGCTCAGCTGCCGGATCAGGCGATCGGGGTCGAGCTCCAGCTGCCAGGTGCGGAGGAAAAAGTCTTTCGTGGCCTGCCGCATACGGCGGCTGTCCAGCAGCCCACCGGCACGGCGATATTCCTGCCCCAGAAACACCGACTCGGCCACGGTAAAGTGTGGGATTAAATTGAGTTCCTGATGAATAACGCGTATTCCCTGGGCCTCAATGGCCGCGGGCTTACCAAGCGGAAGCGGGACGCCGTCGAGCGTGGCCGTGCCGCCATCGGCCTGGTAAACCCCGGCAAGAATTTTAATTAAGGTGGATTTGCCCGCGCCATTTTCACCGATAAGCCCGTGGATTTCACCTGGGCCAATCGTCAGCGTGACCGCGTTTAACGCGGTCACATTGGCAAAGCGCTTACTGATGCGGTCCATTACCAGACCGCGTTGCGTTTTTGCAGCGTTCACTACTTCAGCTCACCGTAACCCAGTTTTTTGTACACCGCTTTGGCTTCATCCGGGCCTTTCACCGGGATAACCGGGATAAAGGTCTGGGCTGGCAGCTTCTGACCTGCGAAGTAGCGCGCCACGTTCTCGGCAGAAGTCTGGCCAATCAGGTGCGGCTGCTGGGCAACGTTGGCCACCAGCGGGCTGTCTTTTTCGGCCATGATTTCCAGCGTTTCCGGGCCTGCGTCGATAGCGGTGACCTTCACGTCTTTATCACGTCCGGTCTCTTCCAGCGCCTGAACGATGCCGATAGCCGGCTGGTCCCAGCAGGCTACGTGGATAGCATCCAGCTTGCCTTTCGGATACTGGCTGAGTAACTCAAGGGTTTTCTTACGCGCATCTTCCGGCGAGTTAGCAAATTGCTCTGCCAGCTCCGGTTGAATAATTTTAATGCCAGGGTAGTCCTGCAGGACATATTTCCATTGGTCATAACGTATGCCGCAAATGCGTAATGAGTTAGAGAACGCATTAAATACCGCAACGTTACCTTTCCCGCCAAGCGCATCGGCCATATAACGGCCAATCGTTGAACCCAACGTGTAGTTGTCGGACGTAGTGTTATTCACGGAATACTGCGAAACATGGTCAACGGTAAATACCGGAATACCGGCATCACGTAATGCTTTGAATTTTGGCTCAACGGCACTGTCGCCCAAAATACTAATTACCGCATCAACCTTACGGGACAGCAGAATATCGTGGTTATTGGCATGAACCTGGTTGTCCCTGCCGCCATCAACGCCGATAACCTTCCCGCCCAGCTTTTCCACCTCTTCGGTCGCGCCCTTGTAGGCTTCACGATCCCAAAAATGCTGAGTGCCCACCACGGCAACGCCGATTGTTTTCCCCTGTAACGAAAGGGTGTCTGCGGCAAAAGCAGCGCCCGATGCCAGTGACACCAGCCCAATAGCCGCAGATAAAAGTCTTGTTTGAACCTTCATTGCTATAATTATCCTGTATTCATCGTTCACTAAAGCGACAGCATGACAACAAGCTTTATCAAGCCAAAATAAAAAATAGATATATCTTATACTTTCACAGCCATGTCATTAAGTCACTTTAGAATGCGGCGAATGAACATGAAAAAAACACATGTAAAACATACAACAAGAAAATAATTCAACCACATCAAAGACAAGGATTTAATTATTTTTTGGCGAAAACAAAACGCCTTAAAATAAAATTAAACGGCGATATATCCTCGCCAGTTAATTATAAATCCTGCCAGCCAATATAAATGAAACAGTATTCGCTAAAGTTCTGCCTGTTTACCTGATTTTTCATCGCCAGATGAATTTCCTCTTTGCTCCCACCTCCCCGTATGATGCCGCTTTAGCCCTATCGATAACGCACGGTACAAGCATGAAAGCGGAACATCAGCTGGCGGTAATGCACTGGGGAACCTACCAGGTCACCACCGAGGGCGAGCGTATTGCCGCCATTTCTCCCGTCTCCTGGGACAAAAATCCTTCCCGTATCGGCCAGTCTCTGGCTGACGCCGTTACCGGCAATACGCGCATTCGCCGCCCGGCGGTTCGTCTCGGCTATCTGCAAAACGGCCCGGCCTCTCGTGAAGGCAGAGGGAAAGAACCGTTTGTCGAGGTGAGCTGGGAGCAGGCGCTGGATCTGCTGGCGCGGGACCTCCGCTCGGTGCAGGAGCGCTGCGGCAACGAGGCGATTTTTGGCGGCTCTTATGGCTGGGCCAGCGCCGGGCGCTTTCACCATGCCCAAAGCCAGCTGCACCGTTTTCTTAAAGGCTTTGGCGGCTACACCGCCAGTACAAATACCTACAGCAGCGCGGCCGGAGAACGGATCCTGCCGCATATTCTTGGCCCGTTAAGCCCGCTGCATAAGCAACACACTCATTTCTCGGTGCTGGCAGAACATTGCGAGATGTTCGTGGCCATCGGGGGATTGCCGCTCAGAAACGCCCAGGTCAACGGCGGCGGCGCAAACGACCACATGCTGAAGCACTGGCTGGAACGCCTTGAGCAAAACGGCGTGCAGTTCGTGAATATCAGCCCGGTGCAAAACGATCTCAGCGCCGTCGAAAGCGCCCGCTGGCTGGCGATTCGCCCCGGCACAGATACGGCGCTGCTGCTGGCGCTGTGCCATACGCTGATTGCGGAGTCCCTGCACGATATGGCCTTTATCAGCAGCCATACCGTCGGCTTCGAGCAGCTGCGCCGCTATCTTTTCGGCGAGCACGACGGCGTGCCAAAAACCGCCGGCTGGGCGGCGGGCATTACCGGCATTGATGCCGAACAAATTTTAACGCTGGCTCGTACCATGGCGGGCAAGCGCACCATGATCAATATTTCCTGGTCCATTCAGCGCGCCCGCCAGGGAGAACAGGCGTACTGGGCCACCGTGGCGCTGACTTCCCTGCTTGGCCAGATAGGCACGCCTGGTGGAGGTTTGGCTTTCGGCTACGCCTGTACCAACCTTGCCGGGGCTGCACGAGTGCCTTTTTCCGGGCCTCGCCTTCCCGCCGGTGAGAACAAGATAAAAACGGCAATCCCTGTAGCTCGCTTATCGGACATGCTGCTGAATCCCGGCGGTGAATATGAATTTGATGGCAAGCTTTGCCGTTATCCCGACATCCGCCTCGTCTACTGGGCGGGCGGCAACGCCTTCCACCATCATCAGGATCTCAATCGCCTGGTTGAGGCCTGGCGTCGCCCGGAAACCGTTGTTGCCCACGAGCAGTACTGGACGGCGCAGGCGAAGTTTTCCGACATTGTGCTGCCGGTGACCACTTCCCTCGAGCGTGACGATATCGGCAGCGGCAGCCACGACGGCTTTATGATTGCCATGCGCCGGCAAATACCGGCGCTGGCTGAAGCTCAGGATGACTACACCATTTTCTGCGGGCTGGCGAAAAGGCTGGGCTTTTACGACACCTTCAGCGAAGGGCGTACAGCCACCGACTGGTTACCGCATCTGTATGAATCTTCGCGGGAGAGAGCGCAGGAAGATGGCGTGGAGCTTCCCTCTTTTGGCACCTTCTGGGAACAGGGAAAACTAGAGTTCACGCCTCCCGCTGAGCCACAAATCTTGCTGGCCGATTTTCGCGCCGATCCCGATCGCTTTCCGCTGTCCACGCCGTCGGGAAAAATCGAGCTTTATTCAGAAACCGTGGCCGGATTCGGCTACCGGGAATGTCCGGGCTATCCGTTTTGGGACGCCGAAGAGGCGGCTTATCAGCAACATCAGGCGCAAAAGTGGCCTTTGCATCTGCTTTCCAGCCAGCCACGGACCCGGCTTCACAGTCAGTACGACCACGGCAGCGTAAGCCGTGCAACCAAAATTCACGGGCGTGAGCCGCTGTGGATGCACCCCACAGATGCACAAAAGCGCGGGATCCAGGAAGGTGAAGTGGTGAAAGTCTTTAATAACCGGGGGGCGATACTGGCGGGCGTTCATATCAGCGACCAAATCCTGCCGGGCGTGGTTCAGATCTCTACCGGAGCATGGTATGACCCGATGGATCCTTCCACGCCGGGCTCTTTGGATAAACACGGCAACCCGAACGTATTGACCGAGGATCGAGGCTCTTCACGCCTCGGCCAGGGCTGCAGCGCCCAAAGTTGCCGGGTGGAAATCGAGCTTTGGCGCGAAGCGTTACCGCCGATAACCGCGTTTGATCCACCGGCTTTCGTAGCCTGAGAGATTAGGTAATATTCTCCTGCAACCTCTCGGCGAGCGCGCTTTTCAGAAAAGCAGCACAGGCGCTGACCTCGCGAGAGGCTTTATTGATCGGCGGATAAAGCAAAAAGGCGCTGAACGACGGGACGGTGTATTCCGGCAGCAGCGTGACGAGCTGGCCGCTTTCCAGCGCCTGTCGGCACACCGGGTATTGCAGAACGCCGAGGGCCTGGCCCGCCATGAGAACCGTGTAGAGCGGCCGCCAGTGATTAGCGCTGAACACCACATCCAGCCGGGCGCTAACAATCTGGTTATCTGGTGAGAAAAGAGGCAGGCGGCTGTCGTTAAACAGGCCGGATACACGCGCAAAAGCATGATGGATAAGTTCATCGGGAGAAGCTGGCGTTCCGCTTCGTGCCAGATAGTCGGGAGAAGCAACCAGAAAGCGCCGCACGGCGCCGAGCGGATGCGCCACAAAATCCCCTTCACCCGGGTCGCCAAGCCGCAACGAAATATCGACGCCTTCCGTCACCGGATCGATGACGCGGTCATTCAGGATTAGCTCAATATTCAACTCCGGATGCTTTGCCCTGAGCTTGAGCAAGGCAGGCATCAGGATCTCCTCCCCGGCGCCATAAGGTGCGGCGATACGAATAAGCCCTTTTAACGTCGCCTGGTCGCCCACGACCGCCAGCGCAAGATCCGCCGCTGAAATCACGACTTTACTGCGCTCATAGAACAAAGCGCCGCTGTCGGTCAGGGACATTCGGCGCGTGTTTCGCCGCAGCAGACGGGTGCCAAGGTGAGCCTCAAGCCGCTCTATCCTCTCACTCACCGCCGGCTGTCCGATGCCAATATCACGCGCGGCGGCGGACATACTGCCCCGCTCTACCACCCGCACATAGATGCGCATTGCCGCCAAAAGATCCATTCGCTCAGTATATCGGTTTATCCGATAGATGAAAGCAGCGGCAGAGGCCTACTGCGCCAGTACGATTTAGATAAAACTGATGCCTGGTGGTGCTTATGGCGCGCTTGTAGCCCTTATTAATCAGGAGAATAATTATGTCAGAGATCAGGCTTTATCTGTTTCAGTCCGGCACTCAACGCTGCAAGTATCACGATATCAGGATGAATCAGGGGGAAGGCAGAAGCTACGAAATCCCCGTTCCCTGGTTCCTTCTGACACACCCCAGGGGCCACGTCATTATCGATGGGGGACTTGCCGCCGAGGGGCTGGCCAATCCTCATGCATACTGGGGAGATGCGGTGGATCACTATCAGCCATTCATGACGGAGGAACAGGGATGCGTGGCACAGCTGGGTTCGCTGGGCATTCAGCCAGAAGATATTCGCTATGTCTTACTTTCCCACCTGCATTCCGACCATACCGGCGCGATTGGACGCTTCCCGAATGCTTTGCATATTGTGCAGCGCCGGGAATACGACTATGCCTTTAAGCCCGACTGGTTCGCCGCAGGCGCATACTGCCGCAATGATTTTGCCCGTCCGAACCTGAACTGGCAGCTGCTGGATGAGGACGCCTTTGATTTGTACGGCGACGGAACGCTGCGCTGTATCTCTACGCCGGGCCACTCCCCCGGCCATCAGTCATTCCTGATTACGCTTGCCAGCGGCCTGAGCTTCACTCTGGCAATTGATGCCGCCTATACGCTGGATCATTTTTACGATCGCGCGCTTCCGGGCTTTATGACTTCGGCCAGCGAGGCGGCGCGCTCAGTCGCAAAACTGCGGGCGTTAACCGAGCAACACGCGGCGAAACCGATCCCCGGCCATGATCCCGACGTCTGGCCGCAGTTCACGCTGGCGCCTGGCTGGTACGAGTAAATCAGGCTCCCTCCTCGCTAAGCGGCACGGGCAAACTGAGGGTGATTAACAGTCCGCCTTCGGCAGGCAGGCTGGCGCGAATGCTGCCGTCATGCGCGCCGCAAATTTCTCTCGCAATGGAAAGCCCCAGCCCGCTGCCGCCTGAGTCTCTGGCTCTTGAGCGCTCTCCACGCGTGAAGCGCTCGAAAATGTGGGGCAGATAATCCACGGCGACGCCTGGCCCGGTATCCTGAAACGTTATCTCAATGTGCTGCTCGAAGTGGCGAAAACGAATAAACATTCGATCGTCCCGGCCGCAATAGCGAAGCATGTTTTCGATAATGATGGTGAAAACCTGCCCCAGCCTGGCTTCGTCGCCGACGTAATAAAACTCATCCCCCGCCTCAACGGAAACAAACATCCCGGCGGCTTCCAGCTGGGGTTTTAACCATGAAACGCGTTCTATTAACGTCTCACGGAGAGTAAATACGCTGCGCTGGAGCGTTAATTGCCCCGCGCTCGCCAGGGAGAGAAAATGCAAATCGTCGGTAAGATGGCTGAGGTTTTTTAACTGCGTCATCACCATATTCAGCTGTTTTTCATCGGCAGGAAACACGCCGTCTATCATGCCCTGGAGCCGCCCCATTGCTGCGGTTAACGGTGAACGCAGTTCATGCGCGGCGGCCACGTGCGAGGCCTTAAGTTCGCGTTCGTACAGCGCCAGCTGGCTAATCATTTTATTGAAGTTGCTGGCGAAGCGAATCACCTCTTCCGGGCATTCGCCCACCAGCTTCGCCTGCTGGCTGAAGTCGCCCTGAGTGACGTTCTCCGCCACGTCCGTCAGGCTTCGAAACTGCGCCGCAAGCGGGCGCGTGGCGCGCAAGCAGCTGACGATAACAAACGGCGTCGCCATCGAAATAAAGATGAACAGCCAGCCCCAGTTAAGCGAGCTGATGGAAGGCGTACTGTACTCAATCCCCCACCGGGCATCCACGATGTCATGAAAACGGACAATGTTTAAATCAGGGTTTGCCCGCAGCGTCAGAAACTCCTGATAGGCCGCCGGGGACATATGATGCACAACCCAGTAATACTGAACCGCGTAGATACTCCACATCGCCAGCACAATGAAAAACAGCACGCTGACGGCCACCACGATGATTCGAATCGATATCCATAGCAGCAGTGATTTGCTCTTTTTGTCTTTCATGGTTTGCAGAACCGGTAGCCGATCCCGCGTACGTTCAGGATCAGGTTATCAACGCCCGCGGCCTCAAGCTTTTTTCTTAAGTTGTAGACGTGCGTGTCCACCACTCGCTCAAGGGCATCGCTTTCAGGGAGGCATTCTTCAAGCAGATACTGCCGGCTTAACGGCCTGGTCGACGCCCGCATTAGCGTCTTCAAAATAGAAAACTCGGTGAGCGTTAAGTCCAGACGCAGAGCGCCGTCGCCATTTGCCTTCACCTGCGCCACCATATTGGTAACGTCAACTTCAAGCGGCCCCCAGCGCAGCACATCTTCTACAGGACTTTGGTTGACCTGGCTACGCCTTAACACCGCCTGCACGCGGGCCATGACTTCACCGGGATTGTAGGGCTTCACCACGTAGTCATCGGCGCCGTAACGCAAAGCGCCAATCTTGTCGTAGGGCTCGCCCATCGCCGTTATCATAATGACCGGCGTGTTGCCCCTTCGCCGCACGGCGGCAAGGATTTCTGTGCCGTTCATGCCGGGTAGCATGACGTCCAGCAGGATAAGATCGGGCTTCCACGTTAACACCGTATTCATGCCCGCCAGGCCGTCACCCGCCACCGAGACGCTATACCCTTCACGCGTGAGATAGGCCTCTAACACATTTGCCGCATCGGCATCATCTTCAATGACCAGGACCCGTTTATTTTTCATTTAATGTTACCTTGACAGTTTCTTCACAAATCCCTGGCAGTTCATTGATAAGCCCTCAGCATAATCCTTTTACTTACTGAGTTAAGCATGCACGAAAATATAAACACCTGACAATGAGAATCATAATGTTAACGAAGAAAAGCACAAAATACATAATCGCACTGCTGCTAATCTCAGGTATTTCATCTGTATATGCAAGTGAATTTAATGCTGATGAAACCGCTATTACTTTTGGTCTTGGCGCCGTGTCTTCTCCGCGCTATAGCGGTGCCAATGAGCAGAGCTCTACTGTTATTCCGCTAATTCATATCCAGAAGAACAATATTTTCTTTGATTCGATGAATGGGCTTGGCATACATCTTCAAAACGATAATGGTTTATATATAGAGCCGACGCTGGGTTATGACTCCGGCCGCACGGATAAAAATTCAGGCTGGCGCAAAGGGTCCGATAAACTTAAAGGCATGGGTAATATTTCATCCACGGTTAATTCGGGTATTGCACTCGGCTGGGCGCTGGCCCCCTGGCTGGTAATAGAAGGAAAAACAACGCTGCCGCTGAACGATGGCCAGGGCGTGTCTTATTCCACTTCAGTTGATTACATCCCCATTATGAATGAAGATAATTCTATTACGTTTCAGGCCAGCGCGTTATTCGGCGATGCCCGTTACATGAATACCTGGTATGGGGTCAATGAGCAGCAGCACAGCCGTTCCGGTTTCTCGCACTACCGCAGCGCCGGTGGGTTTTACGGCACGGATACCAGCCTGACGCTAACCCATCAGTTCAGCGAGCACTGGGGAGCATGGCTCAGCCTGAGCTATGCCTGGCTGAACAAGAATGCCGCCAATAGCCCTATTGTGATGCGACGGGACGGCACAACGGGCACGCTCGCCGTCAATTATACTTTCTGACCGTTAACCTGATATCTGACAACATCATGATTGACTTGCAGAAATAAAGCACAGCTATGAAGATCGCACTTGTGATGACTTTCATTTTTGCGGCATTTTTTTCGCCCAGGTGTACCCATGACTTTAAAATGTGTTTTTATGCTAAACATGAATTTAATATCTGTAACATTTCATGCGTGAAAAAGATGAATGTGCAATGTCAAAATAGAACCATCCTGGCAAAGCACAAACACTGTCATTCACCGAAGATAACGCGGATCGATCGTTATGTTTCAGCTCGCCACCTGCGTTATTTAATAAAATCACTTACCCACTAACTCTCGCATAGAAATGCTTGTCAACAATGAAGGATAACTACGTGAACCTTTCTGCAAAGGTAATAGAAACCATCTCATATTGGATTGACAATAATATTCACCGCCGATTGCGTATCGAAGATGTGGCCCGCTACTCGGGTTATTCCAAATGGCACTTTCAGAGAATATTTTTACATTATAAAGGCGAAAGCATAGGCCGGTACATCAGGAGCAGAAAGTTACAGCTTGCCGCGCAGGATCTCAAAAACACCAAAGAGCGGATCGTAGACATTTCAGTAAAGTACGGCTTTGATTCGCAGCAGAGTTTTAACCGACTTTTTACCCGAAGCTTCAAGATGTCTCCCGGAAACTACCGAAAGAAAAAGAGTTTATGAGGGGGGGGGATGTTTGGTGCCAATTTTGCCGCGCAGATTGCCCCGCACATAAGCAAAAGGGGCTGCCTTTCGGCAACCCCTTCGAATGTTGGCGGAAGCGCAGAGATTCGAACTCTGGAACCCTTTCGGGTCGCCGGTTTTCAAGACCGGTGCCTTCAACCGCTCGGCCACACTTCCAACGAGGCGAACTATAAACATAGCCATACTTCATGTAAAGCACGATTTTGTTCAATCGCCTGAAATTTCATCACATTTGTGTTATTTGCCTGAAACAGCAGCAACATGCTCAGTTTAAAACCGCTTTTGCTGCCCCCGGGTGGAGGGCAGCATTGGCATTAGTGTTTTTTGATGTAGAGATCCTGGGTTAGATATTTACCCAGCGTGCTCGGTGCATAACCCCCAACGTAAGGTTTTACCAGTTGGACCTTCACATAGTGGTAAATAGGAATGGTCGGCACGTCTTTAGCAAGGATATCTTCAGCCTGCTGATAGTATCTGGCGCGTTCTTCCTGGCTGCTGGCCTGAGAGGCTTTGGCAATAATCTCGTCATAGGCCGGGTTGCTGTACTTAGAACTGTTCTGGCTGTCGCCGGTACGGAAGTTGTTCAGGTAGGTAGCCGCATCATCGTAGTCGGCAATCCAGCCATAACGCACCAGCTCGTAATTACCGGTACGCTTGGTGTCCAGCATGGTTTTCCATTCCTGGTTTTGCAGCTTAGCCTCGACGCCAACGTTTTTCTTCCACATCGAGCTGGCAGCAATGGCAATGCGCTGGTGAGATTCAGAGGTGTTGTAAAGCAGGTTGAACTGCAGCGGGTGTTTCTCGTTGAAGCCCGCCTCTGCCAGTAATTTTTTCGCTTCCGCAATGCGCTTATCGTGGCTCCAGCTGCCGTACTCGGCTGGTTTAAGCTCAATGCCGCCAATTTTAGGCTGACTAACCAGCCACGCAGGCTTTTGCCCCTGTCCTAATACTTTCTCGGCAATGATGTCTTTATCCAGCGCCAAATTCAGCGCGAGCCTGACACGTGGGTCATTGAACGGCGCTTTGGTGGTATTGAATTCGTAATAGTAGGTGGACAGGTAAGGCGTGATATGGACCTGATCCGGAATAGATTTTTTAAGTGAGGCAAAGAGCGTTTCCGGCACGGTATAGGTGATATCAATTTCACCCGCCTTGTAGCGGTTGATATCCGATGTACCAGAAGTGACCGGCAGGTAAGTCACCTTATTAATCACCGTGTGAGCGTCGTCCCAGTACTGTTTATTACGCTCGCCGACGACTTTCTCATTTACTACCCACTGCGACAGCTTATACGGGCCGCTGCTCACGAAATTGGCCGGCTGGGTCCATTTATCGCCAAATTTTTCTACAGCCGCTTCGCTCACGGGTACCATTGACGTGTGGCCGAGCATCAGCAGGAAGGCCGAGGTTGGTTGATCGAGCGTGACCTGCACGGTGTTGGCATCCAGCGCCTTCACGCCAAGGCTGTCTACCGGCTTCTTACCCTCGGCAATATCGTTGGCATTTTCAATGTGCATCGTGCCGGGATAAGTGGCATAAGGGGAACCCGTTTTAGGATCAACTAAGCGCTTCCAGCTCCAGACCACGTCCTGCGCGGTAATGGGCTCGCCATTGGACCATTTAAGGCCCGGGCGCAGATGGAACGTCCAGACTTTATTGTCCTGATTGTCCCACTTTGCCGCCAGATGAGGTTCGATGGTGCCATCGTTTTTGACGCGAATCAGGCCGTCAAAGAAGTCACCAATGATGTTAGCCTCAACGTCGCTCTCTACTTTATGGGGATCCAGCGATGCGGGTTCACTGCCGTTGTTACGTACCAGCTCCTGTTTGGCTGCAAGCTCGGTTCCTGGCGGAACGTCTGCTGCCCATGCGCCAGAAATAGCGCTGAGCAGACCCAGAGCGACCAATGATTTTGAAAATGTGTTGTTGTTTGCTTTCATGACCTACGCCTTATTGATGTTATTTAACGACGGTACGGCTAACACTCTTAGTCGGCTTTAGGTAATAAAGCAATATTTTTCAGCCACCTATAAGTGGGTGTTATGGCATTAATTTTGTACAATGTGATAAAGTGCACGAGGTAAAGATGGGTAAAAAGGCTTTTGTCTAATAAAGGCGGGCATTATGCTCATGACCATAAAACACCTGTAAAAGAGAGAGTTTTAGAATGGATCGCATTATTACCTCCTCGCGTGACCGTTCGTCACTGCTCAGCACCCACAAGGTGCTACGTAATACCTATTTCCTGCTGAGTTTAACGCTGGCATTTTCCGCGTTGACTGCAACGGCCAGCACCGTGCTGATGCTGCCTTCTCCAGGGTTGATTCTGACGCTGGTTGGTATGTACGGCCTGATGTTCCTGACCTATAAAACCGCGGATAAACCGGTAGGCATTTTATCTGCATTCGCCTTTACCGGCTTCCTGGGCTATATCCAGGGACCAATGCTGAATGCCTATCTGTCCGCCGGCATGGGCGACGTTATTGGCATGGCGCTGGGCGGTACCGCGCTGGTGTTCTTTAGCTGCTCGGCGTATGTGCTGACGACCCGCAAAGACATGTCCTTCCTCGGCGGTATGCTGATGGCGGGCGTGGTGGTGGTGCTGATTGGTATGGTGGCTAACATCTTCCTGCAGCTGCCTGCTCTGCACCTGGCGATTAGCGCGGTGTTTATCCTGATTTCCTCAGGTGCCATCCTGTTTGAGACCAGCAACATCATTCGCGGCGGTGAAACCAACTACATCCGCGCGACCGTAAGCCTGTATGTTTCTCTTTACAACATCTTCGTTAGCCTGCTGAGCATCCTTGGTTTTGCCAGCCGCGACTAACTAATACGGCTTTACCAAAAAAGAGAATGCCCTGCGCATTCTCTTTTTTTTGCCCTCAATTCCACCACATTCCATCCTTAAGCCCACGGAGAAAATTTGCTACACTTCGCCCGATTTGACGTAAATAGCGGATAACTATGTTGACCTTTGAAGGCAGAGAAATAGCGACAGACGCCGATGGCTACCTGAAAAATAGCCAGGAGTGGAGCGAGCCGCTGGCGGAAGTGATTGCCGCCGGAGAAGGCATTACCCTCGCGGTGGAGCACTGGGAAGTGGTGCGTTTTGTGCGCGAATTTTACCTGGAGTTTAATACCTCCCCGGCCATTCGCATGCTGGTTAAAGCCATGGCAAATAAATTTGGCGAAGAGAAAGGCAATAGCCGTTATCTCTATCGCCTGTTCCCGAAGGGCCCGGCGAAGCAGGCCACCAAAATCGCGGGATTACCTAAACCAGTGAAGTGCATCTAATAGCGGATACCAAAGTTGACCCATTCACGCTCGGGTTGGTGAGGCTCAACGAGGACTTTATCAACCCTGGCGCTACGTGGCCCGCCGGCTTTCAGCCAGGCCAGCAGCTTTTCAACCTGCTCCGTCTCTCCGCAGGCCACCACTTCGACGCTGCCGTCGTCCAGGTTACGGGCGTACCCGGTTAAGCCAAGTTTCTCGCCTTCCCGCTGCGTGCTGTAGCGAAAGCCCACTCCCTGCACCATTCCGTGAACCCAGCACTTTATGCACTGCTTTTGTGAGTCGTTTGCCATCATTTACTCCCGCACATAAACCTGACTCAAGTCTAACAGCCCGTAAGGTTTTTTCATCCGTAATAAGAACGGCCGCGCCACCGGCACGGCCATTTTGCGAGACGGAAAGCTATTTTACCTCGACTCGTCCTACCGGATAGACCCAGGCATTGGCATCGTAAAACGGCGTATGTTTATAAAACCACTCCAGCCGCGCGCTGCCGTCGGCGGCAAACGCCTTATCCGATTTCAGCTTCTGCTCGAATTCGGCTTTCAGTTTCGGGTCCTGCTCCAGCATCCTGCGGGCCATCGGCTCCATAACATACTCTTCCGGCTCTTCGGCAGAAACCAGCGTGGCGTTAAAGAATCCCCAGGCCCAGAAGGAGTCAGGGCTGGCTGGCTCAAGCAGGTCCATCGCCAGAACGCCTAACGGCTGATGGGTAGAGATAACAACCGATCCCGCAGGGAAGGTTTGCAGACGTTTGAAAGGCTCAGCCTCACCGCTCACTAACAGATGCCCTTCATAACCCGGGATCTGCCCTTTTGCCGCACGATCTGGCTCAAAGCCATCCGCAAGTTTCACGTTATTCATGCGATACAAAGTCACCTCAACAGGCGTAGCCTTCTCCAGAGTTTTCATCTGAATGCCGTGGGCCCGAAGCCGTTCAATCACCGTTCCCCATTGGGCCGGAACGATGTACTCAGTCGGGCGTGAAAGGGTTAAATCAGGTACGTCATTGGCGGTCACCGGCACGGTTATAGTTTTTGGTTTATTACTCCATTTAATCGTCTTTTGCCCGGTTATCGGAGAGACTTCGTAGTGCCAGTCACCCACAATAAACGGCACCTGCGTTGGCGCTCCCGGCTTCCATGTCAGGATGACGTCTTTGTCGGTCAGCGCTTTTTCCTTGTCCGCTGCGATAGCTTTTTTCAGCGAATCAGCATTATCGCCGATGGACTCAAACATCGCTTTTAGCATGACGTAATTGCCCAGCACCTGAGTTTTGTAGGGATGGAGCGCATGCTGCTCAATCAGGATAGAAGGCACACTACGAATATCGCCATATTGGTTAGAAAAACGAGCGAGGTCGGTGCGATACGGGTAATAGCCCTGGGTCGGGTCCTGGTTGCTGTTCAGGCTGATGCATTCATGAATGTGATGCCCGTAGCTTTGTACTTGCTGGTAAACATGAGGCTGCATCACGCTGTCCATCCAGCGCGTAGCGGCGGGTGACCAGCCCTGACCGTTGTTGCAGTATGAGCTGTCATAGGGATACATAGCGCCGTCGGTAGAATGCGTGTCGGCGAAAAAGCTCAGGTCATATTGATTGAACACCCAGGCGATATTGCGAATTTCGGCGCTGTCGAGTTTAGTGAAATCACGGTTCAGGTTAAGGTTTTGGCCATTAACCCGCCAGCCGGTGATGTCCGGGCCGTTCTGGTTAATTCTGCCATACGCGCTGGTGCGCATATCACCATCAATATTCACCGTCGGAATAAACAGAATATTGACCTTGTCGAGCAGCGCTGCCAGCGGCTTGTCGCCGGTGCTCATATCCCGCAACAGCATGAACATAGCATCTTTGCCGTTAGCTTCGCCGGGGTGAATTTCCGCCTCAATCAGCACCGTTGGTTTTCCTGAGGCCCTTAATCCTGCGGCACTTTTATCCTGCGAAGTCGAGGCTACCGCCAGCATCATCTGATAACCTTCCGCGCTTTTTTCCGGCAGCCACTCCAGCCTGATGAGGCCACCAGAGGCGTCCGCAATTTTGTTCATGTACTCCACGGTTTGCAGATAGTTGCTGGTTTTATGAAAATCACTGCTCTCAGCAAGCGTAATTAGCGGGTTTTTAGCGTCTGCGAGGAATTTAGTGCTGGTCAGAGCCTGCTCAAACATCGGAGGCAGAATGCGGGTTTTCGCCGCTGCCGTTGCGCCTGCGTCGTCAACATAACCAGGTGCCTGAGGCAGTGCTGCCAAAACAGGCAGGCTTGTCAGCAGCAGCGAGCCAGCCGTTAATGCCAGGCGACGCGCACAAAAAATAGACATGGTGTCTCTCCTTAAGAAATGAACGGTTCGAATAATACGCAGAACATTTATACCCACATTTATAAAAACAAAATGCCATGTTCATCAACCAATTAAAAATATCATAATAAATATAAATACCGAAATTAAGCATATATATTCAATTATGATCGCAGGATATTCTGTTGCAGTCCGGCGGTACTTTTCGCGTTATTCCATTGCAATTACCCGCCCTAAACCTGAAAATGGCGCCCATTTCTTAGCAAAGCAGCAAAAAAATTATGAGCGTACGTTTAGTGTTAGCCAAAGGGCGTGAGAAATCGTTATTGCGCCGTCATCCATGGGTTTTCTCCGGCGCGGTTGCGCGTCTGGAAGGTAAGGCCAGTCTCGGCGAAACGGTTGATGTGGTAGACAGCCAGGGGAAATGGTTAGCTCGCGCTGCGTTTTCACCCGAGTCACAAATTCGCGCCCGCGTCTGGACCTTTAACCAGGATGAAAGCATCGACATCGCCTTCTTCACCCGCCGCCTGCAGCAGGCGCAGCAGTGGCGTGACTGGCTGGCTAAACGTGACGGTCTGGACAGCTACCGTCTGATTGCCGGTGAATCTGACGGTTTGCCTGGCGTGACCATCGACCGTTTCGGTAACTTCCTGGTTCTGCAACTGCTGTCTGCAGGCGCAGAGTACCAGCGCCCGGCACTGGTTGCGGCCCTGCAGTCTCTCTATCCAGAGTGTTCTATTTACGATCGCTCTGACGTGACGGTGCGTAAGAAAGAAGGTATGGAGCTGACTCAGGGACCGGTGAGCGGTGAGCTGCCACCTGCCCTGCTGCCGATTGAAGAGCACGGCATGAAGCTGCTGGTTGATATTCAGGGCGGGCATAAAACCGGCTATTACCTCGATCAGCGCGACAGCCGCTTTGCAACTCGCCGCTACGTCGATAATAAGCGGGTGCTGAACTGCTTCTCCTACACCGGCGGTTTTGCCGTTTCTGCGCTGATGGGGAATTGCAGCCAGGTGGTGAGCGTGGATACCTCCCAGGACGCATTAGACATCGCCAGACAAAACGTTGAGCTAAACAAACTTGACCTCAGCAAAGCAGAGTTCCTGCGTGACGACGTATTCAAACTGCTGCGCAAATACCGCGACCAGGGCGAAAAGTTCGACGTTATCGTCATGGATCCGCCAAAGTTTGTTGAAAACAAAAACCAGCTGGCGGGTGCCTGCCGGGGTTACAAAGATATCAATATGTTAGCCATTCAGTTATTGAATCCCGGCGGCATTCTGATGACCTTCTCCTGCTCCGGACTGATGACCACAGATTTATTCCAGAAAATCATCGCCGACGCCGCCGTAGATGCCGGACGTGATGTACAATTTATAGAGCAGTTCCGTCAGGCGGCCGATCACCCGGTGATCGCAACCTACCCGGAAGGGCTGTATCTGAAAGGGTTTGCCTGTCGAGTCATGTAGCTTGAAAAAGGGGAAATTGCCCGCATATCCCTATGCAGAGTAATATTCCCGGGAGGTGACTATGATTGCCAGCAAATACGGTATTGGCCAGCAGGTTCGTCATTCTTTACTGGGCTATCTGGGCGTAGTGGTCGACATTGACCCTGAGTATTCGCTCGATGAGCCGCAGGAAGATGACCTGGCCGACAATAGCGCACTTCGCGCGGCGCCCTGGTACCACGTGGTGATGGAAGATGACGATGGCCAGGCGATTCATACCTATCTCGCAGAAGCTCAGCTCAGTTCTGAGGATGACGACGAGCACCCTGAACAGCCGTCTATGGATGAACTGGCTGCCTCGATACGCCAGCAGCTTCAGGCTCCACGCCTGCGTAACTGATTAAAAACCCCGCCGAAGCGGGGTTTTTCTTATTTCGCCAGTCCAAGCCGCGGTATTTCAATCGCCGGACATTTATCCATCACCACGCTTAACCCTGCATTCTGCGCCAGCACCGCGGCCTGCTCGTTAATCACGCCCAGCTGCATCCACAGCGTTTTCGCCCCAACGGCTATCGCTTCCTGCGCCACGCCCCAGGCCGCCTCGGAGTTGCGGAACACATCAACCATATCAATTTTCTTCGGCACGTCAGCTAGCGTGGCGTAACCCTGCTGCCCCAGTAGCATTTTACCCGCCACCTTTGGCGAGACAGGAATCACTTCATAACCCTGTTTTAGCAGGTAATCCATAACCCGATAGCTCGGGCGATCGGGCTTGTCACTTGCCCCCACCAGCGCAATGGTGCGAGTTGTTTTCAGGATATTTTCGATATCACTTTGTTTCATAGCGCCCCCTAAATTGTTGTTTGAAGTGTATGTCAAAGCCGGCCACCCGGCCATCTTTGAACTGGAAACTCAGGAGGGCAATTTCTGGAAATATGTCTATATGTTAATAGACGGTATTCTGGAAAAACGTTGAAACATCCGCTCAGCATGCTCATCAGGGAGAGTGAAATGAGAGTCGGTCTGCCAATTGCAGCGTTAATATTGATGATGCCAGCCCTGGTATGGGGGACCACGCTGCGCCTTTCGGCCGAGGTCGACTTACTGGTTCTGGACGGAAAAAGAGTTTCCAGTTCTCTATTAAAAGGCGCAGACAGCATTGAAATAGACAATGGCCCGCACCAGCTAGTCCTGAAACTAGAAAAAAGATTCAGCCCCCCTCCTCGCGGCAGGTTTCCGGGGCTGTCTTCACCGTTAATTATAAGCTTTGACACCAAAGAGATAGACCAGGTAAACATTGTTCTGTCGCCCAAAGACGCCGTGCATCCCGTCACTTCTCCTCAAATTAGGCTTCTTGATGGCCATGCGCAGCCTGTTCCCGTTCGCACCGATTCCCTGAACACTAAACCAGAATCAACCGGGAAGGATTACGAAGAAGAGACTCAACGCTATAATAAATCAGGAAAAAAGGCGTCAATGCCGGAATTCGCCGTGCTAAAAGCCGGTGACGAGGCGCAGCGCTTTGCCGCAGCTCAGCCAGACTTCCCGTCAGCTCAGCCCGAAACATTGACCGAACAGCGGCTGAAGTATTGGTTTAGCCAGGCCGACAAGCCGACGCGAGCGCGCTTTTTACGCTGGGCAAACGAGACGCCCGCGCCGTAATAAACCGACGAGCCAGTTCGCTTTTTTGATGCCGTACTCTTGCAGCATCGGGCACTTTTAGTAATCTGTCCGCAGCCTAAAACTGCCCAGGAAAAGACAATGGAATTAACAACCCGCACCCTTGCGGTAAATAAACATATCGCACTGGTTGCCCACGATCACTGTAAGGATGCACTTTTAAAGTGGGTACAGCGTCATAAAGCAACCCTTGCCAGGCACACATTATATGCCACCGGGACAACGGGTAATTTGATTCAGCGAGCGACGGGCCTTGAGGTCAATGCCATGCTCAGCGGCCCTATGGGGGGCGATCAACAGGTAGGAGCCTTAATTTCTGAAGGCAAAATTGACGTACTGATTTTCTTCTGGGATCCGCTCAATGCCGTTCCTCACGATCCCGACGTTAAAGCCCTGCTGCGCCTGGCGACCGTCTGGAACATTCCGGTCGCCACCAACCTCTCCACCGCGGACTTTATCATTCACTCCCCGGGCTTTAACGAAAGCGTTGATATTCTGATTCCAGACTACCAACGCTATCTTAGCGAACGCCTGAAGTAATCAGGGGCGATTCGCTGCCGGCACGCCGAGCCGCCTGAGCGCGTCAACAAAGACTGAAGGCTCCTGTTTATTAAACATAAGCCAGACGCGGTGGCGTGCCCGGGTCAGCGCCACATAAAGCAAACGCCGCTCCTCTGCATCCGGAAAATCCTCGGGCTGCGGCAGGAGCGCCTGTTCCATGATTGACTCCCGGGCAGGGGCAGGGAAACCTTCTTTTCCTTCCTGCAACCCAAGAATAATCACGTAGTCTGCCTGCTGCCCTTTGCTGGCATGGATGGTCATAAAATCGATATTGAGCTTTGGCCAGCGAGTGGCGGCTTTTTCCAGGCTGTCTGGCCTTAAATGGTGATAGCGCGCCAGGACCAGAATGCGCTGTTCCGGCAGTACATAGCCGCTAAGCTTGTCCAGCAAATCGTCCAGCCGGTCATCGGCAAGCAGGGTGACGGCCTTTTTATCACCTTTTGAAAGGCTGTTCAGTGGCTTACGTAGCTGGTAAGGGTTCTGCTGCACAAACCCGTTGGCTATCTCACCGATACGATCGTTGAAGCGATAGGTGGTATCCAGCGCGCAGTTGTCCCCCTCACCGAAATGCTGGTTAAATGCGGTGGTTAACGTCATTTCTGCCCCGCTAAAGCGGTAAATGGCCTGCCAGTCGTCACCCACGGCGTACAGAGAAGTATGCGAGTTTTGCCGCCGCAAAGCCGCTAACAAGGCCGCCCGCTGCGGAGAAATGTCCTGGAACTCATCCACTAAAATATGCTTCCACGGACTGATAAACCGCCCCTTTTCAAGCACATTGATCGCCTGGTGAATCAACCCGGAGAAATCAACCGCCTCTTCGGCTTTAAGGGCGGCTTTCCAGCTTTTCAGCAGCGGGGCCATCAGCTTGATTCGCTTAGTGAAAAGTTCACGAACCTGTTCAGGGGCGCTTTCTATCATTTCCGCCTGTGAACCGCCGTGCATTCGCATCAGGCCAAGCCAACGATCCAGGCGACTGGAAAGCCGTTTCGCCAGGCGTTTATCCTGCCAGTACTCGCCCTCAGGGATATCCCACCCAAGCTCTTCGCTGAGCCATTGCCGCCAGCCTTTCGCCATCGCCTTTTTCTCGCGACACTGCTGTTGCCAGCTGTCAATCAACAGCTGATGGCGAGCGGCGGTGTCGCTCTCAAGCTCGCTCACCCGAGGCACTTTTTTGCTGCCCTGCTGAATAATATGCAACGCTAATGAGTGGAACGTTCTGGCGGAAATAGCCTCGGTATGCAGGCGGCTCGCGATACGCTCATCCATTTCCTGTGCGGCCTGGCGGCCAAAGGCCAGCAGCAGGATTTGATCTTCGGTGGCTTCGCCACGCTGTAATAGCCAGCCTGCACGAGCCACCAACACCGAGGTTTTACCGCTGCCTGCCCCGGCCAATACCAGCAGCGAATCTTCCCCATTAACCACGGCACGTGCCTGGGAAGGGTTTAACGGCGAGCTTTCTACCTGCTCAAAGAAAGTGGCGTATTTTTCCAGCATACGGTCGGTATAAGCGCTATTCCGCTGATGACGGCGTTCCTCACCTTGTTCAAGCCAGGCTTTGCATATTGCCCACGCTTCGCGGCAATTTTCAAATTCACCCAACCTGGCGTGCGGAAGCGGAAGCGCTGCGATGGCGGCGCGCAGATTATCCTGTAGCGCTTGCATATCGCTGTGCCTGAACCACACCTCTTTGCGGGTGCGCTTCTCTATCTCCTCTCGCTGAGCGGCAAGCACTTCAGCGGCAACCTCGCTCATCTCCGTACTCCAGTTAAACCAGAGCGAATTCAGATGGTGGAAAAAGCGCTGGGTTTCAGCCCATTCGGTGCCGTGCAGGCGAACGACTTTGTCATCAGGGAGCACGAACTCCAGTTCGCCCCATACCAGCCCGCGCTTGCAGTTGATCGCGATTAACTGGTTGAATGGGATAAGATATTCGTGGCGATCGCCTTTGACCTCAACGCCGGCCGACAGCAGCCTGACCCGGTTATAAGGGTGCTGTGCTAAATGCTTGCCGAGAGAAGTTGCTTTGAGTTCCATTACGTTGCCCGATCCGATGAGGAGGTTGTGGCCCAAGTTTAACTGCCGATGGAATGACGCTCCAGAGTAAAAACGCGTTACAATTGCTGTGGTTAATCATTCTGTTATTTTCTGCCAGGGAAGCGTCACTATGCGTACCGTACTAAATGTTCTGAACTTCGTGCTGGGGGGCTTTTTGACCACCCTTTCATGGTTATTTGCCACGTTGGTCAGCATTGTGCTGATTTTCACCCTGCCGCTGACCCGTTCCTGCTGGGAAATCACCAAGCTTTCCTTTGTGCCTTACGGAAACGAAGCCGTTCACGTCGATGAGCTTAATCCACAGGGTAAAAATGCGCTGCTGAATACCGGCGGCACGGTGCTGAATATACTGTGGCTGATCTTCTTCGGCTGGTGGCTGTGCATTATGCACATTCTGGCAGGGATCGCGCAGTGCATCACGATTATTGGGATCCCGGTAGGCATTGCTAATTTCAAGATTGCGGCCATTGCATTATGGCCCGTTGGCCGCCGTGTTGTGCCGGTTGAAGTGGCGCGAGCCGCGCGTGAAGCTAACGCACGTCGCCGTTTCCAGTAAGGAGCATTCGTGCTGACCCTAAGCCCACTTGTACGCCGCTATACCTGGAACAGCGCCTGGCTTTATAACTTGCGCATATTTATTGCTCTTACGGGCACCGTGGCGCTGCCGTGGTGGCTCGGTGAAGTGAAGCTGACCATTCCGCTCACGCTTGGCGTTGTTGCTGCGGCGCTGGCCGATCTTGACGACCGCGTAAGCGGAAGGTTACGCAATTTACTGATAACCCTGGTCAGCTTTTTTATCGCCTCGGTATCTGTCGAACTGCTGTTCCCCTGGCCATGGCTGTTTGCATTAGGTTTAACGGTTTCAACCAGCGGGTTTATCCTCCTCGGTGGATTGGGTCAACGCTATGCCACTATTGCCTTTGGTGCGCTGCTGATAGCCATTTATACCATGCTCGGAATTTCCCTCTATGAGCACTGGTATCAGCAGCCGCTGTTCCTCCTGGCAGGCGCGGTGTGGTACAACCTGCTGACGCTGGCAGGCCACTTAATTTTCCCCATTCGCCCGCTACAGGACAATCTGGCGCGCTGCTATGAAAGCCTTGCGAGCTTTCTGGAAATTAAAGCGACGCTGTTTGACCCCGACATTGAAGATGAAACCCAGGCCCCGATGCTGCAGCTGGCCATGGCGAACAGTCAGTTGGTTACCACGCTGAATCAGACCAAGAGCTCATTGCTGACACGCCTTCGCGGGGATCGTGGTCAGAGGGGGACTCGCCGCACGCTGCACTATTATTTTGTTGCCCAGGATATTCATGAAAGGGCCAGCTCATCCCATATTCAATACCAGGCTCTGCGCGATAAATTCCGCTACAGCGACGTGATGTTCCGTTTCCAACGCCTGCTAACGATGCAATCTCAGGCCTGCCAGCAACTCTCGCGTTCTATCCTGCTGCGCATCCCTTATCAGCACGATCCTCGTTTTGAGCGCGCTTTTACCCATCTTGATTCCGCTCTGGATCGTATTCGAGCAGGCCACGCAACCGCTGCAGAAATAAAAGCGCTGGGATTTCTGATTACAAACCTGCGGGCGATTGATGCCCAACTGGCGAACATTGAGTCTGAACAGGCCATTGCCGAGCCGCAAAACGATCCGGAAAACCGCCTTGCCGACGACAGGCTGACGGGCTTCGATGATATCTGGCAGCGGCTAAAACTGAACCTCACGCCGGAGTCCGCGCTCTTCCGTCACGCGGTGCGCATGTCGCTGGTGTTGTGCGTTGGCTATGCCTTTATTCAATTTACTGGCCTGCAGCACGGATACTGGATACTGCTGACCAGCCTCTTTGTCTGCCAGCCAAACTACAGCGCTACCCGGCGGCGCTTAGCGTTGCGTATCATCGGCACGTTAGTCGGCGTGGCGATTGGCCTGCCTTTACTCTGGCTGGTCCCATCCCTGGAAGGCCAGCTAATACTGATTGTCATTACCGGCGTGCTGTTCTTCGCGTTCCGCAACGTCCAGTACGCTCATGCCACCATGTTTATTACGCTGCTGGTACTGCTGTGCTTTAACCTGCTGGGCGAAGGTTTCGAAGTCGCTCTCCCTCGCGTTTTTGATACGTTACTGGGCTGTGCTATAGCCTGGGCCGCGGTAAGTTTCATTTGGCCAGACTGGCGATTCCGTCGGTTATCGCTGGTCGTTGAACGTGCATTCAACGCCAACTGCCGCTATCTCGATGCCATTCTCGAGCAGTATCACCAGGGGCGGGATAATCGTCTTGAATACCGTATAGCCCGGCGAGATGCGCACAACAAAGATGCCGAGCTGGCTTCAGTGGTTTCAAATATGTCCTCTGAACCTCACGTATCAAAAGAGATGCGAGAAGCGGCATTCCGCCTGCTCTGTCTGAATCACTCCTTTAATAGCTACATCTCTGCGTTAGGCGCGCACAGGGAGAAACTCAGCCACGGAGATACGCTCATGCTGCTTGATGATGCCGTTTGCTATGTGGATGATGCTCTTCATCACCTGCCGGTTGATGAAGAACGCGTTCAGAGAGCGCTCGGGGGTCTTTCTGCCCGCATCTCACATCTTGAGGCCCGAGCAGAAACAAAAGAACCCCTGGTTCTGCAGCAAGTCGGACTTTTGATTGCTCTGCTGCCAGAAATATCTCGCCTTCAGCAGCAAATCTCTCAGTGCTCCGAATAGGAAGGCTGGCGCTGCTCATAGCGGCGCCACCACTCCGTCAATTCATTTCGAACCTCTAAAGGGAGTACCGCCTCATGGACACCTTGAATGGCTCCCGCGAGTGCAAGCAGTACTTTAATACCCACAGTTGCCCTCGTGCTGCGTATTTTTAACCATGACCTTTTGGCACCGAAAAGCTGCAGAGTTTGCGGATCTTTGATCCCCACTTCGCAAAGCATGACTTCTATATTTAAAGAAAGATTAGGGAGATCTTTAAGCCGCCGGGAACGTATCTTTATCTGCGTTTTCTCACGCTGGGCGTTTCGTAATGCCAGAATGGAAAGCTCGACAAGTTTGTCCGGGTTCTCCCAGAGTTCTTCATCCACATGATAGTAATTTAATGCCACAGGAAGTCCTCTTTTCCTGTACATGAGAGGTGATGACGATTTTTGGCTGAAATAATCTGCACACTGTTCACAGGCACGCAAATAAAGCTCGCCTTTCGCCACCATAGCAAAGACGACCCCTTCGACAGTCAGGCTGTAACCACCAAATAGCGGCCGACAACCAATTTTACCCAGTGAAGAAAGATATTCCTGTGATTTATGAATTCTAAGAAACGTAACATCCTTCATAATATGTCCTTATATATCAACTGTTAAATAGCTACTGTAGTTACTTCCCCTCCTACCACCAGAAAATAAGTAAGGTTAAAGGTAATGGCAACGACAATTTCATCCGGAGCGGTATTGCATGAAGAAATTGCGAGACACTTTCCGAAATTTCGGTTGATCTTTGTTCGTACAGGCATTACTGTATATTCATACAGTAACCCATTAGGCGGGACTCACTATGCACTCACATAACCTTCAAACTCACTTTCGTCATGTTGCAGTTGCTGCGCACTCCCCTGCTCAGTCATCCTCTGATAACAGCGCACCGGGGTTAATCAGTGAAATGGTCTACAGTGAAGACAACCCATGGGTTACGCAGTTTATTCTGCTACCTTTATTACAGCAGTTGGGACAACAATCTCGCTGGCAGCTCTGGCTCACGCCGCAGCAGAAGCTCAGCCGTGAATGGCTGCAGGCAGCGGGGTTGCCGCTGGCAAAAGTGATGCAGGCAAGTCAGTTAGATCCTTTATGCACCGTAGACGCGATGGTGAAAGCTTTGCAGACGGGAAATTACAGCGTTGTCATCGGCTGGTTAACGGAAGAATTAACAGATGAAGAACATTTACGACTAACGATCGCAGCCGAAACCGGGAGTGCGATGGGATTCATTATGCGCCCAACCAGCAACATGACATCCGGTCCAAGACCACGAAACGGCCTAAAAATTCATTCTAGTTTGTATCATTAAGTAAATTTAGGAGAAATCCTGGATTTTTTTACTCATGCCATATAATCCGCTGTCATGATTCAAGAATACCCGCCATATGGCGGTTTGACGGGGTTCAAGGGATAAAGCACTTGCTTAAAAAAGCATCCAATTTGTAAAAAGATATGTATGCAAGTCGTTTTTTTTCATATGCCTGACGGACTTCACACTTGTAACTTTTCAACTACGTTGTAGACTTTACCTCGCCAGGGTTGCTCTTCATAACACCGATATATCGGTAGAGTAACAATTGAGCGTAAACCCGGGCGAAGGATTTAACCCTGGGCTTTAAATTGGTTTAGAGCTCATGGCCTTTTGGATGATAATGAGGCGCAAAAAATGAAAAAGACAGCTATCGCGATTGCAGTGGCACTGGCTGGCTTCGCTACCGTAGCGCAGGCCGCACCGAAAGATAACACCTGGTATACTGGTGCTAAACTGGGCTGGTCCCAGTACCACGACACCGGTTTCTACGGTAACGGCTACGACCGTGGTATCGGCAGTGGTCCGACCCACGAAAGCCAACTGGGTGCTGGCGCATTCGGTGGTTACCAGGTTAACCCGTACGTTGGTTTCGAAATGGGATATGACTGGCTGGGCCGTATGCCTTACAAAGGTACTCCAGAAAACGGTGCTTTCAAAGCTCAGGGCGTGCAGCTGACCGCTAAACTGGGTTACCCAATCACTGACGATCTGGACATCTACACCCGTCTGGGCGGCATGGTATGGCGTGCAGACTCCACCGCAAACAACGCGGCTGGTGAGCGTCTGAAAGACCACGACACCGGTGTTTCTCCAGTATTCGCTGGTGGTGTTGAGTGGGCTGTTACCCGTGACATCGCTACCCGTCTGGAATACCAGTGGGTTAACAACATCGGTGATGCACAGACCGTTGGTACTCGTCCAGACAACGGCATGCTGAGCGTAGGTGTTTCCTACCGCTTCGGCCAGCAGGAAGCTGCTGCTCCAGTTGTAGCGCCAGCTCCGGCTCCAGCGCCAGAAGTACAGACCAAGCACTTCACTCTGAAGTCTGACGTTCTGTTCAACTTCAACAAAGCAACCCTGAAACCAGAAGGTCAGCAGGCACTGGATCAGCTGTACACCCAGCTGAGCAACCTGGATCCGAAAGACGGTTCCGTCGTTGTTCTGGGTTACACCGACCGTATCGGTTCTGAGCAGTACAACCTGAAACTGTCTGAAAAACGTGCACAGAGCGTTGTTGATTACCTGATCTCTAAAGGTATCCCGGCGAACAAAATCTCTCCACGTGGCATGGGCAAATCTAACCCAGTTACAGGCAACACCTGTGACAAAGTAGCGCCTAAAGCTAAACTGATCGACTGCCTGGCTCCAGATCGTCGCGTTGAGATCGAAGTTAAAGGTATCAAAGAAGTTGTAACTCAGCCTGCGGCATAAGTTACCCTTCCTTGAACAAAAACCCCGCCAAGGCGGGGTTTTTTATTGGCTGGAATATCGCGAGAACTTTATCGCCCCCCTTTCTTCACGACGTCACTTTTTGCTTAGCATTGCCTGCAAATCCTGCTTAAGCGTCGACATCTTATTTTCCACCTTCTCTTTACGTTCCGCGTCTTCAATCAGTTGAACAACGGTTTCTGAAAGCGTATTGCCCCGGCGCTGTGCCAGCGCGGCCAGACGCTGCCAGACAAGGTATTCAAGATCGATGGATTTCTTACGGGTATGCTGATGCTCGGCGTTAAAATGTCTTTTACGCCGGGCACGAATCGTCTGCTTCATGCGGTTATGCAGCGCTGGGTTCATATGCTGATCGATCCAGCTCTGAACCAAAACAGGCACGTTCTCAAGCGTCAGGAGCTGCTCCACAGCCTCTTGTGCTGCACTGGCTTCGATGTATCGCGTGATTAACTCTCCTTCGCGATGCTTCTTCACCAGATACTTCCACTTCCAGCCGCTCTCGAGATTTTCCAACTGTTGATATTTCATTGTGATCTCAGTGTGACCGCGTAACTTAGTTCAGAATAACAGTTTTTCCGCCATTCGCTGAACTGAAAATCAAAGCTGTGAGGGGGATAAAACTGTGATACTGCTTTATCCGTGTGCTACCCGGACGATTCTTGTATAATCGCGCCTTTGACATCTCATTAAAAAATATAGCGACTTTGACGACTAATCGACTTGACTGGCGTGCCCTTGTGCCTGATACCGAAAGCTATCAGGAAATTTTTGCACAGCCTTATGATACCGACTCTGCCCCTCTTTCTGCGGTTCAACCTCGTTTACTTTACGGGATTGAGCAACTCAACCTTTCCGTCTCTTCTGTCGATTTGATGCTGGTGAAAGCACCAGAAGAGCAAGAATACCTGGACCTTATCGCAGCAGCCGTTGAAGAAACGTGCGGTGAAGCCGAAGTGCTCACCGGCGGACATTACCTCATTGAAGGAAACCAGGTGACGCTGCGCCCTGCTGAGCACGCCGACGACAATTTCGCTTCCCGCGGAGAAGTTGTCGCTGCCGACTGGATTGAAGCAGAGCAGCTGTTCGGCTGCGTGCGCCAGTTTGCTGGCGCGGTCACCCTTGAACCCGGGCTGATTCACCGTGCCAACGGTGGTGTGCTCGTGCTGTCCCTGCGCAGCGTCCTTGCGCAACCCCTGCTGTGGCTGCGCCTTAAGCAGATGATGATCCAGGGCCGTTTTGACTGGATTTCACCAGACGAAACCCGCCCGCTGCCGGTCAAAATTCCTTCTCTGGCGCTCGACTTTAAATTGGTGCTGGTTGGCGAGCGCGATTCGCTGGCCGATTTCCAGGAAATGGAAATGGACCTCGCCTCTGCCGCTATCTACAGTGAATTTGAAGACAATCTGCAAATCGCCTCTGCAGACGAGATGGCGCTTTGGTGCCAGTGGATCTACGCCATCGCCGAAAAGAAGTCTCTGCCAGCCCCCGCTGCAGATGCCTGGCAACCGCTGATTCGCGAAGCGGTGCGCTACACGGGCGATCAGGAAACATTACCGCTTTGCCCATCCTGGATTTCACGCCAGCTGCGTGAAGTTGCGCCATTTACCGAAGAAAACAGCTTCAACGCCGAACAGCTCCAGCAGATGCTCGAACAGCGTGAATGGCGTGAAGGTTTCCTGGCCGAGCGCATGCAGGATGAAATCCTGATGGAACAGATCCTGATTGAAACCGAAGGCGAAACGATCGGCCAGATTAACGCCCTTTCGGTGATTGAGTTCCCGGGTCACCCGCGTGCCTTTGGTGAACCTTCGCGCATTAGCTGCGTAGTTCACGTAGGCGACGGTGAGTTCACCGACGTTGAGCGTAAGGCGGAACTTGGCGGTAACATTCATGCCAAAGGGATGATGATCATGCAGGCGTTTCTGATGGCTGAGCTACAGCTCGACCAGCAGATCCCGTTCTCTGCATCGATCACTTTTGAGCAGTCTTACAGCGAAGTAGACGGCGATAGCGCCTCGATGGCGGAACTGTGCGCACTGATAAGCGCCCTCGCCAATGTCCCGATTTATCAGCACATCGCGATAACCGGCTCGGTCGATCAGTTTGGCCGCGTTCAACCTGTTGGCGGACTGAACGAAAAAATCGAAGGGTTCTTCCGCATTTGCCAGCAGCGTGAGTTCAATGGAGCTCAGGGCGTAATTATTCCCTTGGCGAACGTACGCCACCTGTCGCTGCATAAAGATGTTCTGGAGGCCGTCGAGCAAAATAAATTCTCGATTTGGGCTATTGACGACGTGGCCGATGCCCTGCCGTTATTGACCAATCTCCCGTGGGATGGCGAAGGGCAAAACACCCTGATGCGTGCGGTGCAGGAGCGTATTGCTCAGGCTTCGGCGCCGGATGTTCGTCAACGCTTTCCGTGGCCGCTACGCTGGCTCAACTGGTTCAACCACAACTGATCGGACTTGTTGAGCGTACACGTGTTAGCTAACCTGCGTGCTTCATTATAAAAAGGCTTACTGTAGACATGGTAGATAAACGCGAATCCTATACGAAAGAAGATCTTCTTGCCTCTGGTCGTGGCGAACTGTTTGGCGCTGAAGGCCCACGGTTACCCGCGCCTCCAATGCTGATGATGGACCGCGTGGTCAAAATGACCGAAGACGGCGGTAACTTCGATAAAGGTTACGTTGAAGCAGAATTAGATATCACCCCTGACCTGTGGTTCTTTGCTTGCCACTTTATTGGCGATCCGGTGATGCCTGGCTGCCTGGGCCTGGATGCCATGTGGCAGCTGGTTGGGTTCTACCTCGGCTGGCTCGGCGGCGAAGGTAAAGGCCGTGCGCTGGGCGTAGGTGAAGTCAAACTGGCAGGGCAAATCCTGCCAACGGCGAAAAAAGTCAGCTACCGCATTCACTTTAAGCGCGTTATCAACCGTCGCCTGATCATGGGCATGGCCGATGGCGAAGTGCTGGTTGATGGCCGCGTGATCTACACCGCCACCGACATGAAAGTGGGTCTGTTCAAAGACACGACTGCTTTCTAATACGCCATTACCAGGCTTTACCTCTAAGGCATCCATTGTTCGCACTGGGTGCCTTTTTGTTTTTTGTTGGGGCAGATCCTTAAATTTCCGTCGTGGTTTTTATGGTGTTAATTGCTTAAACAACGTTCGAAATCACAAATCGTGAAGATAGAAAACTCGCCCTCTTGCCTGAAAAACGTTATGCGTTATGTTGATTTTTAGTTTCTCAAATGTAACTAGGGGTTAACAATAATGTCGAATAAGTTACGTGTCTCTCTCCTTGCTTCTGCCGTGCTGTTCTCTACCTCCGTGTTTTCTGCCGTGCCGCAGGGCTATCCGGCTGATTATCAGAAAATTATTGATGCCGCGACCAAAGAAGGCAAAGTGGTGCTCTACTCCACCACCGACACCAAAACCGCCTCGCCGCTGATTCAAGGCTTTGAGGCCGCTTATCCGGGTATCAAGGTGGAATATAACGACATGAACAGCACCGAGCTGTATAACCGTTATATCAGCGAGCAGGCCGCAGGCGGTACCAGCGGGGACGTAGTCTGGAGCTCTTCGATGGACACTGCTCTGAAGCTCGCCACCGACTATGCCCAGGAGTACAAATCCCCCGAACAAGGTCAGTTGCCTAAGTGGGCGGTATGGAAAGACAAGGCGTACGGCACCACCTACGAGCCGGTTATTTTTATCTATAACAAACGCCTGATCCCGGCCAACGAAGTGCCTGAGAGCCACGAGGCGCTGGCGAAACTCATCGCCAGCCAGCCGGATAAATTCAGCAAAAAAGTCACCACTTACGATATCGAAAAATCCGGTCTTGGCTTTATGCTTTCCGTTCAGGACTACAAGGCCGACCCAAACTACTTCAAAACTCTGGCCGCTGTGGCGAAAGGTGGTCTTTCGGTCCAGTCCTCAACCGGGACGATGATGGAGCGCGTTTCCTCTGGCGAGAACCTGATTGGTTTCAACATCCTGGGCTCCTACGCAGAAGCACGCGCCAAAACGGACACCTCCCTCGGCATTGCTTATCCGAAGGACTATACCCTGGTGCTGTCACGCGTATCGTTTATCAGCAGTGAAGCCAAAAACAGCAACGCGGCGAAGCTGTGGATTGACTACGTGCTGTCAGAGAAAGGGCAAAATATTCTCGCCAACCAGGCTGACATTCCGTCCATTCGCAATGATATCGACGGTGACAACGACATCGACGGTATGACTAAGAAGCTCGGTAACGCGCTTAAACCAATCCCTGTTGATGAAACCCTGCTGGAATACCTGCAGCAGAAAAAACGTCTGGACTACATCAAGCAGTGGCGCGAAGCCGCCGCGAAATAATCCTTTGATGAGGCGCACCATCCGGCTGCGCCTCGCTTAACCCGAACACATTAGGCTATTCAGGCTTACTGACCTGAGGGATCGTTACATGGATGCATTACGCAGAAAGTGGCAGAGCCTGCCGCGCGGCATCGTGGTGCTGATAACGGCGCTGGTTATCTATATTCCGCTGTCGTTTATCGTTATACAGAGTTTTCTCTCGGCCCCGTTCTTCTCGCCGTCGAAAGAGTGGAGCCTCGAATCTTTTGAGTTTATTTTCACCGACTCTGATTTTTACCTGGCGCTGAAAAGCGGTTTTATTCTGGCTTTTGGCCTGGTGATTATTGCCATCCCGCTGGGCGGCATTCTGGCTTTCCTGATGGTTCGTACCGACCTGCCCGGCAGGCGGATCATTGAGCCGCTGATTCTGGTGCCTATCTTCGTATCTCCTATGGTGCTGGGATTCGGCTACGTGGTGGCCGCAGGCCCGGTCGGTTTCTTCTCTCTGTGGGCTCAGTCGCTGCTCGGCTTCGTGCCTTGGAATATCTACGACATGTCGAGCATCGTGGTGATTGCCGGCCTGACGCACGTTCCCCACGCTTATCTCTACATCTCCTCGGCGCTGCGTAGCGTAGGGTCTGATGTGGAAGAAGCGGCCCGTACCGCAGGCGCATCACCGCTTCAGGTCATGACCGCCGTCAGCCTGCCGATGGTGCGCCCGGCGATGCTTTACGCAACCGTGCTGCTGTTCTTTCTTGGGCTGGAAGTTTTCGGCCTGATGCTCGTCCTGGGCGACCCGGAAGGCAACATGGTGCTGGCAACTTACCTCTACAAGCTCACCAATAAGCTCGGCACGCCGTCTTATCACCTGATGGCCGCCGTCGCCGTGGTGCTGATTTGTATCACCATCCCGCTGGTGATGCTGCAGCGCCGCCTGATGCGCACCGCGAACCGCTTTGTGACCGTCAAAGGCAAAGCCTCCCAGGCGCGAGCCTTGCCGCTCGGGAAATGGCGTTGGGTCGCAGGTGCAGTCGTGGCTTTCTGGCTGACCGTCACCATCGGCGTGCCGCTGATTGGCGTCATCCTGCGCGCCTTTATTTCCAACTGGGGCGTGGGCGTTTCGCTGTGGGATGAACTGTCGCTGAACACCTTCCGTACCATCTGGGAGCAGCCTAACCTGCTGCGAGCCATCGTCAACTCTATGGCGATTGGCGTCATCGGCGGTGCGCTGGCGGTGGTCTGCTACCTGTTTATCGGCATCGCCATGCACAGAAAGCCGGATAACGTCACCCGCTTCCTCGACTACAGCGTACTGGTGCCACGTGCAGTGCCTGGCCTGCTGGCCGGCCTGGCCTTCCTGTGGGTGTTCTTATTCCTGCCAATGTGGCTCGATAACGCGCTGAAATCCGGCTGGCTTTCCGGCATGCCGTGGTCCCAGTGGCTGCGGGATAATCTCATCGTCTGGTTGCGTTCACTGCGCAGCACGATATTCAGCGTCTGGCTGGCCTATACCGTCGTGTGGATGGCCTATGGCCTGCGCCTTATCTCCTCCACTCTTCTGCAGGTTGGGCCGGAGCTGGAGGAGGCCGCTCGCAGCACCGGGGCAACCCGAGGGCAAATCACCCGCCACGTCACTATACCGCTGTCGCGCTACGGCCTGATTGGCTCATGGCTGCTAATGTTCCTGATCTTCGAGCGTGAATATTCCACCGGCGTCTATCTGCTTTCACCCGGCACCGAAACCATCGGCTCAATGCTGGTTTCGCTGTGGGCCGCGGGCGCCATTGATATCGTCGCCGCACTTTCGTTTATCAATATTCTGTTCGTGGTGTTAGGGCTCGGCATTGCCCTTCGTTTTGGAGTGAAATTACATGATTGAGTTATCGGTCGAGAACCTGCACTTAACCTACGGCGACAACCCGGTGCTGAAAGGCGTTTCCATGGATCTCAAACGCGGTGAGGTCGTCTCACTGCTTGGTCCTTCGGGCAGCGGCAAAACCACGCTGCTGCGCGCCGTCGCCGGGCTGGAAAAGCCCACTCAGGGCACTATTGTTATCGGCAAAAGCAACGTTTACGACGGTGCGTCACGCAAAGAGATCCCGGCGGAGGAACGTAACCTGGGGCTGGTATTCCAGTCTTATGCCCTGTGGCCACACAAAACGGTATTCGAAAACGTCGCCTATCCGCTAAAGCTGCGTAAAGTGGCGACGGCGGAAATCAATCAGCGGGTGCAGGCGGTTTTGGATCAGCTGGGCCTGGGTCACCTCGGCCAGCGCCATCCTTATCAGCTTTCCGGCGGGCAGCAGCAGCGCGTGGCGATTGGCCGGGCGCTGGTTTATAACCCACCGGTGATTTTGCTGGATGAGCCGCTTTCCAACCTGGATGCGAAGCTGCGCGAAGAGGCTCGCGTCTTCCTGCGTGAACTGATTATCAAGCTCGGCCTGTCAGCGCTGATGGTTACCCACGACCAGAACGAAGCGATGGCAATTTCCGACCGTATCCTGCTGCTGAATAACGGCAAAATCGAACAGCAGGGTACGCCGCAGGAAATGTATGGCTCGCCGCAAACGCTCTTTACCGCCGAGTTTATGGGCAGCAACAACCGCCTGAACGGCAAGGTGACCGAGGTTCGCGACGGCAAAGCGCGTATCGAAGGCAGCGACTGGGCGCTCTGGGGCAAAGCAGGCGCCGGCGTAGTGGCCGGGCAGGAAGCCACGGCGGTGATTCGCGTTGAGCGCGTGCGTATTGCAGACCAGCCGGGAGAAAACGGCATGACGCTGCCGCTATTGACCAGCATGTATTTGGGTGACCGCTGGGAGTATTTATTCCGCACCGCTGGGGATGATTTCGTTATCCGCGCCTACGGCAATGAAATGCGTGACGCTCAACCTCATCATCTACAGCTGCCCGAACAGCACGTCTGGATTTTCCCCAAACCCTGATTGATTTTACAAGGGTCCAAAAAGGCGAAACCTCCGCATGGCGGAGGTTTCTTTTTCTAAAGAGACAGTGATTACGCAGTAACCGCCCTGTCTTCCATGGCTTCTCGCCAGCCTCCCATCCAGTAGGACCTCTGATTCAGAGTCTGATATGGACAAATCTCTTTTGAGCGTCCGGCGATGCCTGCCTGATAACCACGTTGATGTGCCCGTTCCAGGCGATCTCGTTTTTGTCTCTTCATGCCTCGTTTCCCTCATTACATTGTCTGGTGGAAAAGAAAACAGTGATTACAAAATGTGCAACCACGGATAAGCAATAACGCGAAATCCGAAGAGCGTCAATGCGCAAAATTCACGCCAATGTCATATTCCTGCGCTATTCTGGTTATCTTTTCGGCAAAAAGTCAGGCTATCCTGCGGCTAACCGGTTCACAAAAAAAGAAAAGCTGCGACCACCCGACGGTGAAAATCGCAGCTTTTTTGTACCAATCATTTTACCTATTAATTAAGGCGTGTGAGCTCCGAAGCGATACTCTTCGCTTCCTGCTGCCAGCCCTGAGCCAGGGTTTTCACCATCGCATCGTAGCCGTCATCCTGCTGCTTCAGTTCGATATGGAACGGACGTTTGATTATCTCGCCCTGGCGCTTCAGCAGCCACTCTCCGCTGACAATTACCTTGCCGTCGTAGCGGCCGTGGAAGCCGGTCACGTTCACGCTTAGCGCTTCCTGATCGTTACCTAAAGGCTGGGAAGCAACAACCCAGCCCGGCAGCGCGCTGCTGAGGTTACTCACCAGCGTATTACGTAGCTGCTGGTCCAGCGGGCTGGCCCACAGATTACTGGTTGCAATGACGTACTGCACATCGGTCGTCTGGTAAACCACCCCGGTGCCCGCCAGGAAATCAGGGACCGTAATCTGATCGACCCACAGTAAGTGGCTTCCAGGCTGGCTCACGGCCTGCATAACAGGCTGTGAGCTTTGCGGCAGCTGATAGTACGTCTTGCCGTTATCGCTGCCGCTACAGGCAGACAGCGTCAATACGGCGGCTAGCGTGAGCCACTTTTTCATGGTTGTGCCCTCTTCGGCTGCGGATCCTTTTTATCCTTCGCTTCAAATATCAGCGAATTGCTCTTGTCGTTCAGCGTGCGCAATACCGGCTGCAGCTCACGCAGCACCTGATCAAGACGCTGCATATCCGCCACCATCTTGTTGTAGGCCGCGGAGCCAGGCTGGAAGCCCTGCATGCTGCGGTTCAGCTCGCGAAGCGTTTTCTGCATATCTTCCGGCAGCTGCTGCATCGACTGGCTGGCGGTTATCTTATTCAGGTTATCCAGCGTCTGTTGCAGATGACGCATGGTTTTCTGACTTTCACCCAGCGTGTTCGTCGCCTGTTCCAGCATCGGCGAAATCGGCAGATTGTTAATCTTATTCAGCGTTTCCAGCAGCTTCTGCTGAATTTGCGCCAGGCCGCCGCTCATGGTTGGGATCACCGGATAACCGCTGATGCTCGGAATTTCTGTAACCGTTTTCTCATTCGGATAGAAATCGAGATCGATATACAGCGCACCGGTAATCAGATTTCCGGTTTTCATCGAGGCACGCAGCCCGCGCTGAATCAGCGCCTTCATATTCGATGGAATATCCGCCTCATTCCCTACCATATTTTTCAGGCGTTCCGGCTCAATACGGATCAGCACCGGAATACGGAAATCGTCGTTCAGCTTCTGACGCATGCTCTCGTTGAAGAACGGCACCTGAGCGACGGTACCCAGACGAATGCCCCGGAACTCTACCGGCGCGCCCGGCTGCAGGCCGCGAATAGAATCTTTGAAGAACATCAGGTAGTCGATATGATCGGTAAACAGCGAATCCTGAATGCTTTTCTGATCGTCAAACAGCTGGAAGTCGGTGCCGGACTCAACCGGCTTGCCCCACTCCCACCCGTCAGGCACGTCGAAGCTCACGCCGCCGCTAAATAGCGTGGTCAGCGAGCCCATTTCAACACGCATGCCCTGGGAAGACATATCCACGGCAATGCCGCTGTCTTTCCAGAAGCGAACGTTGCTGGTAATCAACCTGTCGTTCGGCGCGGCGATAAACAGCTGGTAGCTGATAGCACGTTTATTGGTATCAAAGGTGCTGGTTTCCACCGAGCCCACGCGATAGCCGCGGAACAACACCGGGTCTCCAGGGGTGAGCTGACCTGCTTTTTTGCTGTCGAGCGTGATGCGAATACCTTTGGCGTCCGGCGGCGCAAGCGGTGGCGCATCCAGCAAAGCATAGTTTTCCGGCTGCTCGCCTTTGGTACCCGGCTGGAGCTCAATGTAGGCGCCAGACAGCAGCGTCCCAAGTCCGGAAATCCCTTCCCGCCCAACCTGCGGTTTTACCACCCAGAAGACGGAATCTTTATGCAGCAGCTTTTCCATGCCGGAATTGAGCCGGGCCTTAATTTCCACGTGGTGTAAATCGTCGGTAAGCTGCGCGCTCTCGACGATGCCCACGTCCACGCTGCGGCTTTTAATGGTGGTTTTTCCGCCTTCAATGCCTTCAGCATTGGCGGTAATCAGGGTCACTTCCGGCCCCTGATGGCTGTAGTGGTAAAACAGGATCCAGGCGCCAATCAGCGCCGTTACGATGGGAAAGATCCAAACCGGCGACCAGTTTTTTACCTTCTGTACTTTCGCCTCGCCGCTCTTATTTTCCATGCTCGGAAGACTCCTCATCAGTTACATCGTCTGCTCGATCCCAGGACAAGCGAGGGTCAAAGGTCATCGCTGCAAACATCGTCAAAATAACCACAAAAGCAAACATTAATGCTCCCATAGCCGGGTAGATATTCATCAACCCGCCCATACGCACCAGCGCAGAAAGGACGGCAATCACGAACACGTCGATCATCGACCAGCGGCCAACAAATTCGACAACTTCATAAATCAGATGCATACGTTCGCTGTCACGCCTGCCGTGCCCTTTTGCATCCCAGCACAGCCAGGCAATGGCGATCATTTTCAGCGTCGGCACCATAATACTGGCGATGAAAATCACCATCGCCACCGGATAAGATCCCTCGCTCCAGAGCAGGATCACCCCGGCTAAAATCGTGGAGGGATATTTGCTACCCAGCATCTCAGTTACCATGATCGGCATAATGTTTGCTGGCAGGTAGAGCATGATAGAAGTGATCAGCAGCGCCAGCGTCCATTGCAGGCTGTGTCTGCGGCGCACGTGACCGTGTGTCCCACAGCGCGGGCAAACCAGCGTGTCAGCCTCAACAATTGCCGTACAGCAGGAGCAGGAACGCAGCCCCTGCTTGATACCCGATACGCCAACTTTTAGCGGCTGATGCACCGGCGGCATGGGCGCAATATCGTCCCAAAGCCAGCGTCTGTCGACGCACTGGAAGGCCCTTAGCTGCAAAATACAGAACAGGCACCAGGGTATAAAACTGCTGCCCACGCCAATATCGCCATAGGCCATAAGCTTAACGAAGCTGACCAGGACGCCGGCGAGGAAGATTTCCGCCATGCCCCAGCTTTTCAGCTGGAACAGGACTCGCGCCAGCCAGCGTTTAAGCCCGAAAGGTAGCTTCGCCTGGTTGACTAACAGCAGGATGGTTATCAGGCAGAAGGCCGGCACCGCCTGGACAAAAAGCAGAAAGAAGGTGCCGAGGCTGGCGTAATCCTCAGAAAACATCACGCCGGGGATTTGCATCAGCGTGACTTCGCTGCTGATCCCGGCCACCTTCATATTAATGAAAGGAAACAGGTTGGCCAGCAGTAGCATAAACAGCCCCGCCAAAGCGTAAGCCGTCGGCCGCTGGCGCGGTAAATACCACTGCGTGACCAACGGTGTGCCACAGCGCGGGCAGGAGGCTTTGTGGCCATCCTGCAGCTCCGGCAATGCCACCAGCAAATCACATTGTCGACACAAAATATGCGAGCGATGGTGGTGTGTGGCACACATCGTAACTCTCCTTAGATTACGAGCCGTTTTTCAGCGCTTCGAGATACTCCCAGCGCTCGAATGCCTCTTCCAGAGCCAGCTCCGCTGCGGACATTTCCGCGAGGACTTTCTGGGTCGTATCGTGCGGTTGGTTAAAGAAATCCGCATCGCCGACTTTTGCCTGCAGCACGCCTAAATCGGCCTCAAGTTGCTCAAGTCGTTGAGGCAGCTGCTCCAGTTCGCGCTGCAGGTTATAGCTTAGTTTGCTATTGGCACGTTTAACAGGTTCTGCTTTTTGCGCCTCGGCCTTCTCGGTTTTAACCGCAGCCGCCTGACGCAAAGGCTGGGCGGAACCCTGCTGGCCTTTGGCATCATGGTAGCCGCCGACATAGCGACCGATTTTGCCCTGGCCTTCGAAGATCCAGCACTCGGTGACGGTATTATCGACAAACTGACGGTCGTGGCTAACCAGCATAACCGTGCCCTGGTAACCATCAATCAGTTCTTCCAGCAGCTCCAGCGTTTCGACGTCCAGGTCGTTGGTTGGTTCATCGAGAATCAGCAGGTTGCTAGGTTTTAAGAATAAACGGGCCAGCAGCAGACGGTTTCTTTCCCCGCCGGAAAGCGCACGCACCGGAGTCATGGCGCGTTTTGGATGGAACAGGAAGTCCTGCAGGTAGCCCAGCACGTGGCGCGGCTTGCCGTTCACCATTACTTCCTGCTTCCCTTCCGCCAGGTTATCCATCACCGTGCGGTCAGGATCCAGCTCGGCGCGGTGCTGGTCGAAGTAGGCCACTTCCAGCTTGGTACCGCAGTGCACGCGGCCGCTGTCGGCCTGTAGCTGGCTAAGCATCAGCTTAAGCAGCGTAGTCTTACCGCAACCGTTCGCCCCCACCAGCGCAATTTTATCGCCACGCTGAACCTGAGCGGAGAAATCACGCACCAGCGTTTTGCCGGCAACCTGGTAATTAACGTCTTCCATCTCGAAGACGATTTTGCCTGAGCGGCTCGCCTCTTCGACCTGCATCTTCGCGCTGCCCATCACTTCACGGCGTTCACCGCGCTCGCGGCGCATCGCTTTCAGGGCACGAACGCGCCCTTCGTTACGGGTACGACGCGCTTTGATGCCCTGACGGATCCACACTTCTTCCTGCGCCAGCTTGCGGTCAAACTCGGCGTTCTGTAACTCTTCCACGCGCAGGGCTTCTTCTTTCGCCAGCAGATACTGGTCGTAGTCGCCAGGGTAAGAAACCAGCTTGCCGCGATCCAGGTCGACAATACGGGTCGCCATATTGCGAATAAAGGAACGGTCGTGGGAGATAAAGATAATGCTGCCCTGGAACTCCTTCAGGAAGCCTTCCAGCCAGTCGATGGTTTCGATATCAAGGTGGTTAGTCGGTTCATCAAGCAGCAGCACGCGCGGGGAGCTGACCAATGCCCGGCCCAGCGCGGCTTTACGCAGCCAGCCGCCGGACAGCGCGGAAAGCTCGGTATCCGCTTCCAGACCAAGCTGCTCGAGCACTTCGTTAATGCGGCTGTCGAGCTGCCACAGGCCCTGATGATCGAGGATCTCCTGAATGCGCGCCATCTCATTAAGATTTTTGTCGCTTGGGTCGGTCATCACTTTATGGGAGATGTCGTGGTAGGCCTTGAGGTATTCGGCCTGCTCTTCCACGCCTTCCGCCACAAAGTCATACACCGTGCCCGCAACGTTACGCGGCGGATCCTGCTGCAAACGTGCCACGATCAGATCCTGTTCATACACCATGCGCCCATCGTCCAGCGGCAGCTCGCGGTTGAGGATCTTCATCAGCGTTGATTTGCCCGCGCCGTTACGGCCAACCAGACAGACGCGTTCGTTTTCTTCGATGTGTAATTCGGTGTTATCTAACAGCGGCGCGTCGCTAAACGACAGCCAGGCACCGTGCATACTAATTAATGACATGACTATTAATCCCGGGATTCGTGAGTGACTAACCAGCAGTTATGGATCTGGCGGTTGCGCGCAAAGTCCTGCGACTGCGTTTTTTGTGTAATTTCCTGTGCAACCAGGCCAAGCTCCGCCAGGCCGGCGAAGTCCATTTTGAAGCCACGTTTATTGTTGGAGAACATAATGGTACCGCCGCGACGCAGCAGGCGCTTCAGATCCTTCATCAGCGCAATATGGTCACGCTGCACGTCGAAAGAATCTTCCATGCGCTTGGAGTTGGAGAACGTCGGCGGGTCGATGAAGATCAGGTCAAACTGCTCATCGCTATCGCGCAGCCAGCCAAGGCAATCAGCCTGGACCAGGCGATGGGCGCGGCCGGTCAAACCGTTCAGGCGCAGGTTACGCTCCGCCCACTCAAGGTAGGTACGCGACATATCCACCGTGGTGGTGCTTTTCGCCCCGCCGAGACCCGCGTGTACCGTTGCGGTACCGGTATAGGCGAACAGATTCAGGAAGTCTTTCCCTTTGCTCATCTGGCCCAGCATGCGGCGAGCGATGCGGTGGTCAAGGAACAGGCCGGTATCCAGGTAGTCGGTAAGGTTAACCCACAGGCGCGCGTCAAACTCGCTGACTTCCATGAAATCGCCCTTCTCGCCCATCTTCTGGTACTGACTTTTCCCTTTCTGACGCTCGCGGGTTTTTAGCACCAGCTTGTTGGTTGGCAGTTCAAGAACCGCAAGCGTTGCCGCGATGACGTCAAACAGGCGCTGGCGGGCTTTGTTCGGATCGATGGTTTTCGGGGGCGCATATTCCTGCACCACGACCCAGTCGCCGTAGCGGTCAACCGCAACGTTGTAGTCAGGCAGGTCGCCGTCGTACAGGCGATAGCATTCAATCCCCTCCTGACGGGCCCACTTATCAAGCTTTTTGACGTTTTTGCGCAGGCGGTTGGCATAATCTTCAGCAATCTGACCGCTTGCCGCGGCGACGCCAGCAGGGCTAACCGCCAGCTGATAGTTTTTCTGCACGCAGTCCAGCGGGCCGTTTTTGGCCTTAAACTGGCGATCGGCGCGCAGCTGCAGGCAGCTCAGCAGCTCTGGGGAAGCGCTGAACAGCGACAGATTCCAGCCGCCGAACTGATTTTTCAGATGGCGACCCAGCAGGCTGTGCAGGGCAATCAGCGCAGGCTCGCTTTCCAGACGCTCACCATAAGGTGGGTTACTGACCACCGTACCCGCAGGGCCTTCCGGCAGCGGGTTGGTCAGCTTAGCGACGTCCTTAACGTCAAAACTGATAACCTCGCCAAGACCTGCACGACGGGCGTTGGCGCGGGCGCGTTCAATGACGCGGCTGTCGTTATCTGAACCATAGAAGCGAGACGGATATTCAGTCAGGCCACGGCGAGCGCGAACCTGTGCCTCGGTCACCACCTCTTTCCAGACGTCCGCATCATGCTTCGCCCAGTTCAGGAAGCCCCAGCGCTTACGATGTAGGCCCGGCGCGCGATCGGTAGCGATCATCGCGCCTTCAATCAGCAGCGTGCCGGAACCGCACATCGGATCCAGCAGCGGCGTACCATGCTGCCAGCCGGAACGCATCACGATGGCCGCAGCCAGGGTTTCTTTTATAGGAGCGGCACCGGTTGCATCACGGTAGCCACGCTGATGCAGGCCTTCACCGCTGAGATCCAGCGCGATACTGGCGGTATCTTTGTTCAGCCAGACGTTAATACGCAGGTCTGGCTGCTCACGATCGACATCCGGACGCGGCAAATTCTTGCGGGTAAAGGAGTCAACAATCGCATCCTTCACCTTCAGCGCGCCGTACTGGCTGTTGCGGATGGTTTCGTTCAGGCCGCTGAAGTGCACGGCAAACGTTGCGCCCGGCCCGAACAGCGCCGGCCAGTCGATAGCCATCACGCCGAGGTACAGATCGAGATCGCTGTAAACTTTGCATTCGCTGAGTGGCAGCAAAATACGCGAAGCCAGGCGGCTCCACATCAGGCTTTGATAGAGTAGACGAGTATCCCCCTGGAAATGTACGCCGCCCTGAACGACCTGGCAGCCCTGGGCCCCCAGGTTTTCTAGTTCAGTTTTTAACAGCTCTTCAAGCCCACGCGCCGTACTGGCAAACAGAGAATTCATATCGTCACTTATCAGGTAAAAAGAAAATTGTGGCGCATTATAGCTAATCCGCAACGCATGTCATAAAGTTGCCCTCTTAATTTATTTCCCACGGAGGGCGCCGTGATTACTTTGTCTCAACTCTTTATTCACCCGGTAAAATCCATGCGCGGTCTGGCGCTCTCCCACGCGCAGGCAACCACCAGCGGGCTGGCCTTCGATCGCATCTTTATGATTACCGAACTGGATGGCACCTTTATTACCGCCCGCCAGCATCCGCAGATGGTATTGTTCACCCCGGCGTTCCTGCATGACGGCCTTTATTTATCAGCCCCGGACGGCAGCTCGGCCAGCATTCGCTTTGCGGATTTTACCGAGGCGCCTGCGCCAACTGAAGTCTGGGGTTCGCACTTTACCGCGCTTATTGCCCCTGACGAAATTAATCAATGGCTAAGCGGCTTCTTCTCGCGCCCGGTGCAGCTTCGCTGGGTTGGCGAGGAGCCTACCCGCCGGGTTAAGCGCCACGAAGAGGTGCCGCTTTCGTTTGCCGACGGCTTCCCTTATTTGCTGACCAACGAAGCCTCGCTGCGCGACCTGCAAAACCGCTGCCCGGCCAGCGTCAAAATGACCCAGTTCCGCCCCAATATGGTGGTCACCGGGGTGCCAGCGTGGGCAGAAGACACCTGGAAAGTGGTGCGCATCGGTGGCGTCACCTTTGATGTAGTCAAACCCTGTAGCCGCTGCATCTTTACCACCGTAAGCCCGGAACGTGGCCTGAAACATCCCAGCGGCGAACCGTTAAAAACGCTGCAGGGCTTCCGCACCGCGCAGGATAACAGCGGTGCCGTGGATTTCGGCCAGAATTTAATTGCCCGCAACAGCGGCGTTATTCGCGTTGGCGATGAGCTGGAAGTACTCGCCCACAAACCGGCCAATGTTTATGGCCCGGGTGAAGTGGTCGAAAGCCTCGAGCCGCAAAGCCAGCCTGAAAGCAGCGTTAATATCGACTGGGAAGGCACAACGTTCCAGGGCAATAACCAGCAAATTCTGCTGGAGCAGCTGGAAAACAAAGGGATTCGCGTGCCCTATTCTTGCCGGGCCGGAATTTGCGGAAGCTGTCGAATTCGGTTGCTGGACGGCGAAGTGAAGGCGTTAAAGAAAGGTGCGATTGGCGCCGATGGCACAATTTTGTGCTGCAGCTGTGTTCCTGCCGGAAACGTGAGCGTCGCGCCGCGTTAAACGGCCTGATCCAGGCTGAGGCCGCTGCTCAAAGGCTGCGGTTTCAGTCGGTCATTCATGACTTTGATAGCATCACCCAGCTGCATAGTGCGGCCGGCTAACGTTAGCCCCTGCTGAGCGAGCAGGCAAAGCGCGGCATTATCACCGGTTTCTACCACCAGCAGGTTCACCTGCTGCATATTCTCGCTTAGCCACACGCAGGCCCCGTCCCCGATCCCCGGCTGCCAACAGTCACCGTGAGAGACAAAATGCCAGCTTTTCGGCATTTGCGGTTTGAGGAAACGAATCGCCACCAGCGCGTTAAGCACCAGCTCGGCACGCTGCTCTTTACCCAACGGTAAATCACGACATTTTTCTTCAAAGGAGAAAAAGAGCGCCGCATCGTCAACACAAAAACCTGAGTTTTCAAAGGCATCCGGGGTCAGCATTTTGCGCGGAAAGCGCGAACGGAATAGCATGCCATTGGCCAAATCGAGCATCATTCGATCGTGCTCTTCATCGAAATACCAACGCCAGTTATCGTCCGGTTTTATCCGCATAATGCTTACCCTTCATTTATCCCGCTGCTGAATTGCCACTCAGATTCTTACCATATTAATAAAAGACCAATATGTTTAAATAAGCAACAGTAGCGGAATATAAAACAACCAGAGCCGAAAATAAAGCCCTGGTTGTTTGCAAAGCGTAAATGATCAGAGATGAGTAACGATTTCTTTAATCAACGGCGGGCCTTTAAAAATGAAGCCGGAGTATATTTGAACCAGTGAAGCTCCCGCCGCGATCTTCTCGCGAGCAGCGATAACTGAATCAATACCGCCGACGCCGATAATCGGTAGTCGACCATTTAATTCCTGAGACAAGCGACGAATAATTTCCGTGCTTTTTAATTGTACCGGACGACCGCTTAAGCCACCGGTTTCGTCGCAGTGCTTCATGCCCTGAACGAGGCTCCGGTCTAAAGTGGTGTTGGTGGCAATCACCCCATCAATATTATGGCGAACTAAACTGTCCGCTACCTGGATCAATTCTTCTTCAGAAAGATCCGGCGCGATCTTCACCGCCACGGGAACATATTTATGATGGATCGCTTGCAGCGCCTGCTGCTTATTTTTAATGGCGCTTAAAAGATCGTCCAGCGCTTCACCATATTGCAACGTACGTAATCCTGGCGTATTCGGTGATGAGATATTGATCGCAATATAGCCAGCATACGGATAGATTTTATCCATACAGACCAAATAATCATCTTTCCCCTGTTCAACGGGGGTGTCTTTGTTCTTGCCAATATTAATCCCGAGCACGCCGTCGAAGTGCGCTTTTTTTACATTTTCGACCAGGTTATCTACCCCAAGATTATTAAACCCCATGCGGTTAATAAGCCCCTCGGCCTCCACCAGGCGGAAGATTCGTGGTTTATCGTTCCCCGGCTGAGGACGAGGCGTTACGGTGCCCACCTCGATGGAACCGAAGCCCATCGCCCCGAAGGCATCAATACATTCCCCGTTTTTATCCAGGCCTGCGGCTAAGCCCAGCGGATTCTTGAACGTTAACCCCATGCAGGTCACCGGTTTTGACGGCACGTTCTGACGAACCAGCCACTCAAGCGGCGTACCGGTGACAAAGCGTAATTGCTGAAAAGTTAACTCATGAGCGCGCTCTGGATCGAGCTGAAAAAGGGCTTTACGAACGAAGGGGTAGTACATGAACTCTCCTGGATTCCCGGTGTGCAGACCGGGGCGCTATTATTCACGATCCGGGCGATGATTGGAATTGACCTGCCGCAAAAAAGCCTGAATAGAAGCAAACGTTTTCTTTTCCCGGCGTGCGATATGCGCTTTTTCGCAAATCTATCCCGGAAAAATCACTTAGCTGAAGAAATCATCTCTGCCAGTATCACGCTAATTGTTATCAATGTTAGATAAAAGCAAACAATTAGTTATAAGGAGTCATGATGCGTGTGATTACCCTGGCCGGAAGCCCTCGCTACCCTTCTCGTTCCAGCTCTCTGCTGGAGTATGCAAGGGAAAAACTGAGCGCCCTGGATGTTGAAGTCTATCACTGGCACCTGCAGAACTTTGCGCCGGAAGACCTGCTGTATGCGCGGTTCGACAGCCCCGCTTTACTGACGCTCATTGAACAGCTCAGCACCGCCGACGGCCTGATTATCGCCACGCCGGTCTATAAAGCCTCGTTTTCAGGCGCGCTAAAAACGCTGCTCGATTTGCTCCCTGAACGCGCGTTAGAGAAAAAGGTTGTTCTGCCTCTCGCGACCGGCGGCACCGTCGCCCATATGCTCGCCGTGGACTATGCCCTTAAGCCGGTGCTGAACGCGCTGAAGGCTCAGGAAATTCTGCACGGCGTGTTCGCCGACGACGGCCAGGTTACTGATTACCAGCATAAACCTCAGTTCACGCCAAATCTGCAAAAACGCCTTGATGAATCGCTGGAAACTTTCTGGCAGGCGCTTCATCGCCGTGACTTTGTGGTGCCTTCGCCGTTTAACGCTCGGGGAGTCAGCCATGTTTAATCTGCTTAAACGCCGCAGTCCCTGGCTTGCCTTTGCTGGCCTGCTCGCCTTTTCGACCTACAGTAATGCCTCTGAAAGCGGCCCGGAACAGCTGCGCATTGGCTATCAAAAGGGGTCGGTCAGCATGGTGCTGGCCAAAAGCCACCAGCTACTGGAAAAGCAGTATCCGAAGACCAAAGTTTCATGGATTGAATTTCCTGCCGGGCCGCAGATGCTTGAGGCGCTGAACGTCGGCAGTATTGATTTGGGCAGCACCGGAGATATTCCGCCGATCTTCGCGCAGGCCGCTGGCGCAGATCTGCTGTACGTGGGCGCCGAGCCGCCCAAACCGAAAGCAGAGGTGATCCTGGTGCCGGAGAATAGCCCGCTGAAAACGGTGGCTGATTTAAAAGGCCATAAGATAGCCTTCCAGAAGGGCTCCAGCTCGCACAATCTGGTGCTGCGAGCGCTGCAGAAAGCCGGGCTGAAGTTTTCCGATATTCAGCCTGCATACCTGACTCCTGCCGATGCGCGGGCTGCTTTCCAGCAGGGTAACGTAGACGCCTGGGCCATCTGGGATCCGTATTATTCGGCGGCGCTGTTAAACGGCGGCGTTCGCGTCCTGACTGACGGCAGCGAACTTAATCAAACCGGATCTTTCTATTTAGCCTCTCGTCCTTACGCGCAGGCCAATGGCGTATTCCTCCAGCAGGTGCTGAAAACCTTCAGCGATGCCGACGCGCTCACCCGCACGCAGCGGGCAGAAAGCGTAACGCTGCTGGCCAAAACGATGGGCCTGCCTGAAGCGGTGATCGCCACTTACTTTGACCATCGTCCTCCTTCAGAAATTACGCCGGTAAGCGAAGCTACCGCAGGCAAGCAGCAAAACACTGCGGATCTGTTTTATGAAAACCGCCTCGTGCCGAAGAAGGTCGATATTCGTACCCGCATCTGGCAACCCGCTGGCGCGACACAAGGAGCTAAGTCATGAGCCTGAATCTGTTCTGGTTTTTACCCACCCACGGTGATGGTCACTATCTCGGCAGCGAGACAGGCGCCCGCCCGGTTGACCATGGTTATCTGCAGCAAATCGCACAGGCAGCCGATCGCATCGGTTTTACCGGCGTGCTTATTCCAACCGGGCGATCCTGCGAGGATGCCTGGCTGGTTGCCGCCTCGATGATCCCCGTCACCCAGCGGCTTAAATTTTTGGTCGCGCTGCGCCCGAGCGTCGTATCCCCTACTCTTGCCGCACGCCAGGCCGCCACTCTTGACCGCCTTTCCAACGGGCGGGCATTGTTCAACCTGGTGACCGGCGGCGACGCCGAGGAACTGGCCGCCGAAGGCGTATTTCTCGATCATCAAGAACGCTATGAGGCTTCGGCGGAGTTTACCCGCATCTGGCGGCGTGTGCTCGAAGGCGAAACCGTCGACTACGATGGCAAACACATAAAAGTGAAAGGTGCGAAGCTGCTCTACCCTCCGGTGCAGCAGCCGCGCCCCCCGCTTTATTTTGGCGGATCGTCCGATGCAGCACAGGATCTGGCGGCCGAGCAGGTTGACCTTTACCTGACCTGGGGTGAACCCCCGCATCTGGTGAAGGAGAAAATAGATCAGGTTCGGGCGAAAGCGGCAGCTCAGGGGCGTGAAGTCCGCTTTGGTATCCGCCTGCACGTCATCGTGCGGGAAACTAACGAAGAAGCCTGGCAGGCTGCAAACCGGCTTATTTCACTCCTCGATGACATCACCATCGCTAAAGCACAGGCAGCCTTTGCCCGCAGCGACTCGGTCGGCCAGCAGCGCATGGCTGCCCTGCACGGCGGCAAGCGAGACAAGCTGGAGATCAGCCCAAATCTATGGGCTGGCGTCGGACTGGTTCGCGGCGGCGCAGGCACGGCGCTGGTGGGCGACGGGCCGACCGTCGCAGCCCGTATTCATGAATACGCCGACCTGGGTATCGACAGCTTTATTCTCTCCGGCTATCCACACCTGGAAGAAGCATACCGCGTGGGTGAACTGCTGTTCCCTCACCTTGATGTCGCTATTCCTGAAATTCCTCAGCCACGGCAGGTTCATGAAAAAGGGGAAGTTGTCGCCAATGACTTTATCCCGCGTAAAGTGGCGCAAAGCTAGAGAGGCAGAATGAACGCATCCATCCATAAAGTCTTGCTGCGCCTGGCGCCCTGGGCACTGCCGGTGGGCATCGTACTTGTCTGGCAGCTAGCTTCGTCCACGGGCTGGCTTTCGACGCGCATTTTGCCCTCTCCGGAGGGCGTAGTGCTGGCGTTCTGGAGCCTTTCTGCCAGCGGAGAACTCTGGCAGCACCTGGCGATCAGCTCGTGGCGGGCGGCGATCGGTTTTAGCATCGGCGGATCGCTGGGTCTGATCTTAGGTTTGATAAGCGGCCTGTCACGCTGGGGAGAACGCCTGCTCGACAGCTCCATTCAAATGCTACGCAACGTCCCACACCTGGCGCTGATCCCGCTGGTGATCCTTTGGTTTGGCATCGACGAAACGGCCAAGATCTTTTTGGTCGCGCTCGGCACCCTGTTCCCGATTTATATCAATACCTGGCACGGCATCCGTAATATCGATCGCGGTCTGCTGGAGATGGCCCGCAGCTACGGGCTTTCCGGTTTCAGCCTGTTTGTGCACGTCATTCTGCCGGGCGCATTACCGTCCATTATGGTCGGCGTGCGTTTTGCTCTGGGCCTGATGTGGCTGACGCTTATCGTGGCGGAAACCATTTCTGCGAATTCCGGGATTGGCTATCTGGCGATGAATGCCAGGGAGTTCCTGCAAACCGACGTGGTGGTGGTGGCCATCGTGCTGTATGCGCTGTTGGGCAAACTCGCCGACGTCAGCGCCCGCCTGCTGGAACGCGTCTGGTTACGCTGGCATCCGGCTTATCAATTAAAGGAGGAGACGGTATGACAACTGCTCGTCTGAATCAGGGCACGCCGCTGTGGCTTAATAACGTCGGCAAACGCTATGGCGATAAAGTCATTCTCGATCAACTTGGGCTGCGCATTCCTGCCGGGCAGTTTGTGGCGGTGGTTGGCCGCAGCGGCGGCGGCAAAAGTACGCTGCTCCGCCTGCTTGCCGGGCTGGAAAACCCAAATCACGGCGCGCTATACGCCGGCAGCGCGCCGCTACGTGAGAGCCAGGATGACACGAGGCTGATGTTCCAGGACGACAGGCTGCTGCCGTGGAAAACGGTGATAGACAACGTCGGGCTTGGGCTGAAAAACAGCTGGCGAGAGGCGGCGCTCAAGGCGCTTACCGCCGTTGGCCTTGAAAATCGAGCCAGCGAGTGGCCGGCCGCGCTTTCCGGCGGGCAAAAGCAGCGCGTTGCGCTGGCCAGAGCGCTTATCCATCGCCCACGCCTGCTATTACTTGATGAACCGCTCGGCGCGCTGGATGCCCTGACGCGAATCGAAATGCAGGAGCTGATTGTTTCGCTGTGGCAGGAGCACGGCTTCACGGTGCTTTTGGTGACGCATGACGTCAGCGAGGCGGTCGCCATGGCCGATCGCGTGCTGCTCATAGAAGAAGGAAAAATTGGCCTGGATCTGACGGTCGATTTACCGCGTCCGCGGCGACTGGGATCGGCGAAGCTGGCCGAACTGGAGGCTGAGGTGCTGGCCAGAGTGATGAAACGAGGTTTAGAAGAGCCGGCACGCACGGTGCGTACCGGCTGAGTTTATACCCTCACCCTTCGGGTGAGGGGCAGAACTTATGCCAAAGCCTTGGCAATTTTCTCGAACAGATCCCCGGACAGGTTTTCCAGCCCTTTCAACTGCTCCAGCGCGGCGCGCATCTTAGCCTGACGTTCCGCGTCGTAACGCTTCAGGCGAATCAGTGGCTCAACCAGACGAGAAGCGATCTGTGGGTTACGGCTGTTCAGCTCGGTCAGCATTTCCACCATAAACTGGTAGCCGCTGCCGTCTTTGGCGTGGAACGCTGCCGGGTTGCTTGAGGCAAATGCCCCAATCAGGGAGCGAACGCGGTTCGGGTTGCCCAGGCTGAAGGAACGGTGATTAAGCAGTTCACGCACTTTAGCCAGCGTGTTGCTTGCCGGACTGGTCGCCTGCAGGACAAACCACTTATCCATAACCAGGCCATCTTTGTGCCACTTCTCATCGTACTCGGTCAGCAGCGCTTCACGGCATGGCAGCTGTGCAGCCACCGCGGCGGACAGTGCGGCAATGGAATCGGTCATATTGTCAGCCTGCTGATACTGCTCGCGCACCAGCTGCCCGGCAAGTTCAACGTCGCCAAACGCCAGATAACGCAGGCAAGTATTGCGCAGCGCACGTTTACCGATGTCACCATGATCCACACGATAGCCGTCGAGCTTGTTGGCGTTGTAGATTGCCAGGAACTCGTCGGCCAGCTCTGCCGCCAGGGTACGAGTCAGCGCACCGTGCACTTCGGCAATGGCGATCGGATCGATAGTCTGGAACAGCTCGGCAATTTCATTCTGCGAAGGAAGCGTCAGGATCTCAGCGGCCAGCGCCGGATCGATTTTCTCATCCAGCAGGATAGCGCGGAATGCGTCAGCCACGTGCAGCGGCAGTGAGAGCGGCTGCCCTTGCTGGCTGCGGTTCACGTTGATTTTAATGTAGTTTGCCAGCAGGCTCTGCGCCGCATCCCAGCGGGAGAAGTCGTTCCGCGCGTGGCGCATCAGGAACGTCAGCTGCTGATCGCTCCATTTATAGTCAAGCTTCACCGGCGCGGAGAATTCACGCAGCAGGGACGGAACAGGCTGGAAGTAGACGTTATCGAAGACGAAGGTCTGCTCTGCCTGAGTCACGTTTAGCACGTGGTGCACCGGGTGGCCATCCTTCTGCAGCGGAATGACCTTCCCTTCGTTATCGTACAGCTCGATATCAAACGGGATATGCAGCGGGTGTTTTTCCTGCTGCTCGGCGGTCGGCGGCGTCATCTGGCTGATGGTAAGCGTGTACTGCTCGGTTTCCGGGTTGTAGTCGTCACGAACGGTTACCACCGGCGTACCGGCCTGGCTATACCAGCGGCGGAAATGAGACAGATCGACGTTGGACGCATCTTCCATCGCCTGCACGAAGTCATCGCAGGTTGCCGCGCTGCCGTCGTGGCGTTCAAAGTAAAGCTGCATACCCTTCTGGAAGTTCTCTTCACCCAGCAGCGTGTGCAGCATGCGAATAACTTCTGACCCCTTCTCATATACCGTTAAGGTATAGAAGTTATTCATTTCGATAACTTTGTCCGGGCGAATCGGGTGCGCCATCGGGCTGGCGTCTTCGGCGAACTGCATGGCACGCATGGTGCGCACGTTCTGAATACGGTTTACCGCACGAGAACCCAGGTCAGAGCTGAACTCCTGGTCACGGAACACGGTCAGGCCTTCTTTCAGGCTCAGCTGGAACCAGTCGCGGCAGGTGACGCGGTTACCGGTCCAGTTGTGGAAGTATTCGTGGCCGATAACGCGTTCGATGTCGAGGTAATCTTTGTCGGTGGCGGTTTCGGCGCGGGCCAGGACATATTTAGAGTTGAAGATATTCAGCCCTTTGTTTTCCATCGCGCCCATATTAAAGAAGTCGACGGCGACTATCATATAGATGTCGAGGTCATATTCCAGGCCGAAACGGGTTTCATCCCACTTCATTGAGGCCTTCAGCGAGGTCATCGCCCAGTCAGCACGATCGAGGTTGCCGCGGTCAACAAACAGTTCCAGCGCAACATCACGCCCGGAGCGGGTTTTGAAGCTGTCACGCAGGACGTCAAAATCGCCCGCTACCAGCGCAAACAGGTAGCAAGGTTTTGGGAATGGGTCCTGCCACTGCACCCAGTGACGGCCATTTTCCAGCTCGCCTTCGGCAATGCGGTTACCGTTAGCCAGTAAATACGGGTATTTGCTTTTGTCGGCGATGACTTTGGTCGTGAAGCGCGCCAGCACGTCCGGGCGGTCCAGATACCAGGTAATATGGTGGAAGCCTTCTGCTTCACATTGGGTACACAGCGCTTCACCGGACTGATACAGCCCTTCGAGCGCCGTATTGGTCGCCGGGCTGATTTCGTTAACAATCGTCAGCGTAAAGGTGTCCGGCAGTTGCTCCAGAATGAGCGCGCCGTCCTGCTGACGATAATGCTGCCACGGGGTCCCGTTTACGGCGATGGAGACCAGCGTCAGGTCTTCACCATCAAGATGCAGCGCCGCGCCAGCCTCGCCCTGACGGACAATTTTGCTGACCGCGGTAACCTGCGTTTTTGTGGCATCAAGGTCAAAGGTCAAATCGATATCGGTTATCGTATAATCCGCCGCGCGATAGTCGTGGCGATATTTGGCTTGTGGCTGTTGTGTCATAAAAAACCTTATACATCGTCCGTAAGATAATGGACTTCAGTCTATTCCTGTTGCCGGAATGTTGCTACGCAGAATCTTCATCTTTGGCCATCTGCGGCCAAAAAATTTTAGCGGCTCAGCGTAGTACTTTGGTGACCATGCACCTTAGAGAAGACGCGACTATCAGGGTGTAATCGCACATTTTGTTTAGTACTCTAAACATAATCATATCAACGTGTTGCTTTGTGCATAATCCCGTTATGGCACAAATTGCCCTTTCCCCCCGCCCCCCCTAATGTTGTGATCTTGCTTCAATAAACGGATAATCAAGGTATACTCCCGCGTCTTTATTTGCCCGGACTGATGGAAACGCTCCTGTGAGAGGATGCTGAAACGCGCCATGACACGACACGCTTCCCCGATTTTGCAAACGCTTCTGGATACTGACGCCTATAAGCTTCATATGCAGCAAGCGGTTTACCACCGCTATTACGACGTTAACGTCGCAGCGGAATTCCGCTGCCGCGGCGACGATCTGCTGGGCATTCATGCCGACGCCATTCGTGAGCAGGTAGCGGCTATGCAGCACCTTCACCTCAGCGATGAAGAATTTCACTGGCTTAAAAGCCTGCCTTTTTTCAAAGCCGATTATCTCGACTGGCTGCGCGACTTCCGCTATGACCCTTCGCAAGTCCAGGTGACCAATAATCACGGTCATTTAGATATCCGCCTCAGCGGACCGTGGCGGGAAGTCATCATGTGGGAAGTTCCCCTGCTGGCAGTTATAAGTGAAGTCGTTCACCAGCATCGCGCCCCGGGCGTTACGCCCCAAATGGCTCTGGACCACCTGGAAACCAAACTTCAGGAATTTAACGCGCTGACCGCGGGGGTCGATCTTTCCCATTTCCGATTGATGGACTTCGGCACTCGCCGCCGCTTCTCTCGCGAAGTACAGCAGGCTATCGTTCAGCGCCTCAAGCAGGAGCCGTGGTTCATCGGCACCAGCAACTACGATCTGGCCCGCCGTCTTGACCTGACGCCGATGGGCACGCAGGCTCACGAATGGTTCCAGGCACATCAACAGATAAGCCCCGACCTGGCGAATAGCCAGCGCGCGGCGCTGCAGGCCTGGCTGGACGAGTATCCTGACCAGTTAGGGATTGCCCTGACAGACTGTATTACCATGGACGCTTTTCTGCGTGACTTCGGGCAGGAATTTGCTACCCGCTATCAGGGGCTGCGCCACGACTCGGGTGACCCGATCGAGTGGGGTGAAAAAGCCATTGCCCACTATCAAAAACTTGGCATCGACCCACTGAGCAAGGTGCTGGTGTTTTCTGACAACCTGGATTTGAACAAGGCCGTGGAACTTTACCGCCGCTTCTCATCCCGGGTTAACCTCAGCTTTGGTATTGGCACCCGCCTGACCTGCGACATCCCACAGGTCAAGCCGCTGAACATCGTGATTAAGCTTGTAGAGTGTAACGGCAAGCCGGTCGCCAAGCTTTCAGACAGCCCGGGTAAAACCATCTGCCACGATAAAGCCTTTGTGCGAGCATTACGCAAAGCCTTCGACCTTCCGCTGGTCAAAAAAGCCAGCTGATTCAGCGATAATCGGTGAATAGAGGCTTTGCTATTCACCGCGCTTCGCTCTTTCCTTTATTTCTTCATAAGCAACGCGAATTCTGCTTGTCTGATGGCGCGTGACAGGTAACATAGATAACCCCCATCTGTGGGTTACTATTTTTTTTGTCATTGACCATTTAATAGAGAGAAAACTATGAGCGTTGTGCCTGTAGCCGACGTACTCCAGGGCCGTGCCGCCGTTGACAGCGAAGTCACCGTGCGCGGATGGGTGCGTACTCGAAGAGATTCAAAAGCTGGTATCTCCTTCCTCGCCGTCTATGACGGTTCCTGCTTTGATCCTGTACAGGCCGTCATTAATAATTCTCTGCCCAATTACAATGAAGACGTTCTGCGCCTGACCACCGGCTGTTCGGTGATTGTTACCGGCGTTGTGGTCGAATCTCAGGGCCAGGGCCAGGCGTTCGAACTCCAGGCAACCAAAGTTGAAGTTACCGGCTGGGTTGACGATCCGGATACCTATCCGATGGCGGCCAAACGCCACAGCATCGAATACCTCCGCGAAGTGGCTCACCTGCGCCCGCGCACCAACATGATTGGTGCCGTTGCCCGCGTTCGTCACACGCTGGCTCAGGCGCTGCACCGCTTCTTCCACGAAAATGGTTATTTCTGGGTATCCACCCCGCTGATCACCGCTTCGGATACCGAAGGTGCCGGCGAGATGTTCCGCGTCTCAACGCTGGATCTGGAAAACCTGCCTCGCACTCCGGAAGGCAAAGTCGACTTCGACAAAGACTTCTTCGGTAAAGAAGCCTTCCTGACCGTTTCCGGCCAGCTGAACGGCGAAACGTACGCGAGCGCGCTGTCCAAGGTTTATACCTTCGGGCCAACCTTCCGCGCAGAAAACTCCAACACCAGCCGCCACCTGGCCGAGTTCTGGATGCTGGAGCCAGAAGTGGCCTTTGCCGACCTGGACGATGTGGCCGGGCTGGCAGAAGCGATGCTGAAGTACGTCTTTAAGGCCGTACTGGATGAACGCATGGACGACATGAAGTTCTTTGCTGAACGCGTCGACAAAGAAGCGATTGAGCGTCTGGAACGCTTCATCTCCGCAGACTTCGCCCAGGTGGACTACACCGACGCGGTTGAAATCCTGCTGAACTGCGGCCACAAGTTCGAAAACCCGGTTTACTGGGGGGTCGATCTTTCATCCGAGCACGAACGTTACCTGGCCGAGCAGCACTTCAAGGCACCGGTGGTGGTGAAAAACTACCCGAAAGACATTAAAGCTTTCTATATGCGCCTTAACGAAGACGGTAAAACCGTTGCCGCTATGGACGTTCTGGCCCCGGGCATCGGCGAAATCATCGGTGGCTCCCAGCGTGAAGAGCGCCTGGATGTGCTGGACGCGCGCATGGCTGAAATGGGCCTGAATAAAGAAGATTACTGGTGGTACCGCGACCTGCGTCGCTACGGCACCGTACCGCATTCAGGTTTTGGCCTGGGCTTTGAGCGACTGATCGCCTATGTCACCGGCGTTCAGAACGTGCGCGATGTGATTCCGTTCCCACGTACGCCGCGTAACGCCAGCTTCTAAGCCAGAGAAAACCAAAAGGCCAGCTTCCGCTGGCCTTTTTTACGTTTCAGCATAAAAGGTCTATTTTCTTCAACGCTCGTTAAACAAACGTCAATTTCAACCCTCTTTCCCGACAACCCCGTTACCAACTATTTCTGCCTCACATTCTTTAACAAAAATTGCGCTTAAGTTTGCTCGCGCTTTCAAATAGTGATGGGCATAGCACATTTGTACATTTTTCACACAGCCATCCAGCCATCTAAAAACAAGTCAAAAAATGAACAATTGTGAACAAGAAACATTCACCAAATAGCTTTATGCGGATTAAACATAAGTAATTCATATATATATGATTAGAAATTGCGCATTCGGGTTGCATTAAGAGCGAAATTTGAAATGGTTCACAAAGTTCCCTGATATTAACATTTAGTTACACATATTTTCCTTTTGAAACTCAGTTTAGACATTTGTAGCACTTTCAGGCTAGCGAAACGGTTTCATGGATGGAAAGATGCCAGACAGATACAGAAAGACACCAAACTATCCTCAATAGTTCCGTAAAGAATTATTGACGGCAGTGGCAGGTGTCCATAAAAACCACAATGAGGGTAATAAATAATGATGAAGCGCAATATTCTGGCAGTGGTAATCCCTGCTCTGCTGGTAGCCGGTGCAGCAAACGCTGCAGAAATCTATAACAAAGACGGCAACAAAGTAGACCTGTACGGTAAAGCGGTAGGTCTGCATTACTTCGCTAAAGATAACGGTGCGAACGCTCAGGGTAACGGCGACAAAACTTACGCCCGTCTTGGCTTCAAAGGCGAAACTCAAATTAACAGCCAACTGACCGGTTACGGCCAGTGGGAATACAACTTCCAGGGTAACAACTCTGAAGGTGCTGACGCTCAGAAAGGGAACAAAACCCGTCTGGCCTTCGCGGGTCTGAAATTCGGTGACGCAGGCTCCTTCGACTACGGTCGTAACTACGGTCTGGTTTACGACGCAATCGGCGTAACCGACATGCTGCCAGAGTTTGGCGGTGACACCGGCAACAGCGACAACTTCTTCTCCGGCCGTAACGGTGGTCTCGCAACTTACCGTAACAGCGGTTTCTTCGGCCTGGTTGACGGTCTGGACTTCGGCGTTCAGTACCTGGGCAAAAACGATCGTGCTGGCAATGCAACCCGCTCTAACGGTGACGGCTGGGCAAGCTCCGCAAGCTACACCGTTGATGGCTTCGGCATCGTAGGTGCTTACGGCGCGGCTGACCGCACTAACGATCAGCAGGCCCTGACATACGGTCACGGCGCTAAAGCAGAGCAGTGGGCTACCGGCCTGAAATATGATGCGAACAACATCTACCTGGCCGCGCTGTACGGTGAAAGCCGCAACGCTACCCGTCTGACCATCAACGGTACCGATGGCTTCCTGAACAAAACTCAGGACTTCTCCGTTGTAGCACAGTACCAGTTCGATTTCGGTCTGCGTCCATCCATCGCTTACTACAAATCTAAAGCGAAAAATGTTGAAGGTATCGGCAGCGAAGATTACCTCAACTACATTGATATCGGCGCGACTTACTACTTCAACAAAAACATGTCCACCTATGTTGACTATCAGATCAACCAGATCGACAAAAACAACAAGCTGGGCGTGGGTGCAGACGACACCGTTGCTGTTGGTATCGTTTACCAGTTCTAATTTCAGCCATTTGTTTGTCTGAAATGTTTAAAAACAGGGCTTCGGCCCTGTTTTTTTATGGCAAAAAAGTAGAATAAACCCGATGTTATCGCTAACCGTCTCTTTTTGTCGCAAACGGTTGGCAATTCGTAAAACAGCAGTTAACCTGAAAGCGATTTCCCCCGATATCACTAATGGAACCCGTCATGTTTGAGAACATTACCGCTGCCCCTGCCGATCCTATTCTTGGTCTGGCCGACCTGTTTCGCGCCGACGATCGTCCAACCAAAATCAACCTCGGCATCGGGGTCTATAAGGACGAGACCGGTAAAACGCCGGTACTGACCAGCGTTAAGAAAGCCGAGCTGTATCTGCTGGAAAATGAGACCACCAAGAACTATCTGGGTATTGATGGTATTCCAGAATTTGGCCGCTGCACGCAAGAGCTGCTGTTCGGTAAAGGCAATGCCCTGATTGCCGACAAACGTGCTCGTACCGCGCAAACCCCAGGCGGTACCGGTGCGCTGCGCGTGGCCGCTGACTTCCTGGCAAAAAATACCTCAGCGAAACGCGTTTGGGTAAGCAACCCAAGCTGGCCTAACCACAAAAGCGTGTTTAACGCCGCCGGTCTGGAAGTGAAAGAGTACGCCTACTATGATGCGGAAAATCACAGCCTGGACTTTGATGGTCTGGTTGCCAGCCTGCAGGCTGCCGAAGCCGGTGACGTGGTGCTGTTCCACGGCTGCTGCCATAACCCTACCGGGATCGATCCTACCGCCGAACAGTGGAAAACGCTGGCAGAAATGTCACTGGCCAAAGGCTGGCTGCCGCTGTTTGACTTCGCCTACCAGGGCTTTGCCCGCGGTCTGGAAGAGGATGCGGAAGGCCTGCGTATTTTTGCTGCCGGCCACAAAGAGCTGCTGGTGGCGAGTTCCTATTCCAAGAACTTCGGCCTGTACAACGAACGCGTAGGCGCTTTCACGCTGGTTGCCACCGATGCCGACACCGCTGACCGTTCATTCAGCCAGGTGAAATCGGTTATTCGCGCCAACTATTCTAACCCACCTGCGCACGGTGCCTCCGTCGTGGCAACCATTCTCAGCAATGACGCGCTGCGTACCATGTGGGAACAAGAGCTGACCGACATGCGCCAGCGCATTCACCGTATGCGTCAGCTGTTTGTGAATACCCTGCAGGAGAAAGGCGCCAACCGCGACTTCAGCTTCATCATCAATCAAAACGGGATGTTCTCGTTCAGCGGCCTGACCAAAGAACAGGTGCTGCGCCTGCGCGAAGAGTTTGGCGTTTACGCCGTGGCATCCGGCCGCGTCAACGTGGCGGGCATGACCCCGGATAACATGGCGCCGCTGTGTGAAGCCATCGTGGCCGTGCTGTAAAACTACAGCCAGCAAAAAGCAAAAGAGCCGCATAAGCGGCTCTTTTTTTACTCGAAAACATATTTACCAGACCGGCTGCTCGTCCTGTAAGAACGGATTATGCAGACGTTCGTAGCCCAGGGTAGACATCGGCCCGTGGCCGGGAATAAAGGTCACATCATCCCCCAGCGGCAGCAATTTACGCTTGATTGAATCAATCAACGCCGCGTGGTCACCACGTGGAAAATCGCTGCGCCCCACTCCGCCTTTAAAGATGACATCACCAGAAACCAGCAAACGAGAGGCCTCATCGAAGAAGACGATATGGCCAGGCGTATGCCCCGGACAATGCAACACCTGTAAAGTCACATTCCCTACGGCGACACTTTCCCCTTCGTTTAACCAGCGATCCGGCGTCAGAGGCTGACACTCGTCGAGGCCAAACATTCGGCTTTGCTGCGGCAAGCCCTGCAGCCAGAACTCATCTTCTTTTTCCGGACCCACAACCGGCGCGCCGTAATGTGCCGCCAGCTCGGCCGCCGCGCCAACGTGATCGAGATGACCGTGCGTCAGCAAAATTTGGCTAACCTTTACGCCTTTCTGAGCCACTTCCTGCTTGATACGCGCCGCATCGCCGCCGGGATCCACCAGCGCCGCCTGCTGCGTTTCCTCGCACCAAATAAGAGAACAGTTCTGGGCAAAAGCCGTGACCGGAATAATGTGATAGTTCATGCTGCTCCATTACCGGCAACAAAGCCGGATTCCGTTGTTTTACCAGTGCCTTACCGGCCCGGTATCAATATGCACAAAGTCGCTGCTGGGGTAGTATCCTACACCACCTGCGCGCATAGATAATGCCGCTTTGCGAATATTGCTTAACGAAACCCCTTCAATATGAAAATCCATCGCCTGGCCTTTGGTGTGGTAGCTTTTTTTCGCTACGCCGCGGCTGTGAGCGCGAAGTTCGTTATTGGTGTCGATGGAGCGGTAGCCAGAAATCAACTGCACCGGTTTGTTGGTACCCAACAGCCCCTGCAGGCGATAGAGTTGGTCAAACAGTGAAGGATCGATCGATTTAATCTTGTTCGCCCGGTAATCCCGAAAGAAGTGATTAAGTCTTGCTAATTCATCCTGAATATAGCCTCTGCCATCAAAAAACTCGGCTTTCAGTGACTCTCCGGTATGCAGGTTATTGAGAGTCAAAATACGCGGGCGTGGTGTCGAGAGGGTGGCAAACGACGGCAAAGGCATGAGAGCGGCACCGAAAGCCACGCCCCCCAAAGCCAGTAGCTTGCGGCGATTAGCGTCAAATTTGTCCATGATATCCAGGTCTACAGGTAATAAAATGATGGTTTAATATGCACTTTTGCGCACTGCCATCGCACCATAGCTGCCCGAATCCGGGGAGTCAAGGCACGATAAAACCCAGCAACGGCGGGCCCTGCAACGGGCCCGGCTGGGTTTTACATTTTCTACGACCACTAATTCATTAGAAATGTTGCGTTTAGCGGATTAATAACCCTGCTTTTGCGAGGTTTTGTGCGCCAGATCGCGCGGTGAGATCATAATTGTAAATATCTGTACGAAACTCGGTTCGCCCCTCTTTCCCGACAAACGCCGTCAGATAGTAGAGATTAACCGGAATGTTATGGCGGATATTCACGTATTTGGTATTCCCTTCCTGCAACGTACTGGAAATACGTGAGTCATTCCACCCGGCATCCTGCAGTAACATGTTCGCAAGCTCCGAGGCTTTATTCACGCGCACACAGCCGGAACTCAGCGCCCTTGCATCCTTCTGGAAGAGGTTATGGTTAGGCGTGTCGTGCAAATAGATGGCATCTGAACTTGGCATATTAAACTTGTAGCGCCCAAGCGAGTTCTGCGTGCCTGGTTTTTGCTGGAAGCGGAACGGCAGGTTGTTCTCGGTAATCGTCGACCAGTCAACGCGCCACGGGTCAATCGTCTCAGCGTTATTGCTCCAGCCGCGGATCACGCTATAGCCGTGCTGCTCGAGGTAGCCTGGGTTCTGGCGGACCTTTGGCAAAAGATCTTTTCGGGCAAGCGTCGGCGGCACGTTCCAGGGCGGATTAACCACCACGTTATTTAACGCGCTGCTCATCATCGGGGTTTTACGATCCGGACGCCCAACGATAACGCGTGAAGCCAGCGCTTCATTGCCGTTAAGGTAGTAAACCAGCGAATAGTTAGGAATGTTCACCATAATGCCGGTATCGAGTTTGTCCGGCAGCAGCCGCAGGCGCTGAATGTTCAACGCTATCAGCGCCGCACGCTGCTGGGGCGTCACGTTAAGCCAGTCGCGCGTCAGCTGGCCAATCGCGCCGTCCGGGCCTAGCCCTTGCCACTGCTGGAAGCGTTTTACGCCGTCAACAAGGTCGCGGCCGTACACACCGCGCGCGGCGGCCTGCTGCTTTTTGCCGGCTGACGCGGGAATATCTTCAACGTTAATCGCTGACGGGCTTACCGTGACATCGGCAACGGTGGTAGAACCCGAGGCTTTATCCTGGAGCATACCTGTGCGGGCAAGGATCTCGCGCAGCGCGCCAACATCATTACTCCACTGCCCCGGTCTCAGCGTCTCTTTACCGGTTATTTGCGGCCACGGACGAGTATCACCCAACAGATGAATCAGAGACTGGTGAAGCTGAGCATATTGCGGATGCTGTGGCGCAAGGCTGTCAATAAAGTTCACCAGTGAACCCTGGTCGACGGCAACCTGCCACTGGTTAATCAGCGAAAGCGGCGGCGTTTTTAACTTATAAGGCGTGCTGCTATAAAGCCAGCGATTGCCGTCAATCGGGATCCCGGAGACAAACTGCAGGTAGCCCATCATGGCATCGGACAGCACCACATCACGCGCCATACCGCTCACGCCAGGATCGGTCAGCAGTTCAACCCACTGGCTAAACTGTGGCTGGATACCGGCAATGGCGACTTCCGCCAGCTGCTGCTGAAAGGCTTTTACCGCATCGCGATTTTCCCACATTGGCTTCATGTCTCGCGCGGCGTAAAAGGCCGACAGCGCGTTGAGGTAAACCGGCGTGTAGCCCGCAGGCAATCCAGAAATAAGCTGCGAGCGGCTTTGCGCGGCAGACATGGTGGAAGTGTTGGTTGGCAACGTACCGGCCATTGTGGCCGTTGCCGTAGACTGCGCCAAAGGCTGATTGAGTTCCGTAGGCCGATCGGTCTGAAAAGCAGAGCTGTCGGAGGGAACCACGGCAGGCTCGTCGGCCTGCGCCGCAAACAGTGGAGCGAAACTGAGCGCCAGGCAGTAACCGACTGCTGACAATCGAAAATCTTTACCTTTTCTAAGCAACATCCCTTGCCCCCTGTTTATTACTGTGCTCACCGTCAAAGGCGGGAAGTATTCATCACTAGTATATAAACAGTAAAAACCATTTGCCTGACAAAATGTAAAGAAAATTAAAGATTAAGACTGTTCGTGGCAAAGAAAAAGCGGGCCGGGGCCCGCTTGATAAATTGACAATCTGGATTGCTGATTTTTACGACGCGTCTGCCGTTTCCGAACCCGGCTGCGGTTCTGGCAGTACCGGGGCCGCAAAGCCACGCAGGCCAACAACGTGAACGTGTTCGCTGTTCTGGAACACCTTACGCACCAGCTTGTAGGTGGTGCCTTTTTCCGGGCTGATGTTTTCTGGCGCCGCAATAATTAATTGCATTTCCAGTCGTTCACACAGCTCAAACAGCGTGGCGATGGACTTGGCATCCAGACGTGCGGCTTCATCAAGGAACAGCAGGCGACAAGGGGAAATATCTTTCCCACGCAGGCGCTGAGACTCGTCTTCCCAGCTCTGCACAACCATCACCAGGATAGACATCCCGGTCCCGATAGCTTCCCCGGTAGACAGCGCCCCACTCTCCGCACGCAGCCAGCCGTCCGAGCCACGGTTTACCTCAACTTCCATTTCCAGGTAGTTACGGTAATCCAGCAGCTCTTCGCCAATGGTCTGCGGCGTGCGCTGGCCCATGTCTATCTGCGGGTTCAGGCGCTGATAAAGCTTCGCCAGCGCTTCTGAGAAGGTCAGGCGGTTGCTGTTAAACAGATCCTGATGCTGCTCATGCTGCTCGGAAAGGACGTTCAGCAGCGTAGCATGCGCCTCTCGCACGTTAACGTTAAGGCGAACGCTCTTCACCTGACCAAAGGAGACGCTTTGCAGCCCCTGGTTAAGCATGCGAATACGGTTCTGCTCACGCTGAATAGTCTTGCGAATGATGTTGGCCACGCTTCGGGAGCTGATAGCCAACTTCTGCTCGCGCGAGGTCAGCTCTTCCGTCAGGCGTCCCAGCTCAATTTCCATCTGCTCGATGGCTTCAACCGGGTCGTCGGTACGGATGATATCCTGACGGATACGCTCGCGCAGATGCTGGTAAACCGCAACGAAGAACTGAATCTTACGCTCAGGGCGCTTCGGATCTTCTGACATACGCAGTACATCGCGCAGATGTTCGTTGTCCGCAACGGCCAGGCGCAGGGCACCCAACGCTTTATCCGACATGGAACGCAGATCGTCCCCGGAGAGATAGGCCAGTTCACGACGGTGCAGGCGGCGCTCAACGCCGTTGTCTTTCACCATACGCATCACCGCGCACCAGCCCGCTTTCGCGGTCACAACCTGCTCGCGCATTTCAAAGTAGTTACGCTCAAGCTGCTTCAGTTTGCGGGTGAGGTTATTCATCTCCGCTTCGCAATAGGTCAGCTGTTTCTCAAGCTGATTACGGCGTGAACGGTTGTTGCTAAGCGCAGTATGCAGCTCATCCCGGCGCGCACGAGCCCTTTCTTCTGCCCCGGCATCGGCACGAACCCCGATATCCTGCAGCTCTTTGTGCAGATCGGTCAGCAGCTCTTTCTTGGTATCAAACGAACTTTTCAGCGACGCCATTAGCTGGCTGTACTGGCCTAGCTGCTGAGCATGCTGACGCAGCGCTTCACGGGAACGCGTACGCTCGACTTCAGCCTGTTCCAGACGCTGGCGCAGCTTCTCGTTCAGGTCGCTATTACCGTCCAGCATGGCCGCAGAATCGCTGTAGCTGAAGTGAGCGCGACGCTGCACGACTTCGGTCAGCGCAAAGGCACGCTGGCGGGCGTCACGTTGAATTTGCTGCGCGTGGGCATAATCGTCCTTCAGCTGCTCGAACTGTTCAGGATCGCTCTGCAGAACGTTGACGATACCTTCCAGCTTAATCAGCTGATTGCCGTGCTGCTGAATAAAGCGGGCAGACTCTTCGGCTTCGTCCAGGCGCTCCTGAATTTCGTCGCAGCGGTCGGCCAGCGTTTCGTCATTCAGCAGGCTAATGCGCGGCAGCAGGCGGTTAAGCTGGGCCACGCCCTCTTTCGCCTGGTCGAACTGCTGACGCTGCTGCTGATTGTCATTTTCGTGGTTGTTGATCGCCCGCTCAATTTCGCCACGGCGGCTGTTGAGGTGGCGAATTTCAGCTTCCGGATCGTCTTCAAACGCCACGCCCAGATGCTGGCCGATAAAGCGGCTAAAGGACTGGTGCAGGCGCTGGTTTTTCTGCACGTCAAAAGAGAGCGTGGCAAAACGTTCAGCAAGTGACTCCCGCTCGTTGTGCAGCGCTTCAAGACGGTTTTCACGCGCGGCACGGCCAAACAGCGGCAGTTCCGGCAGGCGCGAATAGCGCCACTGGCGTTCAGCGGTTTTGACAAGTACCGCCGCGCCCATATCTTCAACGGTGAACACGCTGTCATCGAACGAAGACGGATCCCCTTCAATCAGGTAAAGGTCTTCCGGGCAGTCTTCCAGATTTTCCAGCTGCTCGCGCACCAGGGAAAGATCCGGCACCACGATAGCGTGGCGGGATGGCCCGTAGAGCGCGGAGAAGTACGGCGCATCTTCGAGGCCGATGTCATCGTAAATTTCAGACAGCAGGACGCCGCCAAAGCGTTCGGCCAGCGCGTTGAGGCGCGGATCTTCTGCACCGCCAGGCTGACTGAGGCGTTCAATTTCGTCATCCACGGCACGTTTACGCGCCCCGACTTCATCACGCTCAACGGTAGACTCACGTTCACGCTCCAGCAGCTGCTGCATGTACTCAGTAACCTGCTGGCTGGCTTCGAACTGCTCACCGCTTTGCTCGCACAGCTGGGAAAGGCTAGTTTGGGCTGCAATCCATCTTGGGGCACGCAGGTTCAGCGTTTTAATACTCGCCTGCAGCTGCTCAAGCTCCTGACGCAGCGCCATACGCTGCTCGCTGGCATCGGTAACGGTTTGCTGCAGCGCACCAATTCGCTCTTCTAATTCTTCATGCAGTGCTTCAAGCTCTTCAGGATCGAACTGTTTGCCCTGGCGTTTGCAGAAATCAGCCAGCAGACGCTCGGCTTCTTGCTGCTCGCGCAGGCGCTGCTCAAGCTCATTAAGGCGCATACGCAGCGGCTGAACCTGCTCTGCCAGGTGGCGCTGATTGCTGCTGTCGCGCAGCAGTTCACGCGCAGTTTCCCACGCGTCGCTACGGCTAACCGGGCCGCTTATCGCGGTCACCAGCTGATAAGCATGTTCGAACTGGCTATGAGCGGCCTGAGCCACGCTCATTTTCTGCTCAAGAGACAGCAGCTTGTCTGTCGCTTCAATCTCTTTCGCTTTGAAGGTGTCCAACCACTCGTCGGCGCTGTCGGCGGTTAAATCCGGCAGATGACACAGTTCACGAGCGCGCTCTAACGCCTGCAATGCCTGCTGATACTGAATCGCACGCGTCTGCTGCACGTCCAGCGCCTGCTGGTAATCGGCAAGCTGGCTTTTCAGCTCATCCACTTCCAGCTCGGCGGCTTCGGCCCGGGCTTCATTTTCTTCCTGCTGCTCGTGGGCTTCAGCCACGATTTCGTTTTGCTCTTCAAGGCGAATTTGCAGCTCGTCGAGGTCAGCTTCGTAACGCTCGATCTTCTCCTGCTGGCGAATCGCCGTTTGCACCAGGTTCAGGTGATCGCTTGCGGCCTGATAATCGGTTTCAAGATCGCCTTCGGCCCCGCTGTGCTCGCCCAGCTCACGCGCCATATCAACGTGCTTATACTGCTCGGCGGACAGCTGCTGGCGGCTGGTCAGCAGTTCGCGGCGAAACTCCAGCGCTTTATCCAGATGGATACGCCGTTCGTTGGCGTGGCGCATATAGTCCGCTGCCACATAATCCGTCGCTTCCGAAATCAGGTGTTTGAACAGGTCGCGGTCGGACTGGGTAACGCGAATCGCTTCCAGCGTCATGCGGTTTTCACGCAGCGCCGCCTCCATGTCCTGGAAGGCTTTACGCACGCCGCCGTTTTCCGGCAACAGATAGTCACGCAGGGAGCGGGTAATCGCGCTGGAAATCCCGCCGTACAGCGAGGCTTCAATCAGGCGATAGTATTTACTGCGGTCTGCGGCACTGCGCAGGCGACGCGCCACGATGCCCAGATCGAACATCAGCGAGTGGTAGTCGGTGATGGAGTTAAACTGCTTGAACTGCACGCCTTCAATGGCTTCAACTTTGTCCTTCAGCTCCTGCAGACTGAGCACGCGAGCCTGTCGCTCGTTCAGCGTTTCGGTCAGCAGTTGAGTCGGCTGAATAGAGGTCGGCAGGCCCTGAATAGCAAAAGGTTTGATGTCGACTTTACGATCGCGCCCGGCAACCTGCTGCAGGCGAACGCCTACCACAACGCGCTGATGGCGGGAGTTGATCACGTCCAGCGTGGAGTAACACACGCCGGCTTTAAGCTTACCGTGCAGACCTTTATCGCGAGAGCCCGAGGTGGCACCGGCTTCGGTGGTGTTACGGAAGTGCAGCAGGGTTAAATCCGGGATAAGCGCCGTGACGAAGGCCGCCATGGTGGTGGATTTACCCGCGCCGTTACCGCCGGAAAGCGTGGTGACCAGCTCGTCGAGATCGAAGGTGCGGGCGAAGAAACCGTTCCAGTTAACCAGCGTCAGCGAGCGAAATTTTCCGCGTTCAATCATTCCTGTTCATCCTCCGCGTTATCTAGTCCTGGTTGTGGCTCATCGCTTTCATCGTTGAGCTGCAGGCGGCTTTCTACCGCCATGGCTTCGCCGTCGCGAATCATGCGCAACTGGGCTTCACGCGGGTCATCGCCGCTACGCACATCGGCGCCGAAGCGGAAGACCGACTCGGTGATGCGGAATTTGCTGCTGTCATGGCCCATAAACCAGATCATGCCGAGGCGGCGCAAACGGGTCAGAGAGGCGCGGACTTTCTCCTGCAGTTTCTGACGGTCGAGATCGGAGCCCGTAGAGCGGTTATTCACCAGCTTCAGCAGCTTGTTTTCATCCGCCAGCGTCAGCAACTCGTCGTACAGCTCCTGCTGAGTAAAGATGCCTTCGTTGGCCAGACGTTCCGGGCTGAGGTAGAGATAACAAAGGATTTTACCGACCATCATGTCCAGCTCGGAGAGCACCGAACGCGGAATGAGCGTGGTGGAGCGAGGACGCAGATAGAAAAAACCTTCCGGCGCGCGAATCAACTCAACGTTGTAGCGCGCGTAAAACTCTTCCAGATACTCCTGGAAATCCATCAAAAAGGCGTGGTTGTCCAGCTCTTCGAGGCCAATGTGGCGCCCGGCGCGCAGCTGACTGTCGAGCGCAGGAAAGAGAGGATTGGCCAGCGCCTGTGCCAGTTTAACCGGCATCACTTGTTCAATATTTGTTGATGACATGCGCCTGTACCTTGGCTCCGTAATCGTTAATGGTTTGCCACTTCGCCGGCAATCCTGTGAAATCCGCTTCCGCTACGCCCAGACGTACCGCCTGGTCTACAACAATACGTGCAACGTCGAAATGACGTGCGCGCGGGTATTGCACGAGGTAGTCACGCACTACAACCCCCAAATCAAGGGGCACTTGCTTCGTTTTGTAGACCTGCAGCGCCGCTTCAATCAGCGCCGCCAGCTGTTCACGAATTTCGTTAAATTCTTCAAACTCGAGCTCATTAGGCAACTCGCCCGTCACTTCTTCATCACGCAGCGCCATCTCTTCATCACGCATATCCAGCAGACGATCGGCGCTGGAATAGGTCAGCGCCCATGGCGCATCGAAGTAATTTTGTACCGACTGGCGAAGGCGTTGAGCAAAGACGCGGTTTTTATCCATATCGATAGCGGTACGGATAAATTTATGCACGTGGCGGTCATAGCCTATCCACAGGTCGATAGCTTGCTGACCCCAGCTGATAATGCGGTCGAGTTTGCTTTGCAGGTCAAACACCAGGCGATCAACAAAGTGAAGGTCGTCGCGCCCCAGGGTAGAGTCCTGCACTCGCAGCAGATTTGCCTGCAGCTTATCCCCCGCGGCCTCCAGCGTATCCTGCAGTTCACGCAGCGTGCCGGATGTCTCCGACAGCAGCAGCTCACAGCTCGAAATGGCCGCACGCCAGTCTTTATTCAACAGTTGGGCAATGTCATCTTTTACCTGCTGCTGCTGTTCGTCCATGATGCGTTGGGTAAGATCGATGCTGTCAAAGATCTCCGCCACGGAATATTTCAGCGGCGCGTAAACGTTACGGTGCCAGTGGAACTCGTCGCCATTTTCATCCGCAGCGTCAGCGGCGCGTTTAAGCTCACCCGCAACGATAGAAAGCTGCATAGACAGGCGCAGCGTGGAAAACTCGCGCTGGCGAATGTAGTAGTCGGTAATACCGATACCCAGCGGCGTCAGGCGATAAATAGCGTTGCCTTCGGTTAGCTCGCTTACGAAGCGGTTAAGCAGGCGCTGGCGTACCATATCGTTGATGGCGTTATTGGCGCGCACATTGATCGTTTCGCTGGTTTGTTCAAAACCGTCGCTCACGTGGCGAAACGCATCAATGAGTTCTCCCTCGCTCAGCTCACCGTCAAGACGCTCGCCGTTTAAGGTGGCAACGGCCAGCAAAAACGTCAGGCGCTCGGTGGGCAGCGAAATCGAAAAATCATTTTTCCTGGCCCAGGCAACCAGTTCAGGCACTGTCTGGGAAAAATCACTCATAATTTATCCTTGGCTCTGCGGCTTAAACGCGGTTACGTGAATATAGCGGCCGAGACTGATAAACGGCTCCTGCCGGCAATAACGCGTCTCCAGCGTCAGCAAATCGTCAAAACCATCTCGTTGTTTGTGTTTATCTCGCAGGTAGTCGTGGAACACCCGCACGCCGGTTTTACCGGTAATTTGCCAGCCAATTTGCTCCAGCCAGTGGTAAACCTGTTCTGGCTGCAGCGGATTGTCGGGCGAAAGGGTTTTGCGCTTATTTTTTTTCATCCCCTGCAGCACATATTCGAAGTTCCCGACGAACATGTTTCGCATCAGCAGGCCGTTTGCATTGTAGAACATTAGCGACAAAGTGCCGCCGGGACGCAAACAATCCCAAAGCGCTTTTAGCACGGCCTGAGGGTCAGTGACCCACTCGAGCACCGCATGAAACAATATCAGATCAACCGGGCTTTCCAAACGTTGGGCCATATCCTGAGCGGCAGATTGTACAAAATGCATGTTGTCGCTCACACCTTTATCCTGGGCGAGCATTTTTGCACGTGCAATCATCCCGGCGGACACATCACAAAGCACAACTTCATGACCCCGCTCGGCAAATCGGGTCGCCGTTTGCCCTTCACCACCGCCGGCATCCAGCACCCTTATGGCTGCAGGTTGGGTAGCAAGAAAAGCATCCAGATCCTGCCAGAGGATCGCCTGCCGCAACTGGCCTTTGGTTGTGCCATAGATATTGTGCGAAAACTTCTCGGCAATATCGTCAAAATTGCGGTCACCCATGGGTACAGCTCCGTGGCAAAAGAGGTCATCTGACAAAACCGCTATTTTGGCACAGCCGGGACGAGAATGAACCCATCTGGTGTAATATCACAGGCGTTTACCTGCCGGATGGTTAAAAAGGATCCGAAATTCATGCTTTTTATACTGAAAAAAATCATTGGCGGGATGTTGCTGCCCCTGCCTTTCCTGCTGTTGACCATGGGCGTTAGCCTGGCGCTGCTGTGGTTTACCCGCTGGCAGAAAACGGCCAAAGGATTACTTACCGCAAGCTGGCTGGTGCTTTTCCTGATTAGCCTGCAGCCCGTTGCCGACTGGATGTTAAAACCTATTGAAGACACTTACGCCACTCGCCAGCAGGGTGATAACGCGCGCTACATCGTAGTGCTGGGCGGCGGCTATACGTGGAACCCGGACTGGGCTCCCAGCTCCAACCTGATCAACAACAGTTTACCGCGACTCACCGAAGCGATTCGTCTGAAACAGCTGAATCCAGGGGCAAAACTTATCTTTACCGGAGCCAGGGCGATGACCAATGCCGTTAGCACGGCGGAGGCCGGTGCCAGGGTTGCGGAAAGTCTTGGGATTTCCAGAGAGGACATCATCACCCTCGATTCCCCCAAAGATACTGAAGAGGAAGCGCACGCCGTGGCGAAGCTGATAGGCCAGCAGCCGTTTATCCTGGTGACATCCGCTTCGCATCTTCCACGCGCGATGATCTTCTTCACCCAAGCCGGGCTACATCCGCTCCCGGCACCGGCCAATCAGCTGGCGATAACCTCTCCGCTTAATCCGTGGGAGAAGGCTATCCCCGACTCGGTATGGCTGATGCACAGCGAGCGCGTGGGCTATGAAACGCTGGGACGCATCTGGCAATGGCTGAAAGGCTCCTCAGGAGAGCCAGGGCAGTAGCGACTTCGACGCATTATCAAAGACCGGCCGGTTCAAACGGCCGGTTTGCAACAGCTGAGCCACCTCATCCCACAATACATACAGCCAGCGCCGCCACAGGAAAGACTCGGCTACCGGCGCGCGCTGCAGGTAGTGCCAAAGCAAACCCTCGGCCTGGCCCGGCTCAGCGAGGCGAAACAGTTCATATTCCCGCGGAGCCCATAGCATCACGCCGGGGTTCACCATCGCCAGCAGCTGATCGCTACGCGAATCCTTGAGCATACTGCGAAGGGAGAAGTTGCCGTGGATCAGCACGCAATTATCGCTAAAATCCTCGAACATTCGCGGCAGGCACTCGCGGGTGCGAAACAGGATGCGTTTATCCTGCATCGTTAACCCCGTGTTCTGGTACTGATTGAGCGTGCTCCAGAGCACCTCTACCCGCTGGCGATACCAGTGCGGCCAGATATTTTCCTGTGTACTGTCCACATTGCCTACACAGCCGCTGCTGTCCACGCGATGCCAGGCAAGCAGGCCTTCAACAATCTGATCTTTCAGCTGCTCCCAGCGATTGGGCGTGCGGGTTGGTGCTTCGCCGGGAACGCCGCGCAGACGCTCCATCAGCAGAACATCCGGTCCAGGATGTTCTTCGTGAGTGAGCACGCCGTAAACCACCGGCATTCTCACCGTACCGGAACGCGCCAGCATCGACATTTTCCACGCCAGCTGTGCCGCCAGGCCCGGCGAGGTAAAGCTTTTAGCCAGTAACGGCATGGCATGACCGCCGCTGTCGTAGAGCGACCAAAGCGCAGTTTCCGCATGCTCGCTAATGCACTCAATACGGCTTAGCTTCTCACCCAGCAGGTGGCTTAACTCCTTACGCAGCAATTCCATACCGATTTCCCCTGGTAATACTGTTGATTTAATAATGAGCGCACCAGGCGAAGTTGTCACCACTCCAGATCAACTGGATTTCAGAAAAAGAAAAACCGGCCTGTTTAGCCGGTTTTATGCTTCGCGCAGAAGGTGAATTAACGCATCGCGAGACGAACGCGCTCCAGATCTTCCGGGGTATCCACGCCAATGCTCGGGATGGCTTTCGCCACGGCAACGTGAATTTTTTCGCCGTTCCACAAGACGCGAAGCTGCTCAAGCATTTCGATTTGCTCGAGCTGGCTCGGCTCCCAGCTGACATAGCGGCGGATAAAACCGGCGCGGTAGCCATAAATGCCGATGTGACGCAGGAAGGTATCGCCAATCTGTTCGCGGGAAGCGGCAAAGCGTTCACGATCCCAGGGAATGGTGGCGCGTGAAAAATAGAGCGCATAGCCCTGCGCATCCATGACGACCTTAACCGCATTTGGGTTAAACGCTTCTTCGGCTGATTCGATAGGCACCGCAAGCGTCGCCATACCGGCTTTACTGTTAGCGACGTTGTTCGCAACCTGCTGAATAATCACCGGCGGGATCATTGGCTCGTCACCCTGCACGTTCACAATAACCGTGTCATCGCTGAAACCACATTTCTCGATAACCTCAGCCAGACGTTCGGTTCCGGACTGGTGATCGGGGCTGGTCAGGCAAACTTCTCCACCTGCCGCTTCGACAACGCGAGCAACTTCCGGATGATCGGTCGCGACGATAATACGCTCAGCGCCGGATTCACGAGCGCGATCCAGCACATGCAGGACCATCGCTTTACCGTTGATGTCTTTTAAAGGTTTACCCGGCAGGCGCGTGGAGGCATAGCGTGCGGGAATAATGGCGACAAAACTCATGGATTGGTCTCGTCTGAAGTCAGCGTACGGGCTTCACTTTCCAGCAAAACGGGAATACCGTCACGCAGCGGGTAGGCCAGGCCATCCGGCTTGCAGATAAGCTCTTGCTTTTCCTGATTATAGTAGAGCTTGCCGTTACAGACCGGGCAGGCAATGATTTCAAGTAAACGACTTTCCATAATTACTCCAGATGAGTGCCATCAACGGCACCAGAATAGCATAAATGACTAGCCCGCCGGGGCCATTTCCCAGCCTGTTCCCCAGCTTTCTCTCAGTTCTGCAGGCAGGACGCCGAAGGTAAGATGCGTAGCGGATTGCCAGCGTGCAAAATCGGTCAGCGCGCCACGCAGGCCTGCCTGCAAAGAGTCTGTCACCTTAATGCCCTCTTCAAGGTAGAGGCTTATCACCTCCAGTTCGCCCTGCTTGCGGTGCATTTTGGCATCCATCCTGCCGACCAGCACACCTTTATGCAGCAGCGGCAGAACAAAGTAGCCATAGCGGCGTTTTTCCGCGGGGGTATAACATTCGAGGCGGTAAGAAAAGTTAAACAGCGCCTCGGCTCTGCGGCGATCCCAAACCACCGGGTCAAACGGTGACAGCACCGCGCTGTGGGTGGCATTAAGCTGATTTTGCTGCGCTTTCTCCAGCTGTGGCAACAGCGAATGATGCACCAGCATCTCGCCCAGCTTATCTACCTGAACGCGAATAACATTGCCCGATAAGAGCCAGGCTTCAACCAGGGGCTTTAAGGCCAGATTTTTCAGTCGATAGTAATCCGCCAGCCATTCAGGGCGAAAGATCCCTAAGCTACGGGCGCTGTTTTCAAGCATCTGTCGCTCAGCCTCAGCTTGGCTAACAAGATGCAGGGCATCGTCCCAGTGCGGCATAACCCGATGGGTTAAATCATAAACGCGCTGGAAGTTTCGCCGCCCGGTAACCATAACCTCCCCTGCGGTAAACAGCCCTTCGAGGTGTTTTTTCTGCGGCTTCCATTCCCACCAGCCGCCTGCGCCTTTACGCGGATGTTCAAAGTCGGCGGAGCGTACAGGGCCGTTCTCTGCGATATAAGCGAGTAACTGCCTGATGTCTTCCGCATGCTCTTTCATCCACTCAGGACGGTATTTCCAACCCATGTTTTCAGGGCTCAGCATTCGGTGGCGGATAAGCGAAAAATCTTTTTTCGGCAGGAAACAGGCTTCATGGGCCCAGTATTCAATCAGCTCGCCGTTTGCCAGCGCCCCGTCTAACCAGCCGGGTTCAAAGTGCCCAAGGCGGCTGAATAACACCAGATACGGACTGCGGGCTACGATATTGATGGTATCAATCTGGAGCAGCGACATGCGGGAGATAGCGTCGGCAACGTCAGAGGGACGCGCCCGGCGGCGAGGTTTTTGCAGCAGCCCCTGGGCCGCAAGGTGCAGATTCCGGGCTGCTCGTACTGAAAGTTGCACAACGGTCATGGCACACCTGTAATCAGCGAACAAATAACCGGTGCCGCAAAACTAACGCACCAGCCCCAATAACTCCTTGAGCAGCGTTTCAGCAAGGGGTGAGTCTAGCTGCGCATCAACCGGCAAATACCACCAGTTTGCATGCCCTTCAGCGAAGGCACGGCATTTCACCGCATCTTTTTCCGTCATCATTACCGTTTGGTTAGCCGGCGCAATATTCAGCATATCCTGTTCGGTAATTGCCTGGTGATCGGCCAGTGCAACGGTTTTTACCGGCGTGATGCCGGCCTGTTCCAGCGTAGCAAAGAAACGCGGTGGATGGCCGATACCGGCCATAGCCACAACGTCGCTGAAATCCGCCAACGGGCGACGCTCACCGCTGAGAACGTTAATGGCAAGCCCTGGTTTAAGACGCATGGCAATTTCACCAGCCAGAGATTCACCGCCGTTAACGATAACGGCATCTACGCTGCGCAGGCGCCCTGCTCTTTCGCGCATTGGCCCTGCGGGTAACCACCAGCCGTTACCAAAACGACGTACGCCGTCGATAACAACAATTTCTTTATCACGAGCCAGGGCGTAATGCTGCAAACCATCGTCGGTGATAATAATTTGCGGAGCCGCAGACTTCAGCAAGGCTTTCACAGCCTCGCTGCGTTTTGGGGCAACGGCGACCGGCGCACCGGTACGCTGGAAGATAAGCACTGGCTCATCCCCGGCTTCAGAAGGTGTAGTTTGTGCGTTAAGCACCAGAGGATAAGCGGCGGCTTTGCCACCGTAACCACGAGACACCACGCCCACGCGAACGCCACGCTGCTGCAGTTGCTCCACAAGCCAGATGACGACCGGCGTTTTTCCGTTACCGCCCGCCGTCAGGTTCCCAACCACAACGACAGGCACCGGAGCACGCCAGGAGGTACGCAAGCCTAAGCGATAAGACAGGCGGATAGCGCCGCTGACCAGGCCATACAGCCAGGAAAGCGGCAACAGCAGCAGGTAGAGAGGCGATTTTCCCGACCAGATACGTTCTATCATTCGCCGAATTGCATCTTATGCAGCTGGGCGTAAACCCCGCGATGAGCCAGCAGCTCCTGGTGAGGGCCACGCTCAACGATGCGGCCATCTTCCACCACCACGATTTCGTCCGCCTGCTCGATAGTGGACAGACGGTGGGCGATAACCAGTGAAGTACGGTTTTTCTGCAGTTCATCCAGCGCGGCCTGGATAGCGCGTTCGGACTCGGTATCAAGCGCAGAGGTCGCTTCATCCAGAATCAGGATTGGGCTATCACGCAGCAGCGCACGGGCGATAGCGATACGCTGGCGCTGACCGCCGGAAAGCAGCACGCCGTTTTCACCAATCACGGTATCAAGCCCGTTATCCATCTTGCTGATGAAGTCCATGGCGTAGGCCATACGTGCGGCCTTTTCGATATCTTCGCGCGAAAACTGCTCGGTGCGAGCGTAGGCAATGTTATTGGCGATAGTGTCATTGAACAGATGAACGTTCTGGGAGACTAACGCAACCTGGTTACGCAGCGAGGCAAGGGTATACTCGCGGATGTCCTGACCATCAATCAGAATACTGCCTTTTTCCTGCTCGTAGAAACGGGTGATCAGGCTGGCAATCGTCGATTTACCGGAGCCAGAACGCCCAACCAGAGCAACGGTTTTGCCTGCTGGAATGATCAGGTTGATGTCACGCAGGGCAGGAACATCACGCCCTGGATAGGTGAAAGTAACATCGCGGAATTCAACATCGCCTTTAGAGCGTTCGATAACCAGTTTGCCACTGTCTTTTTCCTGCTCGGAATCGAGGATAGAGAACAGCGTCTGGCAGGCGGCCATTCCGCGCTGGAACTGGGCGTTAACGTTAGTCAGCGACTTCAGCGGGCGCATCAGCGCAATCATGGAAGAGAAGACGACCGTGATGGTCCCTGCAGTGAGCGTTTCCATCACGCTTGGGAAGCTTGCGGCATACAGCACAAAGGCTAAAGCGAATGAAGCAATCAGCTGAATAATCGGGTCAGAAATAGAGGACGCAGAAACCAGCTTCATCCCCTGGTTACGCATGCGGTTGCTGACCTTGTCGAAGCGATCGGTTTCCACCTGCTGGCCGCCGAAGATGAGCACTTCTTTATGGCCCTTCAGCATCTGCTCGGCGCTGGTTGTCACCTGCCCCATGGTGTTTTGCATATTTTTACTGATATTGCGGAAGCGCTTAGAAACAAAGCGAATAGCAAACGAGACGATTGGGGCCAGCACGATTAAAATCACCGACAGCTGCCAGCTGTACCAGAACATCAGCACAAACAGGCCGATGATAGAGGCGCCTTCACGCACCACGGTTATCAGCGCGCTTGAGGAAGAAGAAGCCACCTGTTCGGAATCGTAGGTAATGCGCGACAGCAGCGTCCCCGTAGATTGCTGATCGAAGAAGGCGACAGGCATGCCCATCATATGGCTGAACAGACGACGACGCATGTTCATGACCACCATTCCCGATACCCATGAAATGCAGTAGCTGGAGACATAGCTTGTGATGCCACGCAGCACCATCAGGGCAATAACGGCCAGCGGCATCCATATCAGCACTGACGAGTCCGTTTTACCAAAACCATCATCCAGTAATGGTTTAAGCAGCGAAAGCATGTAGGTATCGCTCGCAGCATTAAGGATTAACGCTATCCCAGCCACAATCAGACCCGTTCTAAATGGGGATATCATCGGCCAGAGCCGGCGGAAAGTCTGCCACGTGGAGAGATCTTTATCGTTCTGCATTAAGTCGAACCAGCCTTTTATGAAATAGCCGCATATTCTACCCATTATCACGGGTGACGCCAAACCACTGATGATACCAACGGCGCAATATTTGTTCTCTAAAGCCAGAGATTTGCCATTTATCACCCTTTATTTCAATTGTCAGCTGCCCCGACTGCGCGGTGTCGTGCCATTGATAACCGTATTTTCGGTAGAGATCGATTATCTTTGGCGACGGTAACCTCCAGGCGTTATAGCGCGAAGTTGAAGCCAGCGCCATGCGACCGGACACCGCCCGGAGCAGCGGCCCGCTGGATGATGTTCGGCTTCCGTGATGAGGAACCTGCAAAATATCGGCTTTTAACGTTTGCCAGCGCTTTCTCAGCATAGCCAATTCTGCACTGGCCTCTATATCTCCCGTCAGCAACAGGCTAAAGCCACCCAGGCTGACCTTCACTACGCAGGAGCGATAATTTCCGGTTCCCTCATACCCTTCCGGTGGCCACAGAACATCGAATTGAATCCCTTGCCACTGCCATTGTTGGGGGCGAAAACAGCGTTCATGCCCTTTCCAGCGCAAAGGGCTACGAATACTTAGCGCCGGCCACTGCTGCTGAAGGCTTTTTAGTCCGCCAATATGGTCAAGATGTTCGTGGCTGACAATCACCTGCTCAGGCTGCAGGTTACGCCATTTTAACCACGGGATAATCACGGCTCTTGCCGCATCACCGCCTGGCCATGCATTTCCCGTGTCGTAAAGTAATGCCTTCCCTTCTCGTTCGATAACAACCGCGAGTCCATGCCCGACATCAAGCATATGAACGGCCCAGCTATTGGCATCGTTTTTACGCCAAAAAGGAAACGTCATTAAAAGCAGCACCGTTGCCACCGTCACAGAAGAACTTCGCCAAACGCCTGTCCGCCACACCATCACGGCCCACCAGGCAATGAACGCCAAAAATTGATAGCGGCGATCTACTTCCCTCCAGCCTTGAGGTAAACCGACCAAAAGTGCAAATACGCCTGCCAGCGATTTATCCGCCAGAGACCAAATCCACTCGCCAATCCCCGGTAACTCCCCAAATACCATTCCAGCCAGTATCAAAGGAACGCTAACGAACGTAATCAAAGGCACGGCGAAGAGATTGGCTGCCAGCGAGGTCAGGCTTACGCCGTGAAATAAAACCACCTGAAGTGGAATAAGCAGTAACGTGACGCCCGTTTGTAGGTAAAGCAGATCGACAAAAGGCCGAAGCCAGCGATTGATGGCCATACGCGGCAGCGGCACCCACTGATACCAAAAGATAAGCCCGCAGACCGCAAGAGCAGACAGCCAAAAACTCTCCGCCAAAATAGCCAGCGGTTCACTAAACACAATGCCGGCCACACAGCAAAGCAGGACTTCCCACGAGGACCACTTTCTGCCGCTGAGACGTAGCACCAGCCAGATCCCCATACCGACCAGGGTTCTTACGGCAGGAGGATTCATGCCCGACAGCCAGGTATAAAATAGCGCGATGCTAAAGCTCATTAACAGGGGAAAACGATAGCCGATCAGGAAGGTCGGTAGGCAAAACTGTAGCGCCCGCGCAAACAGCCAGCCAATGCCCCCGGCTAACGCAATGTGCAAGCCAGAAATTGCCATGAGATGCGCGGTGCCGGTGTAACGCATAATTTTTTTGACATCATCGCTAACGTCTATCCGCTCACCAAACCCCAGGGCAATAATGACGCCCTGCCATGGCAGGTGCGCGGTGGCGTTTTTGGCTCGCTGTAGCCATTTCCCGCGAAGATTACAGCGTTCGGATAAGAGGTTGGCCTTCAGCACGCTGCCGTTAAACGGCAGAAGCTGTGAAAGCGCGTAACGCTGACCATTAAAACCACCCTCGTTAAGCTGCGAATGAACCGGGCGAAGCCTAAGCGTCATCTGCCAGATCTGCCCTTCGCAGGCGGACTCAGGCAGATTGCTATTTCTTAATACTACGCCAGGCGCAGGAAACAGATAGCGCTGGTCCAGCTTCACTATCTGTATCTCATGCCGTTTTTCACCATCGCTGCGCGTAATTCTCACCTGGGCAGTCAGCGGTTTTTGCCCAAAATCAGCAAACGCGTCCAGCATTTGCCTCGCGGCCAGAAGGCTCCAGCTCAGTAATAGAAGGTACAGCACCAGATAACGTACCCAGCGCAGGCGACCAAACATTCCGGCCAACCCCAGTGCAATAGCCAGAAGTAAAAGAATGCCATCTCTTTCCGGGATAACCGGTAGCCATAGCAGAGGAAGAGAACTAAACAGAACAGCGCCGGCAACCGTGGGTATTGAAAACACATCCACCTCCTTGTTACAGGCAGTGTGCGCCAGTCTTGTTGTAGAGTCAGAAAGTTATCAGGAGAATACGAGATGGATTGGGCAACTTACGCCAGGTAAACAACGTTGCGCTGCCGTTGTGGATAACGGCTCGCAAAATAGCGGTACAGGCAAAAAAAATGGCACCTCATATGAGGTGCCATTTCTGCTAAATCTAAAGAATTAGCCATAAATATTGGCGCGGTCACGCAACTCTTTACCTGGCTTAAAGTGCGGAACGTATTTACCTTCCAGATCCACTTTGTCGCCGGTTTTTGGGTTACGTCCGGTGCGAGGAGCGCGATAGTGTAAGGAGAAACTGCCGAAACCCCGGATTTCAATACGTTCACCCTCGGCGAGCGTAGAGGCCATATGCTCCAGCATTTCTTTCACCGCATCTTCTACCGCTTTTGCAGGGATGTGAGATTGCTGGGTTGCAAGTCTTTCGATCAATTCTGACTTGGTCATGATTCCTCCGGTTTCCATTCAGGAAAATTAGCTTACAGCTCTCAATCGAACAAGGGCGGCCGAAGCCGCCCTGATTTTATACCCTGGCAGAAGCCGGGATACAACGCTCGGACGATTACTCGCCTTTAGCTGCTTTGAATGCTTCAGCCATTGCGTTAGAGAAGTTGCTTTCTTCCTGTTTGTTGTTAACAGTCGCGATTGCATCTTTCTCGTCAGCTTCGTCTTTAGCACGAACAGACAGGCTCACTACACGGTTTTTACGATCAACGCCGGTGAATTTAGCTTCAACATCGTCGCCAACGTTCAGAACCAGAGTTGCATCTTCAACGCGGTCACGGGAAGCTTCAGAAGCACGCAGGTAGCCTTCTACGCCGTCTGCTAATTCAACTGTAGCACCTTTCGCGTCAACTGCCGTTACTTTACCAGTAACGATAGTGCCTTTCTTGTTCAGCGCAACGTAGTTGTTGAACGGATCTTCTGCGAGCTGTTTAACGCCCAGGGAGATACGCTCACGCTCTGCGTCAACCTGCAGAACAACGGCTGCAATTTCGTCGCCTTTTTTGTATTCACGAACTGCTTCTTCGCCTGCAACGTTCCAGGAGATGTCAGACAGGTGAACCAGGCCGTCGATGCCGCCGTCCAGGCCGATGAAGATACCGAAGTCAGTGATAGACTTGATTTTACCTTCAACGCGATCGCCTTTGTTGTGGGTCTCAGCGAACTGCTGCCATGGGTTGTTTTTGCACTGCTTCAGACCCAGGGAGATGCGACGACGTTCTTCGTCGATATCCAGAACCATAACTTCCACTACATCACCAACGTTAACAACTTTGGATGGGTGGATGTTTTTGTTGGTCCAATCCATTTCGGAAACGTGAACCAGGCCTTCAACGCCTTCTTCGATTTCAACGAAGCAGCCGTAGTCGGTCAGGTTGGTCACGCGACCAGTCAGTTTGGTACCTTCTGGATAACGCTTAGCGATAGCGACCCATGGATCTTCGCCCAGCTGTTTCAGGCCGAGGGAAACACGAGTACGCTCGCGGTCGAACTTCAGCACTTTAACGGTGATTTCGTCGCCAACATTCACGATTTCGCTTGGATGCTTAACGCGTTTCCATGCCATATCGGTGATGTGCAGCAGGCCATCAACGCCACCCAGGTCAACGAATGCGCCGTAGTCAGTGAGGTTCTTAACGATACCTTTAACTTCCATGCCTTCTTGCAGGTTTTCAAGCAGCTGATCGCGCTCTGCGCTGTTCTCAGACTCGATTACCGCACGACGGGAAACAACAACGTTGTTGCGCTTCTGGTCAAGCTTGATAACTTTGAACTCAAGCTCTTTGCCTTCCAGGTGCAGCGTGTCGCGAACTGGACGCACGTCAACCAGGGAACCTGGCAGGAACGCACGAATACCGTTCAGCTCAACAGTGAAGCCACCTTTAACTTTGCCGTTAATAACACCGACCACAGTTTCAGCTTCTTCGTAAGCTTTTTCCAGCGTGATCCAAGCTTCGTGACGTTTAGCTTTCTCACGGGACAGCAGGGTTTCACCGAAGCCGTCTTCTACTGCGTCCAGTGCAACGTCAACTTCGTCGCCAACCTGAATTTCCAGTTCGCCGGCTGCGTTTTTGAACTGCTCTGCAGGGATTGCAGATTCAGATTTCAGGCCCGCATCAACCAGAACGACGTCTTTGTCGATAGCAACAACAACACCACGAACGATGGAACCCGGACGGGTTTCGATTGTTTTAAGGGATTCTTCAAATAGTTGAGCAAAAGATTCAGTCATGTTTAATCTTCAAAAGTTAGATTAACGTCCATCTGGCCTCATGCCGGATGGGGTTGTTTTACATACCCGCTCACACTCCGTTGCAGCGGGGGTACTACTAATTCTGAGGCTTGTCTGCCTTTATCAGGCAACAGCCAGCTTTTGGCGGGCGTATTGTAGCGCTTTTTCAATCACTTGCTCAATACTCATACTGGTGGAATCCAGTACTAAAGCATCGGCAGCGGGTACCAGCGGCGCTACAGAGCGATTGCGGTCGCGATCGTCGCGTTCCTTTATCTCGGCCAAAAGGCGGTCAAAGTTAACACTAAAGCCCTTCTCCTGCAACTGTAGCATGCGCCTGTGGGCACGCTCTTCGGAGGAAGCATCAAGGAAAATTTTCACTGGTGCATCCGGGAACACCACGGTGCCCATATCACGGCCATCGGCAATCAGGCCCGGCGCTTCGCGGAAAGCGCGCTGGCGGCGCAGCAGAGCTTCGCGGACACGCGGGAACGCGGCGACCTGAGAGGCGGCGTTTGCCACTTCCTGAGTGCGGATTTCACCGCTCACATCTTCCCCTTCAAGGATCACTTCCAGATTGCCGTCGGTGGAGACAAAACGAACGTCCAGATGTGCAGCAAGAGGAACCAGCGCATCTTCGGAAGCGACATCAACATGGTGATGCAGCGCGGCCAGCGCCAGGACACGATAAATCGCACCAGAGTCCAGCAGATGCCACTGCAACGCTTCGGCCATCGCCTTACAAAGCGTGCCTTTACCGGCGCCACTTGGGCCATCAATCGTTATTACCGGGGCGGATGCCGTCATCGTTTTCTCCTCTATCGCTGGATTCGCGGGTTGTAAACGCCGCGCATTATACGCCGCAACCGCCAGGACTGTTATCTTTCCGGGCAAATATCCTCGGGAATCAGGCTGAGTGTAGAAGAATTGCGCAACGTGCGTTGTAAGGAATCGTAGAGATCGGAAAAACCGCATCAGGTGATGCGGTTTCTTAGGGGATTATGCCGGAGTACTGATACGCGCCAGCTGCTCGAAGTAGTCAGGGAAAGTTTTTGCCGTACAGCCAGGATCAAGGATAGTCACCGGCGTATCGGACAGAGCCACCAGCGAGAAACACATCGCCATACGGTGATCGTTATAGGTACCTATCTCAGCAAACGTCAGCTTAGCCGGAGGCGTAACGGTAATATAATCCTCACCCTCTTCGACTTCTGCGCCCACTTTTCGTAGTTCAGTAGCCATCGCGCTAAGACGATCGGTCTCTTTTACTCGCCAGTTATAGATATTACGTAACGTGGTCGTGCCCTTAGCAAACAGCGCCGCTGTCGCAATAGTCATTGCCGCATCCGGGATATGGTTCATGTCCATATCGATGGCGTTCAGCTCGCCGCGCTCGCAGCTAATGAAGTCATCGCCCCAGGTCACTTTCGCACCCATCTTTTCCAGTACGTCGGCAAAACGGATATCGCCCTGAACGCTGTTACGGCCAATGCCGGTCACCTTCACCACGCCGCCTTTAACCGCACCTGCAGCCAGGAAGTAAGAGGCAGATGAGGCATCTCCTTCAACCAGGTAAGCTCCCGGCGACTGATATTCCTGCGCACCACGGATGACAAAGCTGCGGTAGTCGCGGTTTTCCACCTCGACGCCAAAGGTTTTCATCAGGTGCAGCGTGATATCAATATAAGGTTTAGATACCAGCTCGCCTTTAATAGTGATTTCGGTGTCGTTTGGCGCCAGAGGAGCCGTCATCAGCAGCGCGGTCAGGAACTGGCTGGACACGCTGCCGTCGACCTCAACCTTGCCGCCGTTGAAGCCCCCACGCAGGCGCAGCGGCGGGTAATTCTCTTGCTCGAGATAATCAATCTCCGCCCCGCCCTGACGCAGCGCATCAACAAGGTGACCAATCGGACGCTCTTTCATGCGCGGCTCGCCGGTCAGCACAATGTTATTGCTGCCGAGGCACAGCGCTGCGGCCAGAGGACGCATTGCCGTACCCGCATTGCCTAAAAAGAGCTCAAGCTCGCCTTCTGCCTGCAAAGGCCCAGCCACGCCGGTGACTTCACAACGGGTGCGATCCGCCGAAAGCGTATAGCTAACGCCCAGCGCCTTCAGCGCGTTAAGCATATGGCGGACATCATCGCTATCCAGCAGATTGGTCAGCACCGTCGTCCCTTTGGCCAGCGCGGCCAACAGCAGAGCACGGTTAGAAACGCTTTTTGAACCAGGCAGATTAATGGTGCCGTCGACCAGCGCGATGGGTTGTAACGTCAGGGATTCCAGCATGGGAAAAATACTCTCAACTCAAACAGAATAAAAACCCCGCAGGCGAGCCGCGGGGCGAAATACTAGTGCAATCATTAACCGTGGCGGCGTTCGAACTCAACCATGAAATCCGTCAACGCTTTTACGCCATCAAGCGGCATGGCGTTATAGATAGAGGCACGCATGCCGCCTACGACACGGTGGCCTTTCAGCGAATGCAGGCCTGCCGCAAAGGACTCTTCAAGGAACACTTTATCCAGCGCGCTATCTGCCAGCTGGAACGGCACGTTCATCCGGGAACGGTTAGAAGCGGCCACGTCGTTACGATAGAAATCGCTGTTATCAATCACGCCATACAGCAGCTCGGCTTTGGCCTGATTAATACGATCCATTGCGGCCACGCCACCCTGCTCTTTCAGCCATTTGAAGACCAGCCCCGCGAGATACCATGCGAAGGTTGGCGGCGTGTTGAACATGGAATCGTTGTCGTTCAGCACGGTGTAATCGATGATTGACGGGCATGCTTTATGCGCTTTACCCAGCAGGTCTTCACGCACCACAACCAGCGTCAGGCCAGCCGGACCAATGTTTTTCTGCGCACCGGCATAAATCACGCCGAAGCGGCTAACGTCGATAGGACGAGAAAGAATGGTGGAAGAGAAGTCAGCGGCAACTACGGTATCGCCAAAATCAGGCGTTTCGTCGATGGAGATGCCGTCGATGGTCTCATTCGGGCAATAGTGCAGAAACGCGCTGTTGTCAGAAACCTGCCACTCGCTCATCGGCTTGATGGCGCGCTTGCCGTCCACGGTGATTTTCACGTCGTGAGCAACAGGCTGACAGTATTTTTTCGCTTCTTTTATCGCGCTGTTCGCCCAGTAGCCGCCGTCGATGTAATCCGCGCTGGTTTTGTCCCCGAGGATATTCAACGGTACGCCAGCAAACTGACCGCGGCCGCCGCCGTGGCAGAATAAAACTTTATAGTTGGAGGGGATTTGCAGCAGATCGCGAAAATCTTTTTCCGCCTCTTCCGCGACCTGAATAAACTCTTTGCCACGGTGGCTAATTTCCATTACGGAAGTGCCCAGACCGTGCCAGTCGCACAGCTCCTGTTGTGCACGACGAAGTACTTCAGCCGGTAGCATTGCCGGACCAGAACTAAAATTGTATACCTGTGTCATTTCCCCTCACCACGCCTCGAGCAATAAGTTTTTATTACATTATCGGTTTTATCATTCAGCGGCGCAGTGTTGCAACGGTTAATCCCGTGCGGGGAAGTAATGTGCGCAAAATCACACAACACAATCTCCCGGCAGGTGAAAAAATTGCCCGATTTCCGGCGGTAAGACCCAAAAACCACATCCTCACCGGGTTACAGCAATGCCACAGAGCCTGCTATGCTAGCGTCGCCTGCGCCGGGCGGAAGATAGCGTCCTACCGGTAAAACCCGTATCATTGCGCGTTTCGCGTACCATTAAAGTGAACCCCATGACCCAGACATTTATCCCCGGCAAAGATGCCGCCCTGGAAGACTCCATCGCCCGCTTCCAGAAAAAGCTGACCGACCTCGGTTTCAATATCGAAGAAGCCTCCTGGCTTAACCCGGTACCGAACGTTTGGTCAGTGCATATTCGCGACAAAGACAGCGCTCTGTGCTTCACCAACGGCAAAGGCGCGACCAAAAAAGCCGCGCTGGCATCCGCGCTGGGTGAATATTTTGAACGTCTGTCGACTAACTATTTCTTCGCGGACTTCTGGCTGGGCGACACCATCGCTAACGGCCCATTCGTTCATTACCCGAATGAGAAGTGGTTCCCACTGCCGGAAGACGATCAACTCCCTGCAGGTATCCTCGACGATCGCCTGCGTGCTTTCTACGATCCGGAGAATGAAGTTGGTGCGGGGATGCTTATCGATCTGCAGTCCGGCAACGAAGAGCGCGGTATCTGTGCCCTGCCGTTTACCCGCCAGTCAGACCTGCAAACCGTTTATATCCCAATGAACATCATTGGCAATCTGTATGTTTCCAACGGCATGTCCGCGGGTAACACGGCGAATGAAGCTCGCGTCCAGGGTCTCTCTGAGGTCTTTGAGCGTCATATTAAGAACCGCATCATCGCCGAAAGCATCAGCCTGCCGGAAATCCCGCAAGAGGTGCTGGCACGCTATCCTGGCGTCGTGGAATCCATTAAGACGCTTGAAGACGAAGGTTTCCCTATCTTCGCTTACGACGGCTCTCTGGGCGGCAAATACCCGGTTATCTGCGTGGTGCTGTTTAACCCGGCAAACGGAACCTGTTTTGCTTCATTTGGCGCACACCCTGATTTTGGCGTGGCGCTGGAGCGTACCGTTACCGAGCTGCTGCAGGGCCGTGGCCTGAAAGATCTGGATGTCTTTACGCCTCCAACCTTCGATGATGAAGAGGTGGCCGAACACGCTAACCTGGAAACTCACTTCATTGATTCCAGCGGCCTGATCTCCTGGGACATGTTCAAGCAGGATGCGGACTATCCGTTTGCTGACTGGAGCTTCGCCGGCACAACAGAAGAAGAATTCGCCACGCTGATGGCTATCTTCAAGTCTGAAGATAAAGAAGTGTATATCGCCGATTACGAACACCTGGATGTCTACGCTTGCCGTATTATCGTCCCGGGCATGTCAGATATTTATCCGGCAGAAGACCTGCTGCTGGCCAACAACAGCATGGGCAGCCACCTGCGTGAAACTATCCTTGCCCTGCCGGACAGCGAATGGGAACAGCAGGACTACCTGGATCTGATTTCTCAACTGGACGATGAAGGCCACGATGACTTCACCCGCGTGCGCGAATTACTTGGTCTGGCAACCGGGAAAGATAACGGCTGGTACACGCTGCGTATTGGCGAGCTGAAAGCCATGCTGGCGCTCGCCGGCGGTGACCTTGAGCAGGCGCTGATCTGGACCGAGTGGACCATGGAGTTTAACGCCTCCATCTTTAGCCCGGAGCGCGCTAACTACTACCGCTGCCTGCAGACCCTGCTGCTGCTGTCGCAGGAAGAAGAACGCCAGCCTCTGCAATACCTGAACGCATTTGTACGCATGTACGGTGCAGAAGCCGTCGATGCCGCGAGCGCAGCGCTGAGCGGTGAAGCAGCGTTCTACGGCCTGCAGCCGGTCGACAAAGACCTGAAAGCCTTCCCGGCGCATCAGGCGTTGTTGCAGGCTTACGAAAAATTACAGCGTGCCAAAGCCAAATATTGGCAGGTAAAGTAATTTACTGACAACTTACAGGTGCGCACTGCACCGGGTCTGAGCTATATTGTGGGGCGCTTTTTGCGCCCCATTTTATTATTGCAACAATAATATTTTACTATGTAATCTTTTGGTTAATTTAGGGTAAATGATTATTTATCGACAACGGAAATAATGTTATCGAAATATAAAAATACCCCATTGTAATTAACCATTTTTGTGCGAGGAACGGGCTGGATTCAATTTTATCTATAAATATTAAAATTTATTTTTTCATTTATAATCAATTAGTTATGCTGAAAAACAGATAAAGACCTGCTTTTTCAGTGCCTATTAGCTTGGCGAGATATGATCCACATCAATTTTTACTCTATAATGCTTTGTTAGTATCTCCTCGCCGAATTAAATAAGAGAGAGTTAGTGTGAAAGCTGACAACCCTTTTGATCTAGTACTCCCACCAGCGATGGCAAAAATTGCCGAAGATGCTGGCGTCTATAAAGCAACAAAACAGCCGCTAACGACCTTTTACTTAGCGATTACCGCAGGCGTCTTCATTTCGATTGCCTTCGTGTTCTACATCACCGCCACAACGGGCACATCCACTATTCCCTTCGGGATTGCCAAACTGATTGGCGGCACATGCTTCTCACTGGGTTTAATTCTTTGCGTTATCTGCGGTGCAGACCTCTTTACCTCCACCGTGCTGATCGTCGTAGCCAAAGCCAGCGGCCGCATCACCTGGTGCCAGCTGCTGCGTAACTGGGCTAACGTTTACATTGGTAACCTGGTCGGTGCCCTGCTCTTTGTGCTTCTTATCTGGCTGTCCGGCATGTATATGACAGCCAACGGCGCCTGGGGCCTTAACGTCCTGCAGACCGCTGACCATAAAATGCATCACACGTTTGTTGAGGCCGTCTGCCTCGGCATTCTGGCGAACCTGATGGTGTGTCTCGCCGTCTGGATGAGCTACTCCGGCCGCAGCCTGATGGACAAAATGTTTGCTATGATCCTTCCGGTTGCCATGTTTGTTGCCTGCGGCTTTGAGCACAGCATCGCAAACATGTTCATGATCCCGATGGCTATCGTGGTTCGTGACTTTGCCAGCCCGGAATTCTGGACCGCCGTAGGGTCCTCTCCGGAAAGTTTCTCGCATCTGACCGTGCTGAACTTCATTACCGATAACCTGATTCCAGTCACCATCGGAAACATTATCGGAGGAGGTTTACTGGTTGGGTTGACATACTGGGTAATTTATCTGCGCGGTGGCGATAAACACTAAGTTTAGCCAACACGTAGGTTTAAGAACTCCACATTAGAAGGTAGGTGTTACATGTCCGAGCTTAATGAAAAGTTAGCCACAGCCTGGGAAGGTTTTGCTAAAGGCGAATGGCAGAATGAAGTCAACGTGCGTGACTTTATTCAGAAAAACTACACCCCGTATGAGGGTGATGAGTCCTTCCTGGCAGGTGCTACCGACGCAACTACCACTCTGTGGGACAAAGTGATGGAAGGCGTCAAACTGGAAAACCGCACTCACGCGCCAGTTGACTTCGATACCGACCTCGCTTCCACCATCACTTCTCATGATGCGGGCTACATCAACAAGTCCCTCGAAACCATCGTGGGTCTGCAGACCGATGCTCCTCTGAAACGTGCCATCATTCCGTTCGGCGGCATCAAAATGGTCGAAGGTTCTTGCAAAGTATACGGTCGTGAACTCGACCCAATGCTGAAAAAGATCTTCACCGAATACCGCAAAACTCACAACCAGGGCGTGTTTGACGTTTACACCAAAGACATCCTGAACTGCCGTAAGTCCGGTGTTATTACCGGTCTGCCAGATGCGTATGGCCGTGGCCGTATCATCGGTGACTACCGTCGCGTTGCGCTGTACGGTATCGACTACCTGATGAAAGACAAGTTCGCTCAGTTCAACTCACTGCAGACCAAACTGGAAAACGGTGAAGACCTGGAAGCGACTATTCGTCTGCGTGAAGAAATCTCCGAACAGCACCGTGCGCTGGGTCAGATCAAAGAGATGGCCGCTAAATATGGCTGCGATATCTCCGGTCCTGCTACCAACGCACAGGAAGCAATTCAGTGGACTTACTTCGGCTACCTGGCTGCGGTTAAATCTCAGAACGGCGCTGCAATGTCCTTCGGTCGCGTATCCACCTTCCTGGATGCCTATATCGAACGCGACATCAAAGCAGGCAAAATCAACGAGCAAGACGCTCAGGAAATGATTGACCACCTGGTCATGAAACTGCGTATGGTTCGCTTCCTGCGTACCCCAGAATACGATGAGCTGTTCTCCGGTGACCCAATCTGGGCAACAGAATCTATCGGCGGTATGGGCGTTGATGGCCGTACTCTGGTGACCAAAAACAGCTTCCGCTTCCTGAACACCCTGTACACCATGGGGCCGTCTCCGGAGCCAAACATCACCATTCTGTGGTCTGAAAAACTGCCACTGAACTTCAAAAAATACGCGGCTAAAGTTTCCATCGATACCTCTTCTCTGCAGTACGAGAATGACGATCTGATGCGCCCTGACTTCAACAACGATGACTACGCTATCGCTTGCTGCGTAAGCCCAATGATCGTTGGTAAGCAAATGCAGTTCTTCGGTGCTCGTGCAAACCTGGCGAAAACCATGCTGTATGCAATCAACGGCGGCGTTGATGAAAAACTGAAAATGCAGGTTGGTCCTAAAGAAGCGCCAATCACCGCAGACGTTCTGGACTACGACAATGTGTTGGATCGTCTGGATCACTTCATGGACTGGCTGGCTAAACAGTACGTTACCGCGCTGAACATCATTCACTACATGCATGATAAATACAGCTACGAAGCGTCCCTGATGGCTCTGCACGACCGTGACGTTGTTCGCACCATGGCTTGTGGTATCGCGGGTCTGTCCGTTGCAGCTGACTCCCTGTCTGCAATCAAATACGCGAAAGTTAAACCAATTCGTGACGAAGACGGTCTGGCTATCGACTTCGAAATCGAAGGTGAATATCCACAGTTCGGTAACAACGATCCTCGCGTAGATGACATCGCCGTTGACCTGGTAGAACGTTTCATGAAGAAAATTCAGAAACTGACCACCTACCGTGGCGCTATCGCGACCCAGTCTGTTCTGACCATCACCTCTAACGTGGTTTATGGTAAGAAAACCGGTAACACCCCAGACGGTCGTCGCGCAGGTACTCCGTTCGGTCCAGGCGCTAACCCAATGCACGGCCGTGACCAGAAAGGTGCTGTTGCCTCTCTGACCTCCGTGGCTAAACTGCCGTTTGCCTACGCGAAAGATGGTATCTCCTATACCTTCTCCATCGTGCCAAACGCGCTGGGTAAAGACGATGACGTGCGTAAAACCAACCTTGCAGGCCTGATGGACGGTTACTTCCACCACGAAGCGAACATCGAAGGTGGTCAGCACCTGAACGTGAACGTCATGAACCGTGAAATGCTGCTGGACGCGATGGAAAACCCTGAGAAATATCCTCAGCTGACCATTCGTGTATCCGGTTACGCAGTCCGCTTCAACTCGCTGACCAAAGAACAGCAGCAGGACGTTATTACCCGTACCTTCACTCAGTCCATCTAATTCCTTGTTAGACTGAAGAAGCGTAATATATAAAGGCTCCACTCTTGTGGGGCCTTTTTACTCACCTCTCTGCCCCCAGCCTGCTTTGCCAGCTATCTATACTTGGGTATCTGCCAAAACAGACTTAACACAGCCGGCTTGAGCTGTGCACGACACAGGCCCTGGATGGGCCACACCTGGAGAGATCACCGCAATGTCAGCAATCGGACGAATTCACTCTTTTGAATCCTGTGGTACCGTAGACGGTCCCGGTATCCGCTTTATCACCTTCTTCCAGGGCTGCCTGATGCGCTGCCTTTACTGCCACAACCGCGACACCTGGGATACCCACGGCGGCAAAGAAGTGACGGTAGAAGAGCTGATGAAAGAAGTTGTCACCTATCGCCACTTTATGAACGCTTCCGGCGGCGGCGTCACCGCGTCCGGCGGTGAGGCTATCCTGCAGGCCGAGTTCGTGCGTGACTGGTTCCGCGCCTGCCATAAAGAAGGTATTCATACCTGCCTGGACACCAACGGCTTTGTTCGTCGCTACGATCCGGTGATTGATGAGCTGCTGGAGGTTACCGACCTGGTGATGCTCGATCTCAAACAAATGAACGACGAAATCCACCAAAACCTGGTGGGCGTTTCAAATCACCGCACGCTCGAGTTTGCCCGGTATCTGTCGAAAAAAGACATTAAAGTGTGGATCCGCTACGTGGTCGTGCCGGGCTGGTCTGATGACGACGACTCCGCGCATCGCCTTGGGGAATTTACCCGCGATATGGGCAACGTTGAGAAAATCGAGCTGCTGCCGTACCACGAGCTTGGCAAACATAAATGGGTTGCCATGGGCGAAGAGTACAAGCTGGACGGCGTCCATCCGCCGAAGAAAGAAACCATGGATCGGGTCAAAGGCATTCTGGAGCAGTACGGTCATAAAGTAATGTACTAGCCCCACTACGTGCTCCCGTTGAAGGGGGCACGGTCATTACGCTTCCTGCCAGGCGGCATCTATCGCCGCCATGACCTTCTCAAGCTGAGATTGCGCAATATGCCCGGGTTTCCAAAGCGCCACCACCGGGTGCAGCAACCCTCTATCTCCAACTTCCGTATCCAGTCGCTCAATGCCCGGCCAGTTTTCTACCCTAAAGTGCCGCGGTAAAAACGCCCAGCCTTCTCCGGCACACAGTCGCTTTTCCAGCAGAGAAAGTTCGTTGACGCGTATTACCCGATCGGCAATTTGAATGCGCTGTGCCAGTGAATCAGGAAGCTCGCGATAAGGCATCAGCTGCGTGCTGGCGGCAAGACGTAGGAGTGAGACCGGTTTGGTTTTAAAGAAGCCTGTTTTCGCCCATGCCGCCAATGCCAGGCTGCCCACCGCTCGCCACTGGAGCCTGTCGTTCACCGAGCGATTTAGCGCCTGGTAAATGCCGATATGCGCCCTGCCCTGATCCAGCCAGCTTTCGGCCTCCGGGCGTTCACTCATCAGCAGATCGAGCGTTATCTGTTCGGCCGCAAGCTTCTCCACCAGCCGCAGTAAGAAATCTCTTGGCGTGAAAGGGTCATAGCATAGCGTCAGGCGGGTCTCTATCTGGCCCGGCATCTGCCGCGCGGCCTCTGAGAAAGCCTGAGCCTCATGAAGAAATAACCGGGCCTGTCGGTACAATAGCTTGCCGGGTTCGGTTAAGGTCAAAGGACGGGTAGAACGATCGAACAGCGTATAGCCGAGGTCAATTTCGAGATAATCCAGCAGCTGGCTGACCGTGGTCCGGTCTTTATTGAGCTTTTTAGCCGCTTTGGTGAGGGTGCCGCATTCGCAAACGCAGGCAAAGGCTTCAATTTGGGCCAGCGTAAAGTTAACCGTATTCATCGTTCCCCCTTATATTAACGGGGCATTTTCCCATACAAAAACGCGTATTCCGAGTCAGGAATACGCGTCAGGGAAACAATAAAAAATCAGGATCAGGCGTGAGCCACCGGCGTAGGATGCTGACCGGCTTTGCGCAGCAGCATCATCAGGTACACAAACGACACCGCGGCCATCATGATAAACAGCACGTTGTCCGAGTAATTCTGCATCAGCAGCGCGGTGATAGTTGGCCCAATCAGGCTGCCGATGGTGTAGCTCAGCAGCAGAGCCTGGTTCATCGCCACCAGCTGATGGCGTTCAATTCTTTCGCAGGCCCAGGCCATCGCAACCGGGTAAAGCGTGAAGCCAAACGCGCCCAGGACGAACAGCGCCGGCCCCATTGCGGCATTGCTGAGCATCGCCAGGCAGCCGAGGATCACCACAAAGACCTGAACGCGCAGCACCAGCAGGCGACCGTATTTATCCGCCAGACGCCCCATCGGCCACTGGCCAACGATGCCCGCGCTTATCATCAGCGCCATCCAGAAGCCGATGCCTGCATCGCTTACGCCCTGATGGTTAAGGTAAAGCGGCATCAGGCCGTACAGCGAGCCGAGGACAATGCCGGACATGATGCAGCCGTTCACGCCCAGACGAGCCTGACGCAGGCGCAGCATCGGCCAGACCGGCGAGTTATCACGATGTTCATCGCCGTCGCTCACGATATGAGTAAACAGCAGCGGCAGGATAGCAGCCAGCACCAGCGCGGTAGCCCACGGCAGCACGTTCATCAGCTCGGTGGAGAGTTTGCTGACCATCAGCTGACCGACGACCATCCCGATGTAATAGACGGTCATATAAGCGGCCAACAGGCGGCCGCGGTTGCGTGAGGTGCCGCTGCACATCAGCGCGCTTTCAACCACTACCCAAATCATGGCGCAGCCGACGCCGGCAACAAACCGCCAGGCCATCCAGCTCCAGAAGCCCACCATCAGCCCGAGACCAATACAGCCCACCGCAAAGATAACGGAGGCCAGATAGTAGCTGCGGTTAAACCCGTAACGCTTAATCACCCACCCGGTAATCAACGTGCCCACCAGGTTACCGGTGAAGTACGCAGAGCCCACCATCCCGACCTGCCAGGTAGGAAGGTTATCGTGAGCCAGCCAAAGCGGGACGAGCGTGTTTAAAACCGCCATCGCCAGAGTCAGCAGCAGTAGCCCGCAAAGCAGCAGCAATACGGGGCGGGTATAGATGGTCATGGGTGTCGAGCCGTGAGGAAGTGAACAAATTTGTGCGCATCATGCCACCGGCAAATTGATTGTCAATCCAGCAATAATGGGGGGTGAGAGGGGTTTTGGCGGGAACGATTTGAAAAACTTATCCTGCGAATAAGTGACCGGGGTCACGTAAATTGTATCTCCCTGTTTTTGATGCGATATAGCGAAAAGCAGGCCAAAATGAGCAATGAAAAATTTCATGGATATTCAGGTGAGATTTTCTTATCTGAAAGCATGAAAAAGCGCGCCCGTAGACGCGCTTATAACTCAATGAAATGTTAACTCGCGATCGCCATACCAACCGTCATATGCAGCCCGTAGAAGACGCCCCGACCAATGAGTTCACCCGCAAGCACAAACACCATTGCCAGCGTCAACAGGCCAACGCCCGGACGATATCCTTTCAGCTGCGGCGCAATCCAGCAGACCAGCGCGAGGACCAGCAGAACCATCCGCCACGCCATCAGCGAGCCGTACTCCGGCACCAGCGCAGAAGCCTGCTGAATGGAGCTGTGCAGCGTTGCCAGCTCCATGCCCTGCATCAGCACAACAATCATGCTGACTACCAGCGCCAGCAGCGTGATGACCGGCAGAATACGCATCCCCCAGCCGCTAACGCCTGCCGCACGCAGCAGCAGGTAGCCAAGCAGCGGGCCGCCGATAAACATCGTCAGGAAGAAGTTCATCGGCGTCCAGACGCTAAACCAGGTCGGTACCGTATCGATTAAATACACCCGGCTCATCATCCAGACAAATACCACGCCCAGAATCATAGTCACCACGGCCCAGGCTTTGCTGAGCGCCTGGGGCATTTTGCCGAGTACGGTCAACAGCCACCAGAAACCGCCCACGGCAAAGAATACCGAGCCGCTGGCAATTTCATTACTCAACGCCGAGCTGCCGAGGCGATTCAGGGAGTTGAAGGCGCGCAAAGGTGAACCCAGGTGCAGTATAGAGGCGATGAAACCGACGCCCATCAGGATCCAAAGCACAACCATCATCAGCTCGGCGCGCCTGCGGGTCGCCCTGTCGTTCACGCCGTAAAGCAATGCCAGCGCCATAACGATAAACCCGCCCGCAACGCACTGGCCCAGTACCGTAAAGACCATCAGCGGCCATTCATGCCATCCGTTTCCCATCTCACACCTCCTTCGGGTTGGCCAGATAACCGCTGGTATCCCCACTTGGGCGGCTGTTGGCGTTAGGTTTAATCACGATGTTAGGTTTTGTGAAGTGCGATGCTGGCAGCGGGGCAATAGCGGCCTGAGTACCGTACTTTTTGCGTAACTCGTCGATAGGTGCTAAATCCAGCGCACGCAGCGGGCAGGACTCTACGCAGATCGGCTTTTTCCCCTCGGCAACACGCTCGTAGCAGCCGTCGCACTTGGTCATGTGGCCTTTCTCTTCGTTGTACTGAGGCGCGCCGTACGGACACGCCATATGGCAGTAGCGGCAGCCGATACACACGTCTTCGTTCACCACCACAAAGCCATCTTCGCGCTTATGCATCGCACCGCTCGGGCAGACCTTAGTACAGGCCGGATCTTCACAGTGGTTACAGGAAATAGAAAGGTAGTAGGCGAAGACATCCTGGTGGAATACGCCGTTATCCTCCTGCCAGTTGCCGCCCGCATATTCATAAATGCGACGATAGCTCACGTCCGGAGTCAGGTTCTTAAAATCCTTGCACGCCAGTTCACAGGTTTTGCAGCCGGTGCAGCGGCTGGAGTCGATATAAAAGCCATATTGGGTTGTCATTTACTGCTCCTTACGCCTTTTCAACCTGGACCAGGTTACTGTGGGATGGATTACCTTTTGCCAGCGGCGACGGGCGCTGAGTGGTCAGCACGTTGATGCTTCCCGCCCGGTCTACCTTGTTGGCATCCGGGCTATACCAGGCTCCTTCCCCTAAGGCGACAACGCCAGGAATGATGCGCGGCGTAACTTTGGCGTTAATGCGTACTTCCCCACGGTCGTTGAAAATACGGACTTCATCACCATTGGCGATGCCGCGCTGTTTTGCATCGAGCGGGTTGATCCACATCTCCTGACGACAGGCGGCCTTCAACACGTCAACGTTGCCGTAGGTTGAGTGAGTACGGGCCTTATAGTGGAAGCCGGTCAACTGCAGCGGCCATTTCTCCGCCAGCGGATCGCCCACGTTCTCGAAGCCGGCGCTATAGACCGGCAGCGGATCGATAACGTCGCCTTCCGGTAGTTCCCATGTGGCGGCAATCTCAGCCAGCTGCGCGGAGTAGATTTCAATCTTGCCGGACGGCGTGGTTAACGGATTCGCCTGTGGATTTTCACGGAAGGCTTTGTAGGCCACGTGATGCCCTTCCGGGTCACGCTTTTTGAACATTCCCTGCTGGCGGAACTCGTCAAAACTCGGCAACTCAGGGATCGCTTTCTGGGACTGAGCGTAAAGGTGACGCATCCAGCCTTCCTGAGTTCGCCCTTCGGTAAACGCAGGCTCCACGCCCATGCGCTTCGCAAGTTCGGTGGTCATCTCATAGATGGTTTTGCATTCAAACCGAGGCTTGATGGCCTGCTCAGCGAAGATAACGTAAGACATGTTGCCGCAGGAGGCATCAAGGCAGAAATCCATCTGCTCGGAAGCCGTGCAGTCCGGGAGCAGAATATCGGCGTATTTCGCAGAGGAAGTCATGTGGTTGTCGATAACCACAATCATCTCGCACTTCTTGTCATCTTGCAGAATGTCGTGGGTGCGGTTGATCTGGGAATGCTGGTTAATCAGGCAGTTGCCGGCATAGTTCCAGACCATTTTGATAGGCACATCTAACTTATCTTTGCCGCGTACGCCGTCACGTGTGGCCGTCATTTCGGCCCCGCGATCGATAGCGTCAGTCCACATAAACATTGAGATGCTGGTCTGAACAGGGTTTTCCAGCGTTGGCATACGAACGAACGGCAAACTATAGGAACCTTCGCGCGCCCCGCTGTTACCGCCGTGAATACCGACGTTACCGGTCAGGATAGAAAGCATGGCGATTGCGCGGGAAACCAGCTCGCCGTTGGAGTGACGCTGCGGCCCCCAGCCCTGGCTGATAAAGGCCGGTTTCGCGCTGCCGATTTCACGGGCGAGTTTGATAATGCGATCGACCGGTATTCCGGTTATCTGCGAGGCCCATTCAGGTGTTTTAGCTACGCCATCAACGCCCTGACCGAGTATGTAAGCCTTATAGTGCCCATTGTGCGGTGCACCCGCTGGCAGCGTTTTGTCATCGTAGCCTACGCAGTATTTATCCAGGAAAGCCTGGTCGACGAGGTCTTCATTTATCATCACCCACGCCAGCGCGGAGATCAGCGCCGCATCGGTACCTGGGCGAATAGGGATCCACTCATCTTCGCGCCCCGCGCCGGTATCGGTATAGCGCGGGTCGATAATAATCATTCGTGCGTTGGATTTCTGGCGAGCCTGCTCGAGATAATAGGTTACCCCGCCGCCGCTCATACGAGTTTCGCCGGGGTTGTTACCAAACAACACCACCAGCTTGCTGTTTTCGATATCAGACGGACTGTTGCCGTCCGCCCAGCCCCCGTAGGTGTAGTTCAGGCCCGCGGCGATCTGCGCCGTGGAATAGTCACCATAGTGGTTGAGATAACCGCCGCAGCAGTTCATCAGGCGCGCAATCAGCGTGGAGCCCGGTGGCCAGGAGCGCGTCATGGTCCCGCCCAGAGTGCCCGTGCCGTAGTTCAGGTAGATAGCTTCGTTGCCATACTCTTTGATGATGCCTTTCATGCTATTGGCAATGGTGTCGAATGCCTCATCCCAGCTGATGCGTTCAAACTTACCTTCGCCGCGAGCACCTACGCGCTTCATCGGATATTTGAGGCGGTCGGCATTGTAGACACGCCGGCGCATTGAACGGCCACGCAGGCAGGCACGAACCTGATGTAAACCTTCGTAGTCATCATCACCGGTGTTATCGGTTTCAACGTATTTAATTTCGCCGTCCACCACATGCATACGCAGCGGGCAGCGGCTGCCGCAGTTCACCGTACAGGCGCTCCAGACCACTTTCTCATCGCCACCGGGGTTTACGGCGGGCTCGGCAAAGGCGAATCTGGAAAAGGGAAGCGAGAAGGCGCTAGTTGCAGCAGCTAAACCACCGATTGCCGTGGTTTGGACCAGCTTACGACGGCTGACCTCTGCCGCGAGGATCGCGTTAGGGGTTTTATCAGTCATAGTGACCTACTTGTTTTGCTCACAGTTAAAATAAGCTGACAGCGGCAACGCGGGTTGAGAGCCCACATGCCGCTGCGCAGTTAAAGTTGAAAGGGGTGTCCGGTTAATATTTGTTGGAGGATTGACCTGGCCGCGTCACGCCTTGTGAAGCACGGTCGTCAAATGATGATTAGCTGAAAGTTTTAATTGAACTATCATCACCCGCTTTCCGGGGAGCAATAATACTTCTTTGGGAGTAGGGGTTATTGTCTGGTATCAAGAAAGGCGGTGTTGGCGGAAAGGGCCTGGCTTTCGGCATAAAAAAAGCGCCCTAAGGCGCTTTTCTGGTTGGTTACAAACGGTTGATTAACCGATGTATTCCAGATCATTCATGTACGGACGCAGCGCTTCCGGCACCTGAATACGGCCATCGGCCTGCTGGTAGTTTTCCAGCACCGCGACCAGGGTACGGCCAACCGCCAGACCGGAACCGTTCAGGGTGTGTACCAGGCGAGTTTTCTTGTCTGCCTTATTACGGCAGCGTGCCTGTAAACGACGCGCCTGGAAATCCCACATGTTTGAGCAGGAAGAGATTTCACGGTAGGTATTCTGCGCGGGCAACCAGACTTCCAGATCGTAGGTTTTAGCCGAACCGAAACCGATATCACCGCTGCACAGCAGCACCTTACGGTATGGCAGACCCAGCAGCTGAAGCACTTTCTCCGCGTGGCCGGTCAACTCTTCCAGCGCGTCCATTGAGTCTTCCGGGCGAACGATCTGCACCATCTCAACTTTATCGAACTGGTGCTGACGGATCAGACCCCGGGTATCGCGACCATAAGAACCCGCTTCAGAACGGAAGCACGGCGTATGCGCGGTAAGCTTCAGCGGAAGCGATTCATCGTCGAGAATTTCGTCGCGGACCAGGTTAGTCAGCGGCACTTCTGCGGTTGGGATCAGCGCATAGTTGCTGCTGTCAGCTTCTTCTTCCAGCGGACGGGTATGGAACAGGTCTCCGCCAAACTTCGGCAGCTGGCCAGTACCGTACAGGGTGTCCTGATTAACCAGATACGGTACATAGTTTTCCATGTAGCCGTGCTGCTCGGTGTGCAGATCCAGCATGAACTGGGTCAGGGCACGGTGCATACGAGCAATCTGCCCCTGCATCACCACAAAACGAGAACCGGTCAGTTTAACCGCAGCGGCGAAGTCGAGGCCTTTTGCCATTTCGCCCAGGGTTACGTGGTCGCGAACTTCAAAATCAAACTTGCGCGGTTCGCCCCAGCGGCTAATTTCAACGTTTTCGCTGTCGTCTTTGCCCATCGGCACGCAGTCGTCAGGAATGTTTGGCAGGGTCAGCGAGATATCGCGAATTTCCGCCAGCAGAGAATCAAGCTCGTTTTTCGCTGCATCCAGCTCTTCGCCCAGCTGGTTAACCTGCAGGCGCAGCGGCTCAATGTCTTCTCCGCGCGCTTTCGCCTGGCCGATGGATTTCGATCGCGAGTTACGTTCAGCCTGCAGATTTTCCGTTTTGACCTGCAGTACTTTACGACGCTCTTCCAGAGAGCGCAGCGTTTCTACATCCAGCTTAAAGCCTCGGCGTGCCAGTTTTTCAGCGACTGCGTCTGGCTCTGTACGCAGCAGATTGGGATCGAGCATGCTTATCCTGTGCTTATCGAATTGAATTTAAAGGGAGTGCGGCCACAGCCTGCGGCCGCTTTGGTAGTCTTGCTAACCTTACCGCAACGTCTGCATTAGCGGTAGCGTTTTGTGGGGCTTTTCTGATCCTGATCGGTAAGCCAGGCTAGCTTTTCGCCAATCTTACCTTCCAGGCCTCTGCTGGTCGGCCGATAGTAGCGCGTTTGTGCCATTTCAGGCGGGAAGTACTCTTCCCCGGCAGCATAGGCGTTCGGCTCATCGTGAGCGTAACGGTATTCCTGGCCATACCCCATTTCTTTCATCAGCTTCGTAGGGGCATTGCGCAGATGAACGGGAACGTCATAATCAGGGCGCTCACGCGCATCCGCCATTGCGGCTTTGAATGCGGTGTAAACTGCGTTACTTTTCGGCGCGCAGGCCAGATAAACAATTGCCTGGGCAATCGCTCTCTCCCCTTCCGCAGGCCCTACGCGAGTGAAACAATCCCAGGCGCTAATCGCCACCTGCATACCTCTTGGGTCGGCATTACCCACGTCTTCCGAAGCGATGGCCAGCAAACGCCGGGCAACGTAAAGCGGGTCGCCGCCTGCGCTAATAATGCGGGCGTACCAGTAAAGGGCGGCGTCAGGCGAGGAGCCACGAATAGATTTATGCACCGCCGAAATAAGGTCATAAAAACGGTCGCCTTTATTATCAAAGCGAGCGCTGCGTTCGCCGGCAATCTCGGTCAGCAACTGAGTCTGTAAAACACGATTGCCGCTGGCGTCTGTCTCGGCCATGTCCGCCATCATTTCCAGCGTATTCAGCGCCCGACGCGCATCGCCGTTCACCAGTTCAGCAATGGCTTTTCGCGTCTCGTCCGGCAGCACAATATTTTGCCCGCCGTAGCCCCGCTCTTTATCGCTCATCGCCTGCTCGAGCACCTGCTCGATGTCCGCTACGGTGAGCGATTTCAGCAGATAAACACGGGCACGGGAAAGAAGCGCCGAGTTCAGCTCAAACGAAGGGTTTTCGGTCGTCGCGCCAATAAAGGTGATGGTGCCGTCTTCAATGTGCGGCAGAAAAGCATCCTGCTGGCTTTTATTGAAGCGGTGAACTTCGTCCACAAACAGGATGGTACGCCGCCCGGCATTGCGGTTTTGCCGCGCTCGCTCGATGGCTTCGCGGATCTCTTTCACGCCAGAGGTTACCGCTGAAATACGCTCGACGTCCGCGTTTGCATAGCGGGCAATCACTTCGGCTAAGGTGGTTTTACCGGTTCCCGGCGGCCCCCAGAGGATCATGGAATGCAGATGGCCTGCTTCAATGGCCCTGGGCAGCGGTTTTCCGGCAGCCAGCAGATGCTGCTGCCCGATATACTGGGCCAGGTTTTCTGGCCGCATACGCGCGGCCAGCGGCTGGAAGGTATTATCTGAAAAATCGAGCGACAGGTTGCCCACTCAAGCCTCTATTTACGTTGGTCGTCCACCGTAACGCCTTTTGGCGGGGTGAACGTAAACTTACCGGCATCCACAGCACCGTTTTGCTGAGCCTTCAAAGTATAGCTGCTGCGCTGGTCGTCCTGCTCCACCGCGCTGAACTGATGAATTGTGCCGTCGCGGCCCACGTTAATGGTGAACTGTTTCAGGTTGCCCGAGCTGCTTTTTGGCGTTAGCACAAAATCATCGCCGTTCTGTTTGATGTTGTACTGCTTCCAGTCGCTGGACTGGTTGCGGGCAATCAGCATAAACGGCGTATTGCCGGTGGCATCTTTCAGCCAGGTTGCCGTGACCTGCTCGACAAACGGGTTGTAGAACCACAGGGTTTTGCCGTCGGACACCAGGATGCTTTCATCAGGCTGGGTCATGTGCCAGTTAAACAGGTTTGGACGTTTAACCCACAGGTCGCCCTGGCCTTCCTGCACCGCAGCCCCGCTGCCATCGGTGACTTTCTGGGTGAAGCTGGCATGGAAGCTACCGACTTTATCGAGACGACCCTGCAGATCGCCCGCAGCGTCAGCCCAGGCTCCGGTTGCGGTCATCGCGGATAATAGCGCACAGGCAATTACGATTTTTTTCATTATGTTCCCTCTGGATGCATTGACCACCTGACGATGGCGCTTCTGCTGCTCACTGTAGTGAAGTCTTTGCCTACCGCAACAGAAGAATAAGCTGATTTTCCGGTAATTTACCCATCTTTGCAAAAAGAGCCGCGTGTGCGGCTCTTATTCACTCAGTGGGTTCGCACTCAGCCGAATTACTCAAACTGAGGCGGAGCAAGAACTTCGCGGTTACCGTTGTGTCCCTGAGGACTCACGATCCCCTGCGCTTCCATTTGCTCAACGATCCTCGCCGCACGGTTGTAGCCAATGCGGAATTGGCGCTGTACGCCGGAGATGGATGCTTTACGTTTCTCAACCACGAAAGCGACTGCCTGATCGAACAGCGGATCCAGCTCTTCATCGCCGTCCATACCACCGCCGCTGCCGTCGCCGCTGCCTTCATCCTCGGTAATACCGGTAATGTATTGCGGGCGACCACGCGCTTTCCAGTCCTGAACCACCGCATGAACTTCTTCATCGCGGACAAAGGCACCGTGCACACGAATCGGCGTCGTGGAGTTTGGCGCAGAGTAAAGCATATCCCCCATGCCCAACAGTGATTCCGCACCGCCCTGGTCAAGGATGGTGCGTGAGTCAATTTTGCTCGACACCGTAAACGCGATACGGGTTGGAATGTTGGCTTTGATAAGGCCGGTAATGACGTCAACCGATGGGCGCTGGGTTGCCAGAACGAGGTGAATACCTGCCGCACGTGCTTTTTGTGCCAGACGGGCAATCAGCTCTTCAACCTTTTTGCCTACCGTCATCATCAGGTCGGCAAACTCGTCCACCAGCACCACGATATACGGCAGTTTTTCCAGCACAGGATGGGTAGCATCCATGCTGTCGCCAGGTTTCCAGAACGGATCGGGAATCGGACGCCCCATACGCTCGGCTTCCAGCACACGCTCGTTGTAGCCTGCCAGGTTACGCACGCCAAGCGCGGACATCAGCTTATAGCGGCGCTCCATCTCGTTCACGCTCCAGCGCAGAGCATTCGCGGCATCCTTCATGTCTGTAACCACTTCGGTCAGCAGATGCGGGATCCCTTCGTACACCGACAGCTCAAGCATTTTCGGATCGATCATGATGAAGCGAACTTCTTCCGGCGTCGCTTTGTACAGCATGCTGATGATCATGGCGTTCACGCCAACCGACTTACCGGAACCGGTCGTACCGGCCACCAGCAGGTGAGGCATCTTCGCCAGATCTGCGACCACCGGCTCACCGCCGATGTCTTTCCCGAGAACCACGGTCAACGGAGAGCTGTTGTCGCGGAATTTAGCGCAGTCGAGCACTTCACGCAGGTAAACGGTCTGACGTTTTTTGTTCGGCAGTTCAAGGCCAACGTACGGTTTGCCCGGAATAACCTCAACCACACGCACGGCAACGGTCGACAGCGAGCGCGCCAGGTCACGGGAAAGGTTCGAAATACGCGCAGCCTTCACGCCCGGAGCCAAATCCAGCTCGAAACGTGTGATGACCGGACCCGGAGAATAATCCACCACGTCGGCTTTAATGCGGTAATCCGCCAGACGGGCTTCCACCAGACGAGCCATCTGCTCCATCGCAAAGGTATCTACCGGCTCAACTTCAGTTGGAGGTGAAGTCAGCAGATCCAGTGACGGCAGCGGCGTAGTGGGTTTCTGAAGCGGACGATCGTCGCCGTTACGCATCAGGAACGGGTGGATCAGGCTCTCTTTTGGCTCAGGTGCGGCAGGCTGATGCTGCGTCGCCTGAGCATACTGGGCTGGCTGAGCAACCGGCTGGCTGTGTTGAACCGGCTGAGATACAGGCTCAAAGCTCGGCGTGAACAGCGGCTCGCTCGGCGTATCATCCACCAGCTCTTTCAGCGATGACTGGAAATCAAAATCATCCAGTGAGAACGGAGCGTTATTTTGCTGTGGCTGCTCGCTGTAGCGCTGCTGTTGCTGAGCAGCGAACTGACGCGCAAGTTCGGCTTCTTCCGCTTCCGCCCGATCTTCTTCAGACCAGGTTTCGTCGTCGAACTCTTCGCCATAACGCTGCTGCTGCTGGGCCGCAAACTGGCGGGCCAGCTCGTGCTGCTGCAGCGCATCGTTTTCATCGCCATAATCGTCGTCGGACTGCTGGCTCTCCGCCAGTCGGGCCTGCTCTTCGGCCATGCGCTGGGAAGGCAGTTTTATCCCATAAGACGCCAGCTCACGGCGAGTCGGGACACGTACCCGATTCGGACGCGGCAGTTGAGGACCAATGCCTTCTTTTACCTGAGGACGCGGAGCATCGCTGGCAATGCTGAATACCGGTGAAAATGCCGCCGCTCCAGCCGCAATTTTTGCCGCCTGCTGCACGCCCGATGCAGTTTGGGTCACGTCCGGCACCGGCATTTCAGGCGCCGTTAACGGGGCTGAAACTGGCGCTGGTGTCGGGATCGTTGGCTGAACAGGCTCAGGCACCGCAGGTGTTGCTGGCGCATAGTTATAAGGATCGGGCTTCGGCTCATTAACGGGCTGATACCAGGCCGCAAGCTGCTCACGTTCACGGGCGCGCTTCTCTTCCACTTCTTCAAAGTGGTACATCGGCGGGCGAACGTATTTCACCTCTTCTACCGGCTCTGGCGTCGGCTGTGGCTCTGCGAATGGCTGAGCCGCAGGCGCAACAGGTTCAGCCCAGCTTTGATGGATCTCATGCGGAACTTGCTGCTGTACGCTTGCTGGATGCGGTGCAGCGTAATGATCCGGAGCAGGGGCAATAACCGGCTCTGGCGTGACCGTTGTCGGCGCTGGTTCCCATGCAATCGCGGGAGCAGCGGGCTCGGCCTCAACGACTGGAGCCGGTGTGGATACCGGAGGCATTGGCACAACCGGCGGCACTGGTGCTGCCCACGACTGGTTAGCGGTCGTTGCCGCAGCGGCCGCAGCAATCGGCTCAACGGCAGAATGCCCGCTGAACAGCGGATCGTATTCTTGCTCTTCCGGCAGCGTCGCTTTGTGCCCGGAGAACAGCACATCGTTCGGGTCGGCCTCTACGCCACGCGCGCTGAACAGGACGTCGTCTTCTGCATCGTCCATCCGCTTGCCGGAGAACAACGCTGCATCCGTTTTGCGGCCGTTAGGGTTAGCAAACTTCTGCGACAGACGCTGCTTACGTGCAAGCGCCCCGCGTAAAATACGCGCCCGACGGGATTCACGCTTCTCGGTAGAAACGTGCTGCTGTTCGTCTGCATGGTGCTCTTCTTCGTACTCGTCCTCATCCTGCCAGGTGTTATCCCGACGGGTGCGATTGCTGGCAAACGTAAGAACGGTTAACACCGCGCTGCCGAGCTTCTCGGCAATGCTGACCCAGGACCAGCCGGTGAACAGCGTCAGACCAGCCGCCCATACGCAAAGCAGCGCAATTGTGCCGCCGCTGCTGTTAAGTAACGGCATCATAGCGGTACTGAGCAAACTGCCCAGCACGCCGCCCGAGGCGAAGTACCAGATATCGTCCGCATTGATGGCCGCCAGCCCGCACGAGGTCAGCACCATAGCAAGCACGCCGATAAGGCGCAGCGAAACGGCAAAATAATCGATGAACTCTTCACTGTCGCGCTGCCGCCAGGTGAACCAGCAGCCACCGATGATGATCACCGGAATGGTGTACGCCATCACGCCGAAAATGAAGAACAACGTATCGGCAAACCACGCTCCCGGCGCGCCACCCAGATTGTGGATAGGCTCATGCCACGCGGTTTGAGACCAGCTAGGGTCTGAGGGGTTAAAGCTTAACAAGGCAACCATCAAATAGATGGCAAATAGGGCGACAAGGATCAGCAAAGCCTCGAGTAAACGGCGCCCGCTGCTCAGTTTCCGCAATGTTACTTCTTTATCTTCGGTATATTCCTGGCTCAAGAAAGGCTCTCCAGGTCCTTAAACTCAATGGAGACAACAGCACCGGCGGCATGCCGGAGCTGTTGCTGTATGGATTCCCAGGAGTGTAACCAAAATACGCCAATTTTGCACCTGGCCCGTATTAACGGGTCTTAATGACCAAACGGTTACTCTGTTTGACCTCTTCCATGACAACATAAGTACGGGTGTCGTTAACGCCCGGCAGACGCAGCAGGGTCTCACCTAAGAGTTTACGATACGCCGACATATCCGGCACGCGTGTTTTCAACAGGTAGTCGAAATCACCGGATACGAGATGACACTCTTGAATTTCTTCAAGTTTTTGCACTGCGGCGTTAAATTGCTCAAACACATCCGGGGCGCCACGATTCAGAGTAATCTCAACAAAGACCAACAGTGAGGCATCCAGATAATGCGGGTTTAACAGCGCCGTATAGCCCTGAATAAAACCCTGACGTTCCAGACGACGAACGCGCTCAAGGCACGGCGTCGGCGAAAGCCCAACACGCTTGGAAAGCTCAACGTTAGAAATGCGCCCATCCTTTTGCAATTCGTTGAGAATATTGCGATCGATACGGTCGAGATCTTTGCCCGGGCGCTTCTTGCTATCTACCATTATTATTGTCTCTCTCTATTCCTTCCTTCACCTGCCATAACCCTGGTGACGTCAATGTTCAGGGTGTACGTGAGAAGACCGATGCCTTTCGGCTGCTATCGACATCACGCATAACGTCTGTCCACGTCATGCGTAAATTTCAATAACTCGGTAAATTTGCATCAGGTTTGCGCGAGAGCACGCGGCTTCCACATCACCAAATGTTTTTCTTCCTCGAATGTTTTCGCAAATGCTTAGGGGATTGTCAAAGCAAAACATCTATTTTTAGTGGAACGTGCCAGATATTCCTTTTGGCTGATGATTATTCATCATTTTCGCCCCGTGATTACCGTGCTATTACAATGATTATTTATGCACATGACGGTGATATTCATTGGGCTTATAGGCAGCATCGATGACACACATCGTTAACAACATTGCTGCACTCTTTTTTTAATGCAACGAATTCCCTACAATCACCCCCATTGTCTGTAAACGTTCAATGAGGATCTCATGGGCACAGCTAAACACAGTAAGCTGCTTATTCTTGGCTCCGGCCCTGCGGGCTATACCGCAGCGGTCTACGCTGCACGCGCCAACTTAAAACCGGTACTGATTACCGGCATGGAAAAAGGCGGTCAGCTGACCACCACCACCGAAGTCGAAAACTGGCCTGGCGATCCTAACGACCTGACCGGTCCGTTACTGATGGAACGCATGCACGAGCATGCGGCCAAGTTCGAAACCGAAATCCTCTTCGACCACATCACCAGCGTCGATCTGCAGAACCGTCCGTTCCGCCTGGTGGGCGACAGCGGCGAATACACCTGCGACGCGCTGATTATTGCGACCGGCGCCTCTGCCCGTTACCTGGGTCTGCCTTCCGAAGAAGCGTTCAAAGGCCGCGGCGTTTCAGCCTGTGCCACCTGCGATGGCTTCTTCTACCGCAACCAGAAAGTCGCGGTCATCGGCGGCGGGAATACCGCAGTCGAAGAAGCGCTGTATCTGGCGAACATCGCCTCTGAAGTGCATCTGATCCACCGCCGCGACAGCTTCCGCGCGGAGAAGATCCTGATTAATCGTCTGATGGATAAAGTACAGAACGGCAACATCGTGCTGCACACCCACCGCACGCTGGAAGAAGTGACCGGCGATCAGATGGGCGTCAGCGGCCTTCGCCTGCGTGATACGCAAAATACCGACATTATCGAAGAGCTGGAAGTTGCCGGCTTATTTGTGGCTATCGGCCACAGTCCGAATACCGCGATTTTCAACGGCCAGCTGGAGCTGGAAAACGGCTACATCAAGGTGCTGTCTGGTATTCACGGCAACGCAACCCAAACCAGCATCCCTGGCGTCTTTGCCGCTGGCGACGTGATGGATCATATCTATCGTCAGGCCATTACCTCCGCGGGTACCGGCTGTATGGCCGCGCTGGACGCCGAGCGCTATCTCGACGGCCTGGCCGAACAGTGTAAATAAATTAAAGATGTTAAAAAAGGCGGCCTTGCTGGTCGCCTTTCTTGTTTCTGCCATGTAACATTGCCTGTCAAAATTGCCTGAGATTTCCTTCTTCTACCAGCATCTGGCACGCGATGAATAAAACCCGTCAGCAAGAACTTAGCCTCTGGCTAAAGCAGCAAAGTCTCATCTCTCGCCGTTGGCTCGGCCTGTCACGCCTGCTCGGTTTGGTCAGTGGTTTACTGATTGTTGCCCAGGCCTGGCTGCTGGCCCGCATTCTCCAGCATATGATTATGGAAAATATTCCGCGTGAAGCACTGCTCATGCCGTTTATTTTGCTGGTCCTGGTGTTTGTTTTACGCGCCTGGATCGTCTGGCTGAGAGAAAAGGTCGGTTTTTATGCCGGACTTCATATCCGCCAGGAAATTCGCCGCAAGGTACTCGACAGGCTACACCAGGCCGGCCCAGCCTGGATTCAGGGTAAGCCAGTTGGCAGTTGGGCGACGCTGGTCCTCGAACAAATTGAAGACATGCATGACTATTACGCGCGCTACCTGCCCCAGATGTCGCTGGCGGTTATGGTCCCCCTGCTGATTATCGTCGCCATCTTTCCCATCAACTGGGCAGCGGCGCTCATTTTGCTGGGCACCGCGCCGCTTATCCCGATCTTTATGGCGCTGGTAGGCATGGGCGCTGCCGATGCTAACCGCCGTAATTTTCAGGCGCTGGCGCGCCTCAGCGGGCACTTCCTCGATCGCCTTCGCGGAATGGAAACGCTCCGCGTATTTAACCGCGGCGCTGCGGAAACCGAAAACATTCGTGCCGCTAGTCAGGACTTCCGCCAGCGCACCATGGAAGTGCTGCGCATGGCATTTCTTTCTTCCGGCGTGCTGGAGTTCTTCGCTTCTTTATCTATCGCCGTGGTTGCCGTCTATTTCGGTTTCTCTTACCTTGGCGAGCTGAATTTTGGCCACTACGGCACCGGCATAACGCTGTTTGCCGGCTTCCTGGCCCTTATTCTTGCTCCCGAATTCTTCCAGCCGCTGCGTGATATGGGCACCTTCTATCACGCCAAAGCCCAGGCCGTGGGCGCGGCAGATACCCTGATGACCTTCCTCGACTCGCCGCTGCAGCACCCCGCACAGGGAACGGTGCAGCTGTCCGGCAACGGGCCTTTTGCTATCGAAGCTCGCGAAATGACAATTCTGTCTGCCGAGGGGAAAGTGCTGGCCGGGCCGCTTAACTTTACGCTTCCTGCCGGGCTGCGCGTGGCGCTGGTCGGTCAAAGCGGCGCGGGCAAAAGCTCCCTGCTGAATGTCCTTTCCGGGTTCCTTCCCTACCAGGGCCAGCTGCTTATCAACGGCGTCGAGCTGGCGCAGCTTTCGCCAGACTGGTGGCGTGCGCAGCTTAGCTGGGTGGGACAAAACCCTCAGCTACCGGCCGCAACACTTCGGGATAACGTGCTACTGGGCTTGCCTGAGGCGGACGATACCAGCCTGCAGGCGGCGCTGGATAAAGCGTCGGTGACAGAGTTTCTGCCGCTGCTGCCTGAAGGCATCGATACCTCACCTGGCGACCAGTCTACGCGTTTGTCCATGGGCCAGGCGCAGCGAGTGGCCGTTGCCAGAGCACTGCTCGCGCCTTGCGGAGTTTTGCTGCTGGACGAACCCGCGGCAAGCCTGGATGCTCATAGCGAACAGCGCGTTATGGAAGCGCTTACTGAGGCATCCCGCCAGCAAACTACCCTGATGGTCACTCACCAGCTGGATTACATCAGCGACTGGGACCAAATATGGGTGATGCGTAACGGGCAGATTGTTCAGCAAGGAAGTTTTGCTCAGCTTTCCGCCGAAGATGGCCCCTTTGCGGTATTACTGGCCAGCCGTCAGGAGGAGATTTAATGCGCGCCCTGTTGCCTTATCTGGCACTCTATCGTCGCCATAAGTGGTTACTGTCTTTAGGCGTTGTACTAGCCATCATCACGCTGCTCGCCAGCATTGGCCTGTTGACGCTCTCAGGCTGGTTCCTTTCGGCGTCTGCCGTAGTTGGCGTTGCCGGGCTTTATAGCTTTAACTACATGCTGCCTGCCGCAGGCGTTCGCGGCGCGGCGATTACCCGCACCGCAGGCCGTTATTTCGAGCGTCTGGTTAGCCATGATGCCACCTTCCGCGTGCTGCAGCATTTACGTGTTTCTACCTTCAGCAAGCTGCTGCCGCTCTCCCCTGCCGGGCTGGCCCGCTTCCGTCAAGGTGAACTGTTAAACCGGGTCGTTGCGGACGTCGATACGCTAGATCACCTCTACTTGCGGGTTATTTCACCGCTCGTCGGCGCTTTTGTCGTCATCGTGGTGGTGACTTTTGGCCTGAGTTTTCTCGATACCACCCTGGCGTTAACCCTGGGCGGAATTTTACTCGCGACGCTGCTCCTGCTGCCGCCACTGTTTTATCGCGCCGGGCAGCCAACCGGTGAAGCTCTGACCGTCCAGCGCGGGCACTATCGTCAGCAATTGACCGCCTGGCTGCAAAGCCACGCAGAGTTAACCATTTTCGGCGCAGCAACCCGCGCGCGTGAACAGTTAGACGCTACAGAAAATAGCTGGCAGGAGGCTCAGCGCCGCCAGGCCGGGCTAACGGCGCTGTCACAGGCCGTCATGCTGCTTATCAGCGGCATTGCCGTCCTGACTATGCTGTGGATGGCGTCGGCGGGCGTCGGTGAAAGCCAGTCTCCCGGCGCGCTGATTGCCCTGTTTGTGTTTTGTGCGCTGGCAGCCTTCGAGGCAATGGCTCCGGTTACCGGCGCCTTCCAACATCTCGGTCAGGTTATTGCCTCTGCGCTACGGGTAACGCAAATCACCAGCCAGGTGCCGGAAGTTACCTTCCCTGAAGCTTCGCACCCCGAGCAACAGCAGGCTGCTCTGGAAGTTCGTGGCGTAAGCTTTACCTATCCAGGGCAAAGTCAGCCGGCGCTGAAAGATATCGCTTTGTCCGTCAACGCCGGGCAACGCATTGCTATTCTCGGCAAAACCGGCTGCGGAAAATCTACGCTGCTGCAATTACTTACTCGCGCATGGGATGCCCGGCAGGGTGAGATTCAGCTTAACGGCATCGCGTTAAGCTCGTTTGATGAAGCTACGCTGCGCAGGGCAACCAGCGTCGTACCGCAGCGTGTGCACCTGTTCAGCGCCACCCTGCGCGATAATCTGCTGCTGGCAGCCCCTGAGGCAAGCGATGAGCAGCTTAGCACCGCCCTCGGCCAGGTTGGTCTGGAGAAACTGCTGGACGACGGCGGACTCAACGGCTGGCTGGGTGAAGGCGGCCGTCAGCTGTCCGGCGGTGAGCTCCGCCGCCTTGCGATTGCGAGAGCGATATTGCACAACGCCCCTCTCATGCTGCTGGACGAACCTACCGAAGGGCTGGATGCGGAAACCGAGCGTCAAATTCTTGATTTATTAGCCGAAGTCACCAGGAATAAAACCGTGCTAATGGTCACCCACCGGCTGCGGGGGTTGAACGCTTTTGACAGCATAATTGTGATGGACAATGGGCAGATAATTGAGCAAGGTAATCACGCCGAATTGATGGCGTCCGGTGGACGTTATTATCAATTTCGCCAGCGCCTTTAGGCGTTCTGAATAGACTATTATCAATACAATATTGCTCTGGAGTTTTTGTCGTCATGCGCCTGGTGCAGCTTTCTCGTGACTCGATTGCCTTTCCTTCGCCGGAAGGGGCGTTGCGTGAACCCAATGGGTTACTGGCTCTTGGCGGCGACCTTGGCCCCGCTCGTCTGCTGATGGCCTATCAGCGCGGTATTTTTCCGTGGTTTTCTCCCGGGGACCCTATCCTGTGGTGGTCCCCTGATCCTCGCGCCGTGCTGTATCCGGAGCAGTTCCACCTCAGCCGCAGCATGAAGCGCTTTCACCGCGCTGCGCCTTATAAAGTTACGCTAAACCATGCCTTTGAACACGTGCTATACGGCTGCGCGAGCGACCGCAATGAAGGGACATGGATAACCGCAGAAATTGTAGAAGCCTATTTACGCCTGCATGAATTAGGCCATGCACATTCCATTGAGGTATGGGACGGCGAAGAGGTGGTTGGCGGCATGTACGGCGTCGCGCAAGGCGCGCTATTTTGCGGCGAATCTATGTTCAGCCGACGAGTTAATGCCTCAAAAACTGCGCTGCTGGTTTTCTGCCAACATTTTATTCGCCACGGCGGCAAATTGATCGACTGCCAGGTGCTTAATGAGCACACGGCTTCGCTGGGCGTGATAGAAATTCCCCGCCGGGATTATCTCCAGGCATTAGCGGAGCTTCGCCCGCAGCATTTAGGCCCTCACTGCTGGGTTCCGCAGACGCTGGAACAATAATGTTTAACAACACATTTTATGTGAGGGTGTTATAATTAGCGCCGCTAAGTGGCTTTTGCCTGCTACCCCGCCATCGTTTGGGATTTATTGTTTAAGGGAATACCCTCTCATTTATCTCTTTGCGTTCTTCATCGCAGACGTTGCTATGCGCAAGCTGTGACCCGGCGGGTAATAAGCAAAATGCACTTTCATTGGTGATTTCACCAACAATTCTTTACATGATAAGCGAACTTCGGCATTATCTTGCCGGTTCAAACTACGGTAGTGATACCCCAGAGGATTAGATGGCCAAAGAAGACAATATTGAAATGCAGGGTACCGTACTTGATACGTTACCTAACACCATGTTCCGCGTTGAGCTGGAAAACGGGCACGTGGTTACCGCTCATATCTCCGGTAAAATGCGCAAAAACTACATCCGCATTCTGACGGGCGACAAAGTCACCGTTGAGCTGACCCCGTACGACCTGAGCAAAGGCCGCATTGTCTTCCGTAGCCGTTGATAGTTTCGATTCCGCGGCCTGAGATGGGCGGCGTTGAGAGTTAGTCGTAATAGAAAGGCCGGGCAATGCCCGGCCTTTTTTATGCTCGTCGTACGGCGCTAGTGCGCGGCTTCCGGCTTGTGCTTTTGCGCACTCACAAAGTTGAAGGTCAGCTGCTGCTGGTCTTTATCCAGCGCCACCGTCACCTGCCCGCCGTCCACCAGGCTGCCGAACAGCAGCTCGTTAGCCAGCGGTTTTTTCAGGCTGTCCTGAATGACACGCGCCATTGGGCGAGCGCCCATCGCACGGTCATACCCCTTCTCGGCCAGCCAGTCACGCGCTTCCTGGCTAACTTCCAGCGAAACGCCTTTCTGATCCAGCTGCACCTGAAGCTCGACGATAAATTTATCCACCACCTGATGAATCACCTCGGTAGAGAGATGGTTGAACCAGATAATGTTGTCGAGACGGTTACGGAACTCTGGCGTAAAGATCTTTTTGATCTCTTCCATCGCGTCGGTGCTGTTGTCCTGACGGATAAGCCCGATGGACTTACGTTCAGTTTCCCGGACCCCGGCGTTAGTCGTCATTACCAGGATCACGTTGCGGAAGTCCGCCTTACGCCCGTTGTTGTCGGTCAGCGTCCCGTTATCCATCACCTGCAGCAGCAGGTTAAAGACATCCGGATGCGCTTTTTCGATTTCATCGAGCAGCAGAACGGCATGCGGGTGCTTAATGACCGCGTCCGTCAGCAGGCCACCCTGATCGAAGCCGACATAGCCTGGAGGCGCACCAATCAAGCGGCTCACGGTATGACGCTCCATGTACTCGGACATATCAAAGCGCAGCAGCTCAATGCCCAGCGACTTCGCCAGTTGGACGGTGACTTCAGTCTTACCGACACCGGTTGGCCCGGCAAACAGGAATGAGCCCACAGGCTTATGATCCTGCCCCAAACCAGCGCGGCTCATCTTGATAGCTTCAGTCAGCGCCTCAATCGCCTTATCCTGGCCAAACACCAGCATTTTCAGACGGTCGCCCAGGCTTTTCAGCGTATCGCGATCGCTCGCGGAAACGCTTTTTTCCGGGATACGCGCGATGCGAGCGACCACGGTTTCGATGTCCGCCACGTTAACGGTTTTCTTACGTTTGCTGACCGGCATCAGGCGGCTACGTGCGCCCGCCTCATCAATGACGTCAATAGCCTTATCCGGCAGGTGCCTGTCATTGATGTATTTCACCGCCAGCTCAACCGCCGCGCGAACGGCCTTCGCGGTGTAGCGTACGTCGTGGTGCGCTTCATATTTCGGCTTCAGGCCGTTGATTATCTGCACCGTCTCTTCAACGGTTGGCTCGGTAATATCAATCTTCTGGAAGCGACGTGCCAGAGCACGGTCTTTTTCAAAGATGTTGCTGAATTCCTGATAGGTGGTCGAGCCAATCACGCGGATTTTACCGCCGGACAGCAGCGGTTTAATCAGGTTAGCGGCATCAACCTGGCCACCGGAAGCCGCACCCGCGCCGATGATGGTGTGAATCTCATCGATAAACAGGATGCTATTTTTATCCTGCTCGAGCTGTTTCAGCAGCGCTTTAAAACGTTTTTCAAAATCACCGCGGTATTTGGTACCGGCCAGCAGAGAACCAATGTCCAGCGAATAGATAGTGCAGTCGGCCATCACTTCCGGCACGTCACCCTGCACGATTCTCCACGCCAGCCCTTCGGCAATCGCGGTTTTCCCCACGCCGGATTCACCGACCAGCAGCGGGTTATTTTTACGGCGACGGCACAGAACCTGAATAGCACGCTCCAGCTCTTTATCGCGGCCAATCAGCGGATCGATCCCGCCAACGCGCGCAAGCTGATTAAGATTGGTGGTGAAGTTTTCCATACGTTCCTCCCCGCCTGCTTGCTCTTCGTTGACCGGGTTTTCAGAGCCCGAAGACTGATTCGGTTCGTCTTTGCGCGTGCCGTGAGAGATGAAGTTCACCACGTCAAGGCGGCTCACTTCATGTTTGCGCAGCAGATAGGCCGCCTGGGATTCCTGCTCGCTGAAAATGGCCACCAGCACGTTGGCGCCGGTGACTTCGCTGCGCCCGGAGGACTGGACGTGGAACACCGCTCGCTGCAGCACACGCTGGAAGCTGAGCGTCGGCTGAGTGTCGCGCTCTTCAACGTTAGGTGGCAGGACCGGCGTGGTTTGTTCGATGAAGGCCTCGAGTTCCTGTCGCAGCGCCACCATGTCCACAGAACACGCTTCCAGCGCTTCGCGGGCAGATGGGTTACTGAGCAACGCCAGTAACAGATGCTCGACGGTCATAAATTCATGTCGGTGCTCGCGCGCTCTGGCGAAAGCCATGTTTAAACTGAGTTCCAGTTCTTGATTGAGCATAGGCACCTCCCCAAATTATCGGCCTTGTCAGGCCTTTTCTAGCGTACACAGCAGCGGGTACTCGTTCTCCCTTGCATACTGGTTCACTAACGCCACTTTGGTTTCCGCTACTTCTGCAGTAAAGATGCCACAGATAGCTTTACCCTGATAGTGAACCGTGAGCATCAACTGCGTTGCACGTTCAACATCATAAGAAAAGAACTTTTGCAGTACGTCAATAACAAATTCCATTGGCGTGTAGTCGTCGTTCATCAGTATAACTTTATACATGGAGGGCGGTTTTAGCGTTTCGCGCAGTTTATCCGCCGCCATTTGGTCAAAGTCCAACCAGTCGTTCGTCTTACCCATTTCGATTTATCATCGTTTGTTGAAGCCCAACACACTGTCAGGCAAGGCCTTATATTGAGTGTAATACGCTTTTAGCAAACGTATTGCATCGTATTCGATCCCGCTACTTTTTCCCGTAAGCGAGCTGCATCACATTAATGGCAATAGCGTTAACTGCTTCAAATTTTTGACTCATTGTTGCCCAACCAGCCCCGCCAGATGCTTGACGCAGTGTATAAAATATCTACATTGTAGCGGGGTGAGTTGGCGAGGTTTTGAACAGCCCGCCCTTACCCACCGGTTGATTCCATCTCACTATTAAGATTTACGAAGGATGTCGAAGCATGGAGACGGGTACTGTTAAATGGTTCAATAACGCCAAAGGGTTCGGTTTTATCTGCCCGGAAGGCGGCGGCGAAGACATCTTCGCCCACTACTCCACCATTCAGATGGACGGATACAGAACGCTAAAAGCCGGGCAACTTGTCAGGTTTGATGTACACGAAGGACCTAAAGGCAACCATGCCAGCCTGATCGTTCCCCACGAGGCGGAAGCCGTCGCCTAGCGCCCGGGAACCCTGGTTAATTGTGTACATCCCGCAGATAAAATGCCAGTCCGCAAGGCTGGCATTTTTTTATCGTCAGCCACTGGAGCTACTCGCGCGCTAACGCATCGATAGGATTCAGCCGAGCCGCGTTTCTGGCCGGCAGCCAGCCAAACAGCACGCCCGTCGCGGTCGAACAGCCAAACGCGGTGAGCAGCGCAACCGGGGAGAAACCTATCTGCCAGCCCGGCAGCACCAGCTGCAGCGTGAAGGCAATCAGCAGCGACAGGGAAATCCCCAACGCCCCGCCGACCAGGCACACCAGCACCGCCTCAATTAAAAACTGCTGCAGCACGTCACTGGCTCGCGCCCCAACCGCCATGCGGATCCCAATCTCTTTGGTCCGCTCGGTAACCGACACCAGCATAATATTCATAACGCCGATCCCCCCCACCAGCAGCGAAATCACCGCCACCAGCGTCAGGAACATCTGAAGAGTACGTGTGGTCTTTTCCGCCGTTTTCAACAGCCCGTCCATGTTATAGCTGAAAAAGTCTTTCTTGCCGTGACGCAGCAACAGCAGGCGATTAAGCTGCTGCTCGGCTTCATGACTGTCATAGCCTTCTTTCACCCGCACGGTAATCGAGTTAAGCCAGCTCTGACCCATCACGCGCCCGGCCATCGTGTTATAAGGCAGCCAGACGCGTAGCACCTTGCTGCTGCCAAACATCGACTGTTTTTCTTCCGCCACGCCAATCACCGTCGCCGGCATGTTGCCGACCAGCACGACTTCGCCGACCACCTCACTTTTGTTCGGGAATAGCTGTCTTTTGCTATTGGCATCGAGCACCACGACCTGCGCGCGGCCGTTCATCTGTTCGTCATTAAAGCTTGCGCCCTGGCTCATCGTCATGCCGTAAACATCGAAATAGTCGCCGCTAACCCCATTGACGCTGGCCGCCGCATCCACGTTGCCGTAGCGCAGGCGCAAATTGCTGGAAATAGAGGGCGTGGCCGAACTCACCCAGGGCTGCTGGCGGATAGCCAGCAAATCATCATATTTCAGCGCCTGCTGGAACTGCGGATCGTCATCGCCGAAGTCTTTACCGGGATAAACGTCAATAGTGTTGGTCCCGATGGAGCGAATATCTTCCAGCACCATCTGTTTGGCGGCATCACCCACCACCACGATAGAAACCACCGAGGCAATACCAATAATAATGCCGAGCATGGTCAGCAACGTGCGCATCTTGTTTGCAGCCATCGCCAGCCACGCCATACCGAGTGCCTCGCGGAAGCTGCTGATAACCTGCTGTACGGATGAGCCGCTTCTTAGCGCCTGATTTTCAACCGCCCGCGCCGCAGGCTGATGAACCGGCGGCGGGTTGCTGATAATTTCGCCGTCGCGAATTTCGATAATACGCTGAGCCTGCGCCGCAACCGCCAGGTCGTGGGTCACGATAATCACCGTATGCCCGCGCTCACGAAGCTGCTTCAGGGTTGCCATCACCTCTTCGCCGGAATGGCTGTCGAGTGCACCGGTGGGTTCATCGGCCAGAATCACCTGCCCGCCGTTCATCAGCGCACGTGCGATACTGACCCGCTGCTGCTGCCCGCCCGAAAGCTGCGAAGGAAGATATTCCACCCGCTCCTTCAGCCCAAGACGCCCCAGCAACTCGTGCGCACGCTGCTGCCGCTGGGCTCTCGTTGTCCCGGCATAGACCGCAGGAACCTCAACGTTTTGCGAAGCATTCAGGTGAGAGAGCAGATGGTAACGTTGGAAGATAAAGCCGAAATGCTCGCGGCGTAGCGTCGCCAGCGCATCGTTATCCAGCCCCGCGACATCCACGCCAGCCACCTTGTAGCTCCCGTGGCTTGGCTTATCCAGACAGCCAAGAATGTTCATTAGCGTAGACTTGCCGGAGCCGGATGCACCGACAATCGCCACCATTTCCCCGGCCTCAATCGTCAGGCTGATGCCCTTCAGCACCTCCACCTGCTCTTCACCGGAGGGATAGCTACGACGAATATCCTTTAGCTCAAGCAGCGCCGTCATTTGCTGCTCCCGGCGTTGGCGCGACCAGTCACCACCTCTTCGCCTTCTTCCAGCCCGTTCACGACCTGAACCTGGGTGTCGTTACGCATGCCGATGGTTATCTCACGCACTTTCGTTTCGCCGTTGCGCAGCACGGTGATGTTATAGCGATTATCACCAATCGGTTCGCCCAGCGCGGCCAGCGGAATGGTCAGCACATCTTTTACGCCACCCAGCTGAATATGCACCTGCGCGGTCATATCGAGACGCAGAATGCCTTTCGGATTCGGCACCTCAAAACGCGCATTGTAGAAGATAGCCTCGTTGACCTTATCCGGCGTCGGCAGGATATCCTTAAGCACGCCTTCATAGCGGGTCATCGGGTCTCCCAGCACGGTGAACCAGGCTTTCTGGCCCGGCTTAAGGTGAATCACATCGGCTTCGGACACCTGCGCCTTCACCAACATGGTGCTTAAATCCGCCAGCGTCAGGATATTCGGCGCCTGCTGAGCGGCAATCACGGTTTGCCCCTGCAGCGTCGTTATTTGCGTCACTTCGCCCGCCATTGGGGCAACAATGCGGGTAAATTCAAGATTCGTTTTCGCGGTGCTGAGTGAGGCCTGATTACGCTTGATTTGTGCATCAATGGTACCAATCTGCGCCTGTTTGACCGCCAGATCGGTTGCTGCCTTATCCAGATCCTGACGTGATACAGCCTGGGTCTTCGCCAGCGCCTGCTGACGAGAAAGCGTTACTGCGGCAAGCTTGCTTTCGGCTTCGGACTGCATGCGTTGCGCCCGCAGTTCCATCAGCGTGGCCTCCACCTCTTTAACCTGGTTTTCCGCCTGTTCCGGATCGATAACCCCCAGAAGCTGATCTTTTTTCACTTTATCGCCAATGCTCACCGACAGCGTTTTTAACTGCCCGCTCACCTGCGCACCCACGTCAACCTTGCGCACGGCATCAAGCTTTCCGGTAGCCAGAACGCTTTGCTGGAGAGAAGCCTTACGCACAATCATCGTCTGGTATTGCGGGGTTGGCGCATGCAAAAACTGCCATAGCCAGAGGAAAAATATCACCACTAATAGCGCGTAGAGCCAGTAACGTTTTTTGAATTTTCCCTTAAGTTTCATATAAGTCCTGAAATAGACAAAGCATGATTAAACAAATCTTAAACAAACTGCACAATGTGAAGAAGTGTAACAGTGATTGAATGTCGGTTGATATCCGGCGTGCTGAAATAGCGCCATCTTAGTCGAATTCAGGTTTTAATTATGTCCCAGATCGCTGCCACCCAAATCACCGAAACCCTGCCTCAAACGGGCTGGAAACTCTTCCTTTCTTTAGCAACAGGTGAGTGGCAGCCGGGAGCATCCTGGAGTAAGAAGGCTTATCGCCGCAAGTTTATTTTGCGCTCACTGGCGATGCCTGTGCATACCGCCAGCCTGATGAATAATCTTGCCAGCCAGCCGCACCTCGCCAGCATGCTAAACGCTCAGCCGGGGCTGCCTTGCCGCCTGCATCGCCCTTACCTCGCGCTGCCGCTTAACCGCAAGCATACGCGTGACACCATCGGTTACCACTACCAAAAAATTGCCGAGAAGATGCCGAAGAAGCTGCTCCACGGGCATTTCGCTACCGAAGGCTACCGCCTGGCAACGCTGGTGGGCAAGAACAACGAACTGATGTTTATCGACCTTACCTCCCATGATATCGAAGGCAAGGAAGGGGAAGCATTCCTGAACTTCTGTAATGAAGACGGCGTTCCGCTGGCGCGCATTACCTTCACCCTCAACCAGTTTGAAGGTAAAAACACCCTCTTCATAGGCTGCCTGCAAGGGGCAAAACCCTGGGTTCCTCATGAAGCAATTCAGGCTGCGACCAAAGCCTGCCACGGCCTGTTCCCGAAACGCATTCTGCTTGAAGTGGCCTGTGAACTGGCGAAGCTTCTCGACGCGGAACGCATTCTGGCGGTGAGCAACAGCACGCATATCTACCGCTCCTGGCGCTATGAGAAGAAGAAAAAAGACAGCCTACACGCTGACTATGACAGTTTCTGGAAATCCATGAGCGGCGAGCTGCGCGCCGACGGCCTGTTTGCCCTGCCGTCCAGCGTTGAGCGCAAACCACTGGAAGATATTGCGAGCAAAAAACGTGCGGAATACCGCCGCCGCTATGAGCTTCTGGACGGCATGATGAGCAATATCAACAGCCACTTCTAAACCCGAATGGCGAGCCGGGCGTTAATCCGCCCGGCCACGAGCCAGCCAAAGCACCCGGGAAAACATTTTACGAAACAGCGGTGGAACCGCATCCACGCCGCGACGCCCCGCCTCCAGCGCCACCTCAATGGCTAAATCCGGCTTTGACGAACGATGAATAGCCTTGGTAATAATCCGGCGCAAATTCATCGGCACGTTATCGGGCAGCTGTGCCACGCGATGAAACACGTCTGAAAACCCCTGCCGATACATAAAGTGCTCCATATCCAGAGCCGGAAGCGCCGTAAGATGATCGCGTTCCTGGTCGCGATCGTTATCCAGCAGGCCGCGAACCGTGGCGGCGTATTTTTTACCGGCGTCATCGCCGTCGACCAGCACGTGCCACTCAATGCCCATGCGCCGGGCGAACTTAATGAGAGGGCGCAGGCCGGACTGGGCGAATTCAATCACCTTCACGCCTTCGGCATCAAAATGGTGCCCACACTGTCGCGCCAGTTCGTTCATCACCCACACTTCGGTTTCACCTTCCACCAGCAGCCAGCAGCGGGAAAAGAGGGAAGAGGCGCGGTTAAAACGAATATGGAAAGCAATTCGCCGGCTGTCTTCCGCGTTCATGCCGCCCGGCCCTAATCGCCATGCCGCCACGCGCGAAGATTCACGCACCAGGCGACACACATGCTCAACCGGCGTCAGCGAGAGTAATTCGCCGGAATTTGTGGTGGTGATCTTTTGCAGCGGCAGCAGATTGAGCAGATGCCAGGCGACAGACAGCATGATCGGGTGCAGGCGTGTTTCCGGGTCTTCCACCAGCAGAAGCGGACGGGCATCGCGATCGAGCGCAATGCTGCCCTTCGCCTGCAGCAAGGTAGAAAACATGCCCAGCAGGATCATGCGGTGCGAACGGCTGCCCGGCTTGTCGATCATTCGGTTGATCACATCCAGATAGCGCCAGCTGCGCTGCTCATCATGGGAACGTCGCCGCATCAGGCGCTGATGAGCCACCGCGCCCTGTTCAGAAAAATAGTGCTCCAGCAGCTGCACCATGGCCGAAAGTCCCTGCCGTAGCTGCGCGTCGGTGAGGTTTTGCGGTCTCGACACCAGCTCCCGCGCCAGAAAATCCAGCTGGCGCGCCGTCAGCTCCGTATCCGGCATTTCGGGCATCCCGCCATTGCGTAGCCGCCGCATAAAGCGGGCGTCCCTGAGCCGCAGGACAGGATTCAGGCGCGTAATGTGCATCGCCATTTCGTCGATATTATCCAGCGTCAGCGGCTGGCCGTGAGCGTTGAGAAAACTGCGGAGCGTGAGTACCGTCCCTTCATCCCCAAGCTCCCCTTCCAGGCGATAATAGATACGATGAAATCCGTCGCTACCGGCAATCCAGACCGGAGCGAGATTCCTGTATCGCCGTCCTAAATGGTGGCCAGGTGCCGCCTCACGAAACGTCAGAATAATATGCAGATGGCTTTCACGCCCGTGCATCTCACCCGGTGGAAAATAGAAATCCTCGCGTACAAAATGGTACAGCTCCCGGTGCGGAGAAAGCAGCAGCGTCAGCGCATCCAGCAGGCTCGATTTACCCCAGGCGTTTTCGCCAATCAGCACATTGTTTTGCTCAAGCATTAACGACAAACGGTTAATACCACGAAAGCCAACAACCTCAACCCGCTCGAGAAACATACCGCCTCCTGTGCATCCGCCTTAAATTCCATCGTTCTTTTCGAGTATAGCGGCAAGCGGGAGAGCAATGTAACTACACGATGTCAAAGCGTTAAGGGATAAAACACGCCGCAATTATCATAATCAATTCATGCTGGGGAGCTATTTTTTGTTATCCAGAATATTCTTACTTCATTCAAAGATAATCTATACTTCCGACACCTCTCCTCATAAAAGGAATAACACCTCATTGCCCTAAATCAAAAAACAGGAATTTATTGTGCTGGTGGCGAATTGGCGAAATACCTAATATTAACGCGTATTTAATATTACTTTCGTCATTCACTTAATGACGGTGAATTAGCGACAATCGGGTTCGTGTGATTTAGCGCGTGAGCCGTAAGTTGTTTCTTGCTTTTAGAAGAGGTGGTTATGTTTAGAAAATTAGCAGCCGAGTTCTTCGGGACATTCTGGCTGGTATTTGGTGGCTGCGGTAGCGCGGTATTAGCGGCAGCATTCCCTGAATTAGGCATTGGTTTCGTGGGTGTGGCACTGGCATTTGGTTTAACCGTGCTGACCATGGCATTTGCCGTCGGTCATATCTCTGGCGGGCACTTTAACCCCGCGGTTACCCTTGGCCTGTGGGCCGGTGGTCGCTTCCCGGCAAAAGAAGTGATTGGCTACATCATTGCCCAGGTCATTGGCGGTATTGTTGCTGCGGGTATTCTGTATTTAATCGCCAGCGGTAAAACCGGCTTTGATGCTGCGGCCAGCGGTTTTGCCTCCAACGGCTACGGTGAACATTCACCGGGTGGATATTCCATGCTGTCCGCCATTGTTATTGAAATCGTATTAACCTGTGGTTTCTTAATTGTTATTCATGGCGCTACGGACAAATTCGCAGCCCCAGGTTTTGCCCCGATTGCCATTGGTCTGGCATTAACCTTAATTCACCTGATTAGCATTCCAGTCACCAACACTTCTGTAAACCCGGCGCGCAGTACCGCAGTCGCTATTTTCCAGGGCGGTTGGGCATTGGATCAGCTGTGGTTATTCTGGGTCATGCCAATTATTGGTGGGATCCTGGGCGGCGTTATTTATCGTACGCTGCTGGAAAAACGTAGCTAAGTCATTATGCAGGCTTACCCCGGTGAGCCTGCCATTTCCCCCATCCTCTCCCGCGTAAACCTTTTTCTTCGTCTCTACTCGACTCGTTTCCTTTCTTTCGGTAGTGTGACATCCGTCGTAACATTTTAACTACAAGGACTGTCCCACCCATGCTCTCAGGATTGCTTATTATCCTGGTGCCGCTGATCGCCGGCTACCTGATCCCACTGAAACAAACTCACCTGCTTAAGCTTATTAACCGCCTGCTGAGCTGGATTGTTTACGTGATCCTGTTCCTGATGGGCATTAGCCTGGCGTTTCTCGATAACCTCGCCAGCAATCTGCTGACCATCCTGCATTACTCTGTCATCAGCGTGGCCGTGATTATGCTGTGTAACGTAGCCGGCCTTTTACTGCTGGAACGTTCTCTGCCCTGGCGGCACCAACATAAACAGGAAAAACTGCCATCACGCCTGGCGATGGCGCTGGAGTCTTTGCAGCTTTGCGGCGTGGTCGCCCTCGGTTTCCTGCTGGGGCTGAGCGGGTTCGAAGTACTGCAACATGCCACCGAGGCAAGCGAATACACGCTTATCTTCCTGCTGCTGCTGGTCGGTATTCAGCTGCGTAACAGCGGCATGACCATCAAGCAAATCGTCCTCAACCGTCGCGGTATGATAGTCGCCGTCGTGGTCGTCCTGAGCTCGATGGTCGCCGGGGTGATAAACGCCATGATTCTCGGCTTGCCGATCAAGACCGGCCTGGCCATGGCTTCCGGGTTTGGCTGGTACTCGCTGTCCGGGATCCTGATGACCGAGTCTTACGGGCCGGTTATCGGCAGCGCCACCTTCTTTAATGACCTGGTGCGCGAACTGCTGGCGATTATGCTGATCCCGGCCCTGGTTCGCCGCAGCCGCTCTACGGCGCTTGGCCTTTGCGGTGCGACCTCGATGGACTTTACCCTGCCGGTTCTGCAGCGCAGCGGCGGCGTGGAAATTGTGCCTGCCGCCATCGTGCACGGCTTTATTCTTAGCCTGCTGACGCCGCTGCTGATGGCCTTCTTCGCCTCCTGATACCTCTCTGGCGGTAGCCTGCTGCCGCCAAAGTTGAGCTATATCAATCTCCCTTTAAGTTGCGCCAAAAAGTCCTTTAAACCTGTTCTGCTGAGGCCTAACCTTAAACATGTATTTAAAATATAACTTTAAGGTGAGATCATGTTTTGTGTGCAATGTGAACAGACCATCCGTACCCCGGCCGGCGATGGCTGTGCCTATGCCCAGGGCGTTTGCGGTAAAACGGCCCAGACTTCCGACCTGCAGGACCTGCTGATTGCGACATTGCAGGGGCTTTCCGCCTGGGCGGTCGCCGCTCGTGAACGCGGTATTATCGACCACGAAATTGATAACTTTGCCCCACGCGCCTTCTTCTCTACGTTGACCAACGTCAACTTCGACTCCGCCCGCATCGTAGGCTATGCCCGCGAAGCAATTACGATGCGTGAAGATCTGAAAGCCCGCACTCTGGCTATCAGTCCTTCGGCAGCCGTAACTAACCCAATGGCAGAGCTGCAGCTGGTCAGCAGCGACCTCGGGGAGCTTCAGCGTCAGGCCGCCGAATTTACGCCCAACCGCGATAAAGCCGACATTGGCGAAGACATTCTCGGCCTGCGCCTGCTGTGCCTGTACGGCATGAAAGGCGCTGCCGCGTATATGGAACACGCGCACGTGCTGGGCCAGTACGACAATGACATCTATGCCCAGTACCATAAAATCATGGCGTGGCTCGGCACCTGGCCTGCGGACATGGGCGCCCTGCTGGACTGCTCCATGGAAATCGGCCAGATGAACTTCAAAGTGATGAGCATTCTGGATCTCGGGGAAACCGGTAAATACGGCCACCCAACGCCAACCCAGGTTAACGTGCGTCCCGTGGCCGGGAAATGCATCCTGATTTCCGGCCATGACCTGAAGGATCTTTATAACCTGCTCGAGCAAACCGAAGGCACCGGCGTGAACGTCTATACCCACGGGGAAATGCTGCCGGCGCACGGCTACCCAGAGCTGCGTAAATTCAAGCATCTGGTCGGCAACTACGGCAGCGGCTGGCAGAACCAGCAAACCGAATTCGCCCGTTTCCCTGGCCCGATTGTGATGACCTCCAACTGCATCATCGACCCAACCGTGGGCGCGTACGATGACCGAATCTGGACCCGCAGCATCGTCGGCTGGCCGGGCGTCAGCCACCTGGAAGGCGACAACTTTGGCCCGGTGATTACCCAGGCTCAGCAAATGGCGGGCTTCCCGTACAGCGAAATCGAGCACCTGATCACCGTCGGCTTTGGCCGTCAGACCCTGCTGGGGGCGGCAGACACGCTTATCGATCTGGTCAGCCGTGAAAAACTGCGCCACATCTTCCTGGTCGGCGGCTGCGACGGGGCGCGTGGCGAACGTAACTACTTCACCGACTTCGCCACCAGCGTGCCTCAGGACTGCCTGATCCTGACCCTGGCCTGCGGGAAATATCGCTTTAACAAACTGGACTTCGGCGACATCGAAGGGCTGCCGCGTCTGGTAGATGCGGGCCAGTGTAACGACGCCTATTCGGCGATTATTCTGGCCGTGACGCTCGCAGAGAAACTGGGCTGCGGGGTGAACGATCTGCCGCTGAGCCTGGTGCTCTCCTGGTTCGAGCAAAAAGCGATTGTCATTCTGCTTACCCTGCTCTCACTTGGCGTCACGAATATCGTCACCGGCCCAACCGCGCCGGGCTTCCTCACGCCAAACCTGCTGGCGGTGCTGAACGAGAAATTTGGCCTGCGCGCCATCACTACCGTTGAGCAAGATATTCAACAGTTAATGAGCGCGTAAGGAGTCCCCATGACCATGCCAACGCCGCTGTGCCCGTATCGTATGCAGGTGCACCATATTCACCAGGAAACGCCGGATGTCTGGACGCTGTCGCTGATCAATCACGACTTCTACCCTTACAAAGCCGGGCAATATGCGCTGGTGAGCATTCGTAACGGCAGCGAGACTCTGCGGGCCTACACCCTCTCTTCCACACCGGGCATCAGCGAATTCATCACGCTGACGGTGCGGCGCATCGACGGCGGCGCTGGCTCCGGCTGGCTTACCGGCGAGGTGAAAGTGGGTGATTACCTGTGGCTGTCTGAAGCACAAGGGGAGTTTAGCTGCGAGAACCTGTCGTCAGAGCACTATCTGCTGCTGGCGGCGGGCTGCGGCGTCACGCCGATTATGGCCATGCGCCGCTGGCTGGCAAAGCATCGCCCGCAGGCGGACGTGCAGGTTATCTACAACGTGCGCTCTCCGCAGGACGTGATTTTTGCTGACGAATGGCGGCATTACCCGGTGACCCTGGTGGCGGAAAACAATGCTACTCAAGGCTTTATTGCCGGACGGCTGAGCCGCGAGATCCTGGCCTCGGTGCCGGATATCGCCGGCCGGACGGTAATGACCTGCGGGCCCGCGCCTTATATGGCCCAGGTTGAAAAAGAAGTGAAAGCGCTGGGGGTAACGGCGTTTTATCAGGAAGTGTTCTTTACGCCATCCGCTGCACCGTCAACGGGCGGCCTGAAGTTCACCACGCTGCAGCCGATGCGTGAGTTCTACTCACCGGTGGGCAGTACGCTGCTTGCCGCGCTCGAAAGCAACAGCGTGCCGGTGAATGCCGCCTGCCGCGCAGGCGTGTGCGGCTGCTGTAAAACGAAAGTGGTGTCAGGCGACTACACCGTCTCCAGCACCATGACGCTGACGGATGAGGAAATCGCCAGTGGCTATGTGCTGGCCTGCTCCTGTCATCCTCAGAGCGACCTGGTGCTCGCTTAAATCTGAAAAGGCACCTCGCGGTGCCTCTTCTTTTTCTACCGCCAGGCAGCCTTGCCAAACGCGTAACGCCCCGCACCACAAAAGACTATCGCCAGCGCGCCGAGGAAAAAGTACATCAGGCTCTCAATGCCCCAGGCCCCGGTTTTATCCAGCATAAAGGTTTCCCCCACGCCCACCAGCAGCCACGCCACGATCATGGTGAATACCAGCCCAATCGCGGACAGCCGCGTCAGGATCCCTAAAATAATCAGCAGCGGGGCAAGCACCTCACCCAGCAGCACGCCGTAGGCCACAAATTCCGGTATGCCGTGCGCAGCCAGCATCCCTTTAATGCCGCCCACGCCCCCAAACAGCTTATGCAGGCCGTGAAACAGCATCAGGCCACCTACCGCCAGGCGCAGGAATAATTTGCCCAGATCGTCTTTGCTTAGTGCGCCATTCACTGCATTTAACATTTTAGTAACCATATGAATTGCCACCCTTTTAAAATGATAACGAGAATAATTTACACTTAATATTCAGCAACAAATAGCCCTAATTTTAGGGAGGCTTTTACCTGCCCTTACGTGGAATTGAACTAAGCTTGTAAGCGCTATCACACTGGACAAGGAAAACCGATGAAACAATCCGTAGCGGCCTGGCTGGCCAAAACGCTTGAAAGCGCGGGCGTGAAACGTATCTGGGGCGTCACCGGCGATTCACTGAACGGCCTCAGCGACAGCCTCAATCGTATGGGGACCATCAAGTGGATGCCGACCCGCCATGAGGAGGTTGCCGCTTTCGCCGCCGGGGCAGAAGCGCACCTTACCGGAGAGCTTGCGGTTTGTGCTGGCTCGTGTGGGCCAGGCAACCTGCACCTCATTAACGGCCTGTATGACTGCCACCGAAACCACGTGCCCGTGCTCGCTATTGCCGCCCATATTCCTTCAAGCGAAATCGGCAGCGGTTACTTCCAGGAAACCCACCCCGAAGAGCTGTTCCGCGAGTGCAGCCACTACTGCGAGCTGGTCTCTAACCCGGAACAAATCCCGCAGATACTGGCGATAGCCATGCGTAAAGCCATCCTGAACCGCGGCGTTTCGGTCGTCGTCCTGCCGGGCGACGTGGCGCTTAAGCCTGCGCCGGAAAACGCGACCACTCACTGGTACCCGGCCCCTCAGCCCGTCGTGGTGCCGCATCATGACGAGCTGAAAAAACTCGCCCAGCTGCTGCGCTATAACGACAACATCGCCCTGATGTGCGGCAGCGGCTGTGCCGGCGCCCACGATGAACTGGTACAGCTGGCGGCCACGCTGAAAGCGCCTATTGTTCACGCCCTGCGCGGTAAAGAGCATGTCGAGTACAACAACCCCTATGACGTGGGCATGACCGGATTAATCGGCTTCTCGTCCGGCTTCCACACCATGATGAACGCCGACACGCTGATCCTACTCGGCACCCAGTTCCCGTACCGTGCGTTCTACCCGACGGATGCAAAAATTATCCAGATTGATATTAATCCCGGCAGCATCGGCGCGCACAGCAAGGTCGACATGGCGCTGATTGGCGATATCAAAGCCACGCTGGCCGCCCTGCTGCCGATGCTGGAAGAGAAAGCCGATCGCAGCTTCCTCGATAAAGCGCTCGAGAATTACCGCAAAGCACGTGAGGATCTGGACGATCTGGCAAAAGCCACCGAAGGCAAGCCAATCCACCCTCAATATCTGGCGCAGCAAATCAGCCATTACGCCGCCGATGATGCCATTTTTACCTGCGACGTAGGCACGCCGACCGTCTGGGCCGCACGCTATCTAAAAATGAACGGCAGGCGCCGTCTGCTGGGCTCGTTTAACCACGGCTCGATGGCTAACGCCATGCCGCAGGCGCTGGGCGCAAAAGCCACCGCCCCCGATCGTCAGGTCGTCGCCATGTGCGGCGACGGCGGCTTCAGCATGCTGATGGGTGATTTCCTGTCCGTCGCGCAAATGCAGCTGCCGATTAAAATAGTGGTCTTCAACAACAGCGTGCTGGGGTTTGTGGCCATGGAGATGAAAGCCGGGGGCTACCTCACCGACGGCACCGAACTCCACGACACCAACTTCGCCCGCATCGCCGAAGCCTGCGGCATCACCGGCATTCGCGTTGAAAAACCCGAAGAGCTGAACGCCGCGCTGGAACAGGCTTTTAGTACGGATGGCCCGGTGCTGGTGGACGTGGTTGTCGCCAAAGACGAGCTGGCTATTCCCCCGCAAATCAAACTGGAACAGGCTAAAGGATTCAGCCTGTATATGCTGCGCGCCATCATCAGCGGGCGCGGAGATGAAGTTATCGAGCTGGCGAAAACCAACTGGTTCCGGTAAAAAAGAAGGTTGCCCCAGGCGCCCGGATACTTGTCCGGGCGCAGCCTCTCGATAAAGGACCCGTCATGATCGATTTACGCAGCGATACCGTTACCCGCCCTTCCCGCGCCATGCTTGAGCAAATGATGGCCGCGCCGACCGGAGATGACGTTTACGGCGACGACCCGACCGTTAACGAGCTTCAGGAGTACGCGGCAAAAATCAGCGGGAAAGAAGCTGCCCTGTTTTTACCTACCGGCACTCAGGCTAACCTGGTGGCGTTGCTCAGCCACTGCGAGCGTGGCGAAGAGTACATCGTTGGCCAGGCCGCACATAACTACCTCTATGAAGCCGGTGGTGCAGCGGTACTGGGCAGCATTCAGCCTCAGCCTATCGAAGCGGATCGCGACGGCTCCCTGCCGCTGGACAAAGTGGCGGCCAAAATTAAGCCGGACGACATTCACTTCGCCCGCACTAAATTATTGAGCCTTGAGAACACCCATAACGGCAAAGTGCTGCCGCGCGAATATCTCCAGCAGGCCTGGGAGTTCACCCGCAAGCACAACCTGGCGCTGCACGTTGACGGCGCGCGTATCTTCAACGCCGTGGTTTCCTATGGCTGCCAGCTGGAAGACATTACCCGCTACTGCGACAGCTTCACCATCTGCCTGTCGAAAGGCCTGGGCACGCCGGTTGGCTCCCTACTGGTGGGCAGTAAAGAGTACATCAAACGTGCCATACGCTGGCGCAAGATGACCGGTGGCGGCATGCGCCAGGCCGGGATTCTGGCGGCGGCTGGCCTGTATGCGCTGAAAAATAACGTTGAGCGCCTGAAAGAAGATCACGATAACGCTCACTGGCTGGCTGGCGAGCTGCGTGAAATTGGCGTTGACGTAATGCGCCAGGATACCAACATGGTGTTCGTGCGCATGACGGCGGAAGAAGCGGAAGATTTAGGCCCCTACATGCGTGAGCGCGGCATCATCATCAGCGCGGGCCCGGCAACGCGCCTGGTCACCCATCTGGACGTCACCCGCAGTCAGCTGGCTGAAGTCGTCGCCCACTGGCGCAGCTTCCTGCAAAACTAACGGGAGTCAGGGACGATGGCAGAACCCCAAAGGATACTGGTCCTCGGCGCCAGCGGCTACATTGGCCAGCACCTGGTGCCTTTACTCGTGGCGGCGGGACATCACGTCACCGCCGCCGCACGCCGTATTGACTGGCTGAAAAAGCAGCCGTGGCCGGGCGTCGAATGTCGGCACGTTGACTTACACTGGCCGCACCGCCTGGGTGCCTTGCTGGAAAGCGTGGATACGGTTTATTACCTGATCCACAGCATGGGCGACGGCGATGATTTTCTGGAGTTCGAACGCCAGGCGGCGCTGAACATGCGCGACGCACTGACCGAGCATCCGGTCAAGCAGGTTATTTTCCTGAGTTCATTGCAGGCAAAAAGTGGGCAAACAAATTCGAAACACCTGAAGGCGCGGCAAATCACAGCAGATATCCTGCGCGATTCCGGCGTTCCGGTCACCGAACTGCGGGCAGGAATTATTGTTGGCGCAGGCTCGGCGGCCTTCGAGGTCATGCGTGATATGGTTTACAACCTGCCGGTGCTCACGCCACCGCGCTGGGTGCGCTCCCGCACCTCACCTATTGCCCTGGATAACCTGCTGCATTACCTGGTCGCGCTGTTAGATAATCCTGCGACAGGCCACCGCCTGTTTGAAGCCGCAGGCCCGGAAGTGCTCAGCTACCAGCAGCAGTTTGAGCGCTTTATGGCTATCAGCGGCCGCCGTCGTCCGTTGATTCCCGTCCCTCTGCCCACCAGCTGGATTTCCGTGTGGTTTCTGAACGTCATCACCTCCGTGCCGCCCGGCATCGCCAAAGCGCTGATTCAGGGGCTTGAACACGATCTGCTGGCGGATGACCGCAGCCTGCGAGAGCTCATCCCGCAGCAGCTCATCAGCTTTGACGACGCCGTACGCCTGACGCTGGCGAACGAACACCAGCTCGCCAACTCGCAGGACTGGGGCTATGACGCTCAGGCGTTTGCCCGCTGGCGGCCAGATTACGGTTTTTTTGCCAAACAGGCGGGCTGCACGCTCACCACCCACGCCGATCTCCGTTCACTGTGGCAGGTCATTAACCAGCTCGGCGGCAAAGAAGGCTACTTTTTTGGCAATGCCCTGTGGAAGACCCGCGCGCTGATGGATTTGCTGGTCGGGCATCGGCTTGCTAAAGGGCGGCCTGAAAAAGCCATGCTGGAAGTGGGCGACACCGTGGATAGCTGGAAAGTGATTATTGCCGAGCCGGAAAAAGAGCTGACGCTGCTGTTCGGCATGAAAGCGCCGGGGCTCGGGCGGCTTTCCTTCACATTGCAGGATGACGGCAACCAGCGCACGCTCGACGTCAGGGCCTGGTGGCATCCTCACGGCTGCGCCGGTTTGCTCTACTGGCTGGTGATGATCCCCGCCCATTTATTTATCTTTAAGGGAATGGCGCGGCGAATTGTTCATTTAGCGGAACAAAACTCGATCAAAAAGAGATGTTAGCTCTTAATCTTTCAGTATTCCCATTGCATGCGCTGCCGTTTCACGGAAAAATGCGCAGCGTTAATCTCAAATATAACGAGTTGGTCACATGAAGGTACTGGTCACCGGCGCAACCAGCGGTTTAGGCCGAAACGCGGTCGAATATTTACGCGCCAGGGGCGTCAGCGTCCGGGCAACCGGGCGCAACGAAGCGATGGGCAAGCTGCTGCAAAAGATGGGCGCAGAATTTGTCCATGCCGACCTGACGGAGCTGGTCTCTTCCCAGGCTAAAGTGATGCTCGCGGATGTCGACACGCTGTGGCACTGCTCCAGCTTTACCTCGCCGTGGGGAACCCAGCAGGCCTTTGACCTCGCCAACGTCCGCGCCACCCGCCGCCTGGGCGAATGGGCCGTGGCCTGGGGCGTGCGCGACTTTATTCACATCTCGTCGCCGTCGCTCTACTTCGACTACCACCACCACCGCAACATCAGCGAAGATTTCCGCCCGGTGCGCTTTGCCAACGAATTTGCCCGCAGCAAAGCCGCCAGCGAAGAGGTTATTCAGCTACTGGCGCAGGCCAACCCGAACACCCGCTTCACCATCCTGCGCCCGCAAAGCCTGTTCGGGCCGCACGACAAAGTGTTTTTCCCGCGCCTGGTGCAGATGATGCGCCACTACGGGAGCGTGCTGCTGCCGCGCGGCGGCGATGCGCTGGTGGATATGACCTATCTGGAAAACGCGGTGCATGCGATGTGGCTGGCGACGCAGCAACAGAACTTACCGTCCGGCCGCGCGTACAACATCACCAACATGGAAGCTCGCCCGCTGCGGACCATCGTGCAGAAGCTTATCGACGAGCTGGGCATCAAATGCCGCATCCGCTCGGTGCCGTACCCGATGCTGGACATCATCGCCCGCAGCCTGGAGCACTTTGGCAATAAATCGGCCAAAGAACCGGTGCTCACGCACTACGGCGTCTCCAAGCTGAACTTCGATCTGACCCTGGATACAACACGAGCGGAAACGGAGCTGGGCTACCAGCCTATCATCACCCTTGATGAAGGCATTCGGCGCACCGCGCTGTGGCTTAAAGATCACGGCACGCTGCACCGCGGCTAGCCCTGCCCGTATTTCTCCAGGAGTGCTTCGGCTATCGCCTGGCTTTCTGCATCCGCTTCGCCGCTATAATTCGCCGGGCGGAAATGCATCTGGAAGGCGGTAATCACCCTTTTCTGCTGCGCATCGGTCATGCCCGGCAACACTTCGTAGCCATAGCGGGAAAGTAAATCCAACAGCTCCGCCTTATCCACCGGTTGATAAGGGCCACGGCCATTGAGATAAAATGCCACCCGCGCCGCATCTGGCCATGCGCCAATCCCTTTTTCCGCAAAGTGCTTCCAGGGGAACAGCGGACCCGGGTCAACCTTGCGCTGCGGGGCAATGTCTCCGTGAGCCACCACATTCTGCGGCGCGATGTTATAGCGCGCAACAATCTGCTTCGCTAAATCTTCAAGTACCGCAATCTGCGGCTGGCTGAACGGATAGAAGCGCTGAACGCCCCCGATTCGCGTGTAGCCCTGGTTTTCCAGCTCAATCCCCACGGAAGTATCATTGATGCGCGTAGCGCCTCGCCAGAAGCTTATCCCCGCGTGCCAGGCCAGCTGTTCTTCTGGCACCAGCTGCCAGACAACGGGTTTCCCACCGGACAGCGGTGGCTTAGCCGGAATCAGATAGTGAGCGCTGACGTTACGATCTGTGAGCGTGGAGAGCGACCCTGAAAAATCATCCGCGGTGTAGTGGATAACCAGGATTTTCACCCGTGGATAAGCGGCCTGAGCCTGGTGTCTGGTGTCTACTTTAAAGCTGCCCCGATCGACAATCCCTTTTTGGCCGGCGCAGCCCGCCAGCAGCAGCGCCAGGGCAAGCGCTAAGATCCTGGCTTTCATTTCCGTGTTTTCACCGCCGTGCCGCTGACGCAAACCATCAGCATACTGCCGTCCTTACCCACGGTTTCGTAATCGATATCTATCCCGACTACCGCATTAGCCCCCAGGCTTTCGGCCTGCTCCTGAATTTCGCGGAACGCGATATCCCGCGCTTTACGTAATTCTTTTTCATAAGCACCGGAACGCCCGCCGACGATGTCGCGAACCCCGGCAAAAAAATCGCGGAAAATATTAGCCCCCAGGATAGCTTCCCCGGTCACTACACCGCAGTATTCAGTAATGATGTGGCCTTCCAGGCCCGGCGTCGTTGTAAACTGCATCTCGTTCTCCTCTCTTTGCCATCAACATGTTAGCCCGGCAATCGCCACGCGATTTTGAGCCAATACGCTATGCTAAGGTAGTCCTCCTGAGAAAATAAGGAAATAAAAATGCGCAGCTCAGCTTTGGCTCTTCTCCCCTGTGCGCTGGTTCTGTCGGCCTGTACTACCGTAACGCCAGCCTTTAAAGACATCGGCACCCGCAGCGGCCCCTGCGTCAGCGGCGGCCCGGATGACGTCGCTCAGCAGTTCTATGACTACCGCATCGCCCACAAAGGTGAAGGCCTGAGTTCCGTCGCCGCGCTGCGGCCTTACCTGAGTGATTCCCTGCTCCAGCTGCTGCAAAAATCCAGCACCTCACCGGCCGCACAAAACGCGTTTACCCGCAGCGATATCTTCTCCAGCCAGTCCGAAGGGCCAGATAAAGCAAGCGTTGCCTCTGCGTCAACTATCCCTAATACCGACGCGCGCAATCTTCCGCTGCGGGTCGAGCTCACTCGCGGCAGCCAGACCTGGAAAGATGAAGTGCTGATGGTGCGCGAAGGCCAGTGCTGGGCGGTGGACGATGTGCGTTATCTCGGTGCAGCAAGCCACGCGCCAACCGGCACGCTGCGGCAGGCGGTTGAAGGGAAATAGCGGCAATTTTGGCTTACGCTATGCGGGTGGAAAAAACGTAACCCCTGTAAATAGTCTGGCATTTTCAGGGAATGCGGTTTTTTATACTTAGCCACCACCCGCCTCGCTATTTTGTGCTAACTTTACGCCATGAAAGCAGTTATTTTTAAGTTTTAACGCACAAAGATTGCATAACTATTCTGTTAAAGGTACCCTTTGCGGCCTCAATTGCTATTCAACTTCAGCGCATGAGTATTCAACTAGACAGCATTAATTGCTTTTACGGTGCCCATCAGGCGCTGTTCGACATCACACTACATTGCCCGCAGGGTGAGACGCTGGTATTGCTGGGCCCAAGCGGCGCCGGCAAGAGTTCACTTTTGCGCGTGCTTAACCTGCTCGAGATGCCGCGTTCCGGCAAACTCAGCATCGCAGGCAATAATTTCGACTTCTCCAAAGCCCCCGGCGACAAAGCGATTCGCGAACTGCGCCAGAACGTCGGCATGGTCTTCCAGCAATACAATCTGTGGCCGCACCTCACCGTGCTGCAAAACCTGATTGAAGCGCCGTGCCGCGTGCTGGGCTTAAGTAAAGATAAAGCCCGCGAACGCGCCGATAAGCTGCTTGAACGCCTGCGCCTGAAGCCGTATATGGATCGCTATCCGCTGCACCTTTCCGGCGGTCAGCAGCAGCGCGTGGCTATTGCCCGCGCACTGATGATGGAGCCGCAGATTCTGCTGTTTGATGAGCCTACTGCCGCCCTCGACCCGGAAATCACCGCGCAGATCGTCAGCATTATTCGCGAGCTGGCGGAAACCAACATTACTCAGGTCATCGTGACCCATGAAGTAGAAGTGGCGCGTAAAACCGCCAGCCGCGTGGTGTATATGGAAAACGGCCACATCATCGAACAAGGTGATGCCAGCTGCTTTGCTAACCCGCAAACCGATGCGTTTAAATTCTATCTCTCTCACTGATGTTGAACGGGAAAACGACAATGAAAAAAGTTTTGCTGGCCACTCTTTTAGCCACTCTGAGCCTTTCTGCTACCGCCGCACAGACTATCCGTTTTGCTACCGAAGCCTCTTACCCTCCGTTTGAGTCTATCGACGCCAACAACAAGATCGTCGGCTTTGACGTTGACCTGGCTAACGCCCTGTGCAAACAGATCGATGCCACCTGTACCTTTACCAATCAGGCGTTCGACAGCCTGATCCCAAGCCTGAAATTCCGCCGTATTGACGCGGTAATGGCGGGGATGGACATCACGCCTGAGCGTGAAAAACAGGTGCTGTTCACCAAGCCTTACTATGACAACTCCGCGCTGTTTGTTGGCGTGAAGGGCAAGAACGCTGATATCAGCGCGCTGAAAGGCAAGAAAGTGGGTATCCAGAACGGGACCACGCACCAGAAATACATCACCGATAAGCACCCGGAAATCACCACCGTGCCTTATGACAGCTATCAGAACGCTAAGCTTGATCTGCAGAACGGCCGTATTGATGCCGTCTTCGGCGATACCGCCGTGGTGACCGAATGGCTGAAAGCCAACCCGGAACTGGTTGCCGTGGGTGATAAAGTGACCGACAAAGATTACTTCGGCACCGGCCTCGGCATCGCCCTGCGCCAGGGCAACACTGACCTGCAGAGCAAATTCAACGCCGCGCTGGATAAAGTGAAACAAGATGGCACCTACAAAGCCATCTACGACAAATGGTTCCAGAAGTAATCGACTCGATGAACGAATTGTTTCCATTAGCAAGCGCCGCCGGGATGACCGTCGGCCTTGCCGTTTGTGCCCTGATAGTCGGCCTCGTGCTGGCGATGATCTTTGCCGTCTGGGAGTCCGCCAAATGGCGCCCGTTGGCATGGATTGGCTCAGGGCTGGTCACGCTTTTCCGTGGCCTGCCTGAAATTCTGGTGGTGCTGTTTATCTACTTCGGCTCCTCCCAGCTGCTGCTGATGCTCTCTGACGGCTTTACCATTAACCTCGGTTTTGCCGCGATTCCGGTCAAAATGGAGATTGAGAACTTTGACGTCAGCCCGTTCCTCTGCGGCGTGATTGCCCTCTCCCTGCTCTATTCCGCCTATGCGTCGCAGACGCTGCGCGGCGCGCTGAAAGCGGTGCCGGTTGGGCAATGGGAATCAGGCCAGGCGTTGGGGTTATCCCAAACCGCGATTTTCTTCCGGCTGGTGATGCCGCAGATGTGGCGCCACGCGCTGCCGGGTCTGGGTAACCAGTGGCTGGTATTGCTGAAAGACACCGCCCTGGTGTCGCTTATCAGCGTGAACGACCTGATGCTGCAAACTAAAAGCATTGCCACCCGCACCCAGGAGCCGTTTACCTGGTACGTGATTGCCGCGGCAATTTACCTGGTTATCACCCTGCTGAGCCAGTACATCCTGAAACGTATCGACCTGCGCGCCACGCGCTTTGAACGGAGACCTGACTGATGCTCGAGTACTTACCGGAGCTGATGAAAGGTCTGCACACCAGCCTGACGCTCACCGCCGCTTCTATTGCCGTAGCGCTCGTGCTGTCGCTGCTGTTCACCATCGTTCTGACGCTGAAAACGCCGGGGCTGGTGCACATTGTGCGCGTCTACATCACGCTGTTTACCGGCACGCCGCTGCTGGTGCAAATCTTCCTCATTTACTACGGGCCGGGGCAGTTCCCGTCGCTTCAGCACTATCCGGTGCTGTGGCATCTGCTTTCCGAACCCTGGCTGTGCGCCTTGATTGCGCTGTCGCTCAACAGCGCCGCGTACACCACGCAGCTATTTTACGGCGCTATCAGAGCCATTCCTGAAGGCCAATGGCAGTCCTGTAGCGCTCTGGGGATGAGCAAGAAAGACACGCTGGCTATCCTGCTGCCGTATGCCTTCAAGCGTGCGCTCTCTTCCTATTCAAACGAAGTAGTGCTGGTCTTTAAAAGTACCTCGCTTGCCTACACCATCACGCTGATGGAAGTGATGGGCTACGGGCAGCTGCTGTACGGACGTACCTATGATGTGGCCGTTTTTGGCGCAGCCGGGCTGGTCTACCTTATTGTTAACGGACTTCTCACACTGCTGATGCGCTTTATCGAACGCCGGGCGCTGGCCTTCGAGCACCGAAGCTAGAAAGGTTAATAGGAAAGCGGGGAAAACCCCGCTTTTTTTACGCCCAAATAAATATAATTATACATTTTTATTGCATATAAATTCACATTTTGGCATGGTTGTTTGACGTCGGGAAACGACGATTTAAAACAATATTGACAGACGGGAGCAACACGCATGAAAAAGTTACTGTTAGCCGCAATCCTGGCTACAACCGCATTTGGCGCGGCTGCAGCGGAAAAAATCAGCTTCGGATCTTCGGCAACATATCCTCCTTTTGAATCTCTGGACGCCAGCAATCAGATCGTCGGTTTCGATATCGATCTGGCGAAAGCGCTATGCAAACAAATGCAGGCTGAATGTACCTTCACCAACCACGCCTTCGACAGCCTTATCCCATCGCTGAAGTTCCGCAAATACGATGCGGTCATTTCCGGTATGGACATCACGCCGGAGCGTGCAAAGCAGGTCGCCTTTACCAACCCGTACTATGCCAACTCGGCGGTGGTGATTGCGAAAAAAGGCCAGTTTACGTCGCTGGACGACCTTAAGGGCAAACGCATCGGGATGGAAAACGGCACCACGCACCAGAAATATCTGCAGGATAAACATCCTGAGATCAAAACCGTCTCTTATGACAGCTACCAGAACGCGATCATTGACCTGAAAAATGGCCGTATCGATGGCGTGTTCGGCGATACCGCCGTAGTGAACGAATGGCTGAAAACCAACCCGCAGCTGGCTACCGTGGGCGAGCATGTGACCGACGCGCAGTACTTTGGCACCGGTTTAGGGATTGCGGTTCGCCCGGATAATCAGGCGCTGCTGAAGAAACTCAACGATGCGCTGGCGGCAATTAAAGCAGACGGGACTTACCAGAAGATTAGCAATCAGTGGTTCCCGCAGTAAGTTTGTTCTCATCGCGATCCTCTGGGGAGTGAAAGTACAGCGATAGAGTCGTCACAAAATACCCTCTATTATGAAGGATTAGCTACAG